>NZ_CAKKMI010000013.1:0-96446 GCF_918698105.1 Pseudomonas brassicacearum | reverse complement strand
GAGCAAAGCTTGCTCGCGATCCAGGCGCTGCGGTCCTCAAGAGACCGCGGCGTTTTCATCGCGGGCAAGCCTTGCTCCCACACAGCCCGCTCCCCACATTGGATTGTCGGCGTGCCATTAACTGAGCCCGGCCACACCCCAGCCCGGCGAAACTGGCGCCTAGTATATCGACGAAGCCCAACTGCCGTTGGGCTTCGCTCACATTTCTTACAGCAAATGCTACTCCAGGGCTTTCCAGATGTCGGTCGCGTACTCACGGATGGTCCGGTCCGAAGAGAACCAGCCCATCCGCGCGGTGTTGAGCACTGCCGAACGCCACCATTGCTTGGAGTCGTGCCAACGCTCTTCGACCTTGACCTGGGCGTTCCAGTACGCGTCGAAGTCGGCGCACACCAGGAAGCGGTCGTAGTCCACCAACGAGTCCACGAGCCCGACGTAGCGCATCGGATCATCTGGCGAGAACACTCCGCCGCGAATCGCCTGCAACACGTCGTTGAGTCGATGGGACGCGGCGATGTCCGGCGCGGCGCTGAATTCGCCGTTTTGCTTGCGGGCCTCCACCTGCTCGGCGGTCAGGCCGAAGATGAACATGTGCTCACCGCCGACGCGCTCATGCATCTCCACGTTGGCGCCGTCCATGGTGCCGATGGTCAGCGCGCCGTTGAGGCCGAACTTCATGTTGCTGGTGCCCGACGCTTCGAAACCGGCCGTGGAGATCTGCTCCGACAGGTCCGCCGCCGGAATGATGCTTTCGGCCAGGCTGACGTTGTAGTTGGGCAGGAACACCACTTTGAGCAAGCCGCGCACGGTCGGGTCGTTGTTCACCACCCGGGCGATGTCGTTGGTCAGCTTGATGATCAGCTTGGCCTGGTGGTAACTGGCGGCGGCCTTGCCGGCGAAGATCTTCACCCGCGGCACCCAGTCCACTTCCGGCTCGGCACGGATCGCCTGGTACAGCGCCACGGTGTGCATCAGGTTGAGCAACTGGCGCTTGTACTCGTGGATCCGCTTGACCTGCACGTCGAACATCGCCGCCGGGTTCACGGCAATCCCCAACCGCTCGTGGATCAAGTAGGCCAGGGCCTTCTTGCTGTGCAGGCGCTGCTCGGCGAACTGCTTGCGAAACGCCGGCTTGTCGGCAAACGGTTCCAGTTCGATCAAGCGCTCCTCGGGGTTGTCGAGCACGCTTGGGCCGAGGGCATCGACCATCATCGAGGTCAATTCGGAGTTGGCCTGGAACAACCAGCGGCGGAAGGTGATGCCGTTGGTCTTGTTGTTGATCCGATCCGGATAGAGCTTGTGCAACTCGGAAAACACCGTGCTGCGCATCAGTTGGGTATGCAACCCGGACACGCCGTTGACGCTATGGGAACCAAGGAACGCCAGGTTGCCCATGCGCACCCGGCGGCCATTGTCTTCTTCGATCAGCGACACCGAGCGCAGCACATCGAAATCGTGCACGCCCTTGGCCCGCAGTGAATCGATGTGCTGGGCATTGATCAGGTAGATGATCTGCATGTGCCGGGGCAACATGCGCTCCATCAACCCCACCGGCCAGGTTTCCAGGGCTTCGGGCAGCAGCGTGTGGTTGGTGTAGGACAGCGTGTCCTGGGTGATCTGCCAGGCCGCGTCCCAAGCCACGTCGTAGACGTCCACCAATTGCCGCATCAGCTCGGCCACGGCAATGGACGGGTGAGTGTCGTTGAGCTGGATTGCGGCGTGATCGCCCAGGGTCAGTACCGAGGTGTGCATGTTGCGATGCCGGCGCAGCAGGTCTTGCAGCGAGGCGGCGACGAAGAAGTATTCCTGACGCAGACGCAGCTCCTGACCGGCCTCGGTGCTGTCGGCCGGGTACAGCACGCGGGAAATACTTTCGGCCCGGGCCACTTCAGCTACCGCGCCCAAGTGGTCGCCGGCATTGAAGCGCTCCAGGTGCAGGTCTTCCACGGCTCGGGCACGCCACAGGCGCAGGGTATTGACGCTGGCACCGCGCCAACCCACCACCGGCGTGTCATAGGCAATGGCCCGCACGGTTTCGCCCGGCGTCCAGACTTGCCGGGTCTTGCCGGCGTCATCGGTGACGGTCTCGACGCTGCCGCCAAAGCCGATCGGGTAGACCACCTCCGGCCGCTCGAACTCCCACGGGTTGCCGAAATCCAGCCAGTGTTCGGTCTGCTCCTGCTGCCAGCCGTCGACAATCGCCTGGCGGAACAGGCCGTGCTCGTAACGGATGCCGTAGCCATGGCCGGCAATGCCCAGGGTCGACATGCTTTCCATGAAACACGCGGCCAAGCGGCCAAGACCGCCGTTGCCCAATGCCGCATCCGGCTCGAGCAAGCGGATACGTTCCAGGTCCACGCCCAGCTCGGTCAGGGCCTCGCGCGCCGTGTCCAGCAGGCCGAGGTTGCTCAGGCTGTCGTAGAGCAAGCGACCGATGAGGAATTCCAGGGAGAGGTAATAGACGCGCTTCTGACCCTTGCGGTAGATCTGTCGCGTGTGATCCATCCAGTGTTCGACCATGTGGTCGCGGGCAGCGAGGGCAATGGCTTCGAACCAGTCGTGATCAAACGCATGATCCGGGTCCTTGCCGACGGCATAAGTGAGTTTGGTCAACACGGCGTCGCGAAATGCCGCAACTTCGGCTTCGCGAACAAGTGGTTCTTGAGTCATTGATGAGACCTCGAACGAGCATGGAATTGTCTGAGCCTAGTCGGTCTGACAGACGGTACAGGCTCTTGGTTCGGTGGATTTCCCCGAGTGTCGGAGAATCGCCGCCATGAAATTGCCGGATGGTCGAATGAATGCAGGGGCCGTGCCGATCCGGGCGGGTTTGGCCGGAATGAAAAAAAACTGGCGGATGGTCGTTCAAAATTTCACCAGTCCCGGTATGATCGCGCGCCCTGATGCATGCTGGTAAACCGTGATGATGAAGCCCAACCTGATCGCCGCCGCGGAGATCGACCGACTCGATACCTGGGCCAAGTACTCTGCCCCGATGTGCGGTTCCTGCGTGTCGAGCTGCTGCACGCTGCCGGTGGAGGTCAAGATCAAGGACCTGATCCGCATCGGCATCGTCGATGAGTTCGAACTGGGCGACCCGCCGAAGAACATCGCCAAGCGCCTGCAAAAGGAAGGGATCGTCGAGCGCTACAACCAGAAATCCGAGATCTTCACGCTCCAGCGCATGAGCAACAACGATTGCCTTTATCTGGATCGCAAGAGCCGGTTGTGCACCATTTACGAGAAACGCCCGGACACCTGCCGCAACCATCCGCGGGTTGGACCACGGCCAGGCTATTGCGCCTACAAGCCCAAGGAAGTGGAGCGCGAGCGTAATCCGCGGACGCTGGACAAATTCTGACCAAATGGCTCAGCGGCGTCTGAGCCACCGTCATCGCGAGCAAGCTCGCTCCCACAGTAGATTTATGTCGGACACAAAATCCGTATCCACCGCAAATCCACTGTGGGAGCGAGCTTGCTCGCGATAGGGCCCTGACAAGCGACACACAAAACCCAGGCATAAAAAAACGCCCCCGATCTCACGACCGGGGGCGTTTTTTTAGCCGCTAACTAAGTCGAAACTCAGTTGCCGCTTTTCTTGGCAGCGCGGGTACGCTCGCTTTCGCCAAGGATTTTCTTACGCAGGCGAATCGACTTAGGCGTCACTTCACACAGTTCGTCTTCCTGCACGAACTCCAGCGCTTGCTCCAGGGTGAACTTGACCGGCGGAACCAGGGCGATGGTTTCGTCCTTGCCCGAAGCACGCATGTTGTCGAGCTTCTTGCCTTTGGTTGGGTTCACGCCCAGGTCGTTGTCGCGGCTGTTCAGGCCGACGATTTGACCTTCGTAGATATCCTGGCCGTGCTCGACGAACAGCTTGCCGCGCGCTTGCAGGGTTTCCAGCGAGTAGGTCAGGGCCTTGCCGGTCGCAACCGATACCAGGACACCGTTCTGACGGCCGGACATGTCACCGGACTTCATCACGTCGTAACGATCGAAGATCGAAGTCAGGATGCCGCCACCGGAGGTCAGGGTCAGGAACTCGTTACGGAAACCGATCAGGCCACGAGCCGGGATGTTGTACTCAAGGCGCACACGGCCCTTGCCATCCGGAACCATGTTGGTCAGGTCGCCTTTACGCAGGCCCATTTGCTCCATGATCGCGCCCTGGGATTCTTCCGGCAGGTCGATGGTCACGTTTTCGTACGGTTCGTGCTTGACGCCATCAACCATGCGGATGATCACTTCAGGACGGCCCACGCCCATTTCGAAACCTTCACGACGCATGGTTTCGATCAGTACCGAGAGGTGCAGCTCGCCACGGCCGGAGACCTTGAACTTGTCGGCCGAGTCGCCTTCTTCAACGCGCAGGGCAACGTTGTAGAGCAGCTCTTTGTCCAGGCGTTCCTTGATGTTACGGCTGGTCACGAACTTGCCTTCTTTACCGCAGAATGGCGAGTCGTTGACCTGGAAGGTCATGGAAACGGTTGGCTCGTCGACGGTCAACGGCTTCATCGCTTCGACGTTCAGTGGGTCGCACAGGGTGTCGGAGATGAACAGTTGCTCGAAGCCGCTGATGCAGACGATGTCGCCGGCTGCAGCTTCTTCAACGTCGATGCGGTGCAGGCCGTGGTGACCCATCAGCTTGAGGATACGACCGTTGCGCTTCTTGCCGTCGGCGTCGATGGCAACCACCGGGGTGTTCGGCTTGATGCGACCACGGGCGATACGGCCAACACCGATCACACCCAGGAAGCTGTTGTAGTCCAGTGCCGAGATCTGCATCTGGAACGGACCGTCACGGTCGACTTTCGGTGCTGGTACGTCGTCGACGATCGACTGGTACAGCGGGGTCATGTCTTCAGCCATGGCGGTGTGGTCCAGACCGGCAATACCGTTCAGGGCCGAGGCGTAGACGACTTTGAAGTCCAGCTGTTCTTCGGTGGCACCCAGGTTGTCGAACAGGTCGAAGATCTGGTCCAGAACCCAGTCCGGACGCGCGCCTGGACGGTCAACCTTGTTGATGACCACGATCGGACGCAGGCCGGCTTCGAAAGCCTTCTTGGTCACGAAGCGGGTTTGCGGCATAGGGCCGTCCTGGGCATCAACCAGCAGCAGCACGGAGTCAACCATCGACATCACGCGCTCTACTTCACCACCGAAGTCGGCGTGGCCCGGGGTGTCCACGATGTTGATGTGGTAGCCATTCCAGTTGATGGCGGTGTTTTTCGCCAGGATGGTAATACCGCGCTCTTTTTCCTGGTCGTTGGAGTCCATCACGCGCTCGTCGTTGAGCTCGTTGCGCTCCAGGGTGCCGGATTGACGCAAGAGTTTGTCTACCAGGGTGGTCTTACCATGGTCAACGTGAGCAATGATGGCGATGTTGCGTAGATTTTCGATCACTTGTGTATCTCGATCAGAGGATTCGGTGTGCTGACAGGTCGTGGCAGCGATTTACGTTGAGTCCGACAAGGCCGTTACAGCCTGTCGGCGGCGTCGGGGGGCCGGTGACGCAGGCCACAGGCAAACAGCCCCGGGCACTTAGCTCGGTCGATAAACGCGCACATTGGCATGCCCCTCACTGAGCAAATGGTGGGCATGCAGGCGACTCATCACGCCTTTGTCGCAATACAGCAGGTACTGGCGAGTAGGGTCCAGTTCCTTGAAACGCGCGTTCACGGCATAGAACGGCATCGTTTTTACCTCGATGCCGGCGATACTCAGCGGGTCGTCTTCAGCGTCGTCCGGGTGACGGATGTCGATGATGATCTGACCGGCCAGCGCTTCGCCGACTTCTTCAATCTGAATGTTCTGGCCCAACTCATCGATGACTCGATCGATTGGCACCAGCCTGGCGTTTTCGAGCGCACGCTCGAGCACCGCCATGTCGAATTCTTTCTCTTCGTGCTCCACCCGCCCGCGCTTGGCCGCCGTCTTCGGATTGACCGAGATGACGCCGCAGTACTCCGGCATGTGCCGGGCAAACTCGGCGGTGCCGATTTCATTGGCCTGGTCGATGATGTCCTGCTTGTGGCTGGCAATCAGCGGCCGCAAGACCAACTTCTCGGTCACGCAGTCGATCACCGACAGGTTCGGCAGCGTCTGGCTCGACACCTGGGAGATCGCCTCGCCGGTCACCAGTGCATCGATTTGCAGGCGGTCGGCAATTCGTGAAGCGGCGCGCAACATCATACGCTTCAAAATGACGCCCATATGACTGTTATCGACTTTGCCGAGAATCTCGCCCAGGACTTCTTCGAACGGCACACTCACAAATAACACGCGCTGGGAGCTGCCGTACTTCTTCCAGATGAAGTGCGCCACTTCCATCACGCCCAGTTCATGGGCACGTCCGCCGAGGTTGAAGAAGCAGAAATGGCTCATCAAGCCGCGACGCATGATCTGGTAGGCGGCCACCGTGGAGTCGAAACCGCCGGACATCAACACCAGGGTCTGCTCCAGCGAACCCAGCGGGTAACCGCCGATGCTGTTGTGCTGGCTGTGGATCACGAACAGCCGCTGGTCGCGAATTTCGATGCGCACTTCGACCTGCGGGTCTTTCAGCGAAATACCGGCCGCGCCGCACTGTCGGCGCAACTGGCTGCCGACATACTTCTCCACATCCATCGAGCTGAACGGGTGCTTGCCGGCACGCTTGCAGCGCACCGAAAAAATCTTGCCGGCCAGGGCATCACCATAATGGAGCATGCACTTGGCGAGGATGTCGTCGAAATCCCCCAGCGGGTATTCGTCGACTTGCAGGAAATGCGCGATGCCCGGCATGCAGCTCAGGCGCTCGGTCATTTCCTTCAGGACCTTGGGTTCGCTGACACGGGTTTCCAGCTCGAGGTTGTCCCACACGCCGTTCACCACCACGGCCGGGTCCAGGTCTCGGAGCACGGCGCGGATGTTCTTGGCCAACTGGCGGATGAAACGCATCCGTACCGGGCGGCTCTTGATGGTGATCTCGGGGAAGACTTTTACGATTAGTTTCATGAAAACAGCGCGCGAACGGCCAGCCGAAAAAGGGGGGCGCGGATTATAGCGGAAATTGCTCAAGGTTTAACCAGTTTATGTGCAGATGGTTTTGCATGCACCAAAACAGGTCATTATCGATTGGCGACGCCACATTGCAGTGCGTTATTGTCTGACAATCTTTGATTTACGCCTTTAAAAGCGTGGATTTGGTGCAAAAAACCCATGCTGGGGCACTGGCATGCAATTTGCTCCCTTGTGAGGCAGGTTGCCATGGCAGAGTATTCGCGCCGGCATCACCCATATCTAAGGGCACTCCACTACCCGCCCGAAGCCACCCGGAGGACATATGTCGAAGTCGGTTCAACTCATCAAAGATCATGACGTCAAGTGGATTGATCTGCGCTTCACTGACACCAAAGGTACTCAACATCACGTGACCATGCCGGCCCGTGATGCGCTGGACGACGAATTCTTTGAAATCGGAAAGATGTTCGACGGTTCCTCCATCTCCGGCTGGAAAGGCATCGAAGCCTCCGACATGATCCTGATGCCGGACGACGAAACGGCCGTCCTGGACCCGTTCACCGAAGAGCCGACCCTGATCCTGGTCTGCGACATCATCGAACCTTCGACCATGCAAGGCTATGACCGCGACCCACGCGCCATCGCCCACCGCGCCGAGGAATACCTGAAGTCCACCGGTATCGGCGACACCGCTTTCTTCGGTCCTGAGCCTGAGTTCTTCATCTTCGACTCGGTCAAGTTCAAGTCCGATATCTCCGGCTCCATGTTCAAGATCTTCTCCGAACAAGGTTCGTGGATGTCCGACCAGGACGTGGAAGGCGGCAACAAAGGCCACCGTCCAGGTATCAAAGGCGGCTACTTCCCGGTTCCACCGTTCGATTTCGACCACGAAATCCGTACCTCCATGTGCAACGCACTGGAAGAAATGGGCCAGACCGTCGAAGTTCACCACCACGAAGTGGCCACTGCCGGCCAGAACGAAATCGGCGTGAAGTTCAACACGCTGGTCAAGAAGGCTGACGAAGTCCAGACCCTGAAGTACTGCGTACACAACGTTGCCGACGCCTACGGTCGCACCGCGACCTTCATGCCGAAGCCACTGTACGGCGACAACGGTTCGGGCATGCACGTTCACATGTCGATCTCCAAGGACGGCAAGAACACCTTCGCCGGCGAAGGCTATGCCGGCCTGTCGGACACTGCCCTGTACTTCATCGGCGGTATCATCAAGCACGGTAAGGCCCTGAACGGCTTCACCAACCCGTCGACCAACTCCTACAAGCGTCTGGTACCAGGCTTCGAAGCCCCGGTCATGCTGGCCTACTCGGCTCGCAACCGTTCCGCCTCGATCCGTATTC
Organism: Pseudomonas brassicacearum; assembly: GCF_918698105.1. GTDB lineage: Bacteria > Pseudomonadota > Gammaproteobacteria > Pseudomonadales > Pseudomonadaceae > Aquipseudomonas > Aquipseudomonas brassicacearum_F. The sequence continues at coordinate 88,086 of NZ_CAKKMI010000013.1, read as the reverse complement.
CTTACGTGAACAGCCCGAAAGCCCGCCGTATCGAAGCACGCTTCCCGGATCCGGCTGCCAACCCGTACCTGGCCTTCGCTGCACTGATGATGGCCGGTCTGGACGGTATCCAGAACAAGATCCACCCTGGCGATGCCGCTGACAAAAACCTGTATGACCTGCCGCCTGAAGAGGCCAAGGAAATTCCACAGGTGTGTGGCAGCTTGAAAGAAGCCCTGGAAGAGCTGGACAAGGGCCGTGCCTTCCTGACCAAGGGCGGCGTATTCAGCGATGACTTCATCGACGCTTACATCGCACTGAAAAGCGAAGAAGAAATCAAGGTTCGCACCTTCGTACACCCACTGGAATACGAGCTGTACTACAGCTGCTGATCCAGTAAACGCCGCCACGCACGGCGTGAATAAAGAGAGGCCTCCTTCGGGAGGCCTTTTTTATGGGCGCAGGTTACGTGCATGATGCCCCGGCGCTCCCCCACAGAAGACGAGATTGCCCATGACTTTGCGCTTCAAGCTCTGCCTTGCCCTGTCTGCCGCGCTGCTGGCCGCCACCGCCGAAGCCGCCTCGGCTCCCGCCCCTGAAGCCCTTACCCCGTTGCTTAACGCCATTGGCGAACGCCTGGCCCTCGCCGATCAAGTGGCGTTGAGCAAATGGGACAGCCATAAACCGGTAGAAGACCGTCAGCGCGAGCGTGAAGTCATTGCCGGCGCCGTTGCCCAGGCGCCGGCCTACAAGCTCAGTGGCGAAACCGTGGAAGCGTTTTTCGCCGCCCAGATAGAAGCCAACAAAATGGTGCAGTACATCAACCTGTCCGACTGGGCCCTGGAAGGCAAGGCCCCGGACCTCCCACGCCCGGACCTGGTGGGACAGATCCGCCCGCAGCTCGATCGACTGCAAAAACGCCTGCTGCAACAACTGGCCGACTTCACCCCCTACCGCACCGACCCGCAGTGCCCGCAATGGCTGGCCCGAGCCACCCACCACAACAAACAGCACCCGGTACACCGCCTCGCCCTGATCCGGGCGACCGGAGAGCTATGTATCTCCACAAAATCCTGAGGCACCCCACTTCCCCTGTGGGAGCGAGCTTGCTCGCGATGAGGCCGGCACAGCCAACATCTCAGTGACTGACATACCGCTTTCGCGAGCAGGCTCGCTCCCACAGTGGTTCTGCATCGGACACAAGATTTGTGTTCACAGCAGATCTCCTGTGGGAGCGAGCTTGCTCGCGATGAGGCCGGCACAGCCAACATCTCAGTGACTGACATACCGCTTTCGCGAGCAGGCTCGCTCCCACAGTGGTTCTGCATCGGACACAAGATTTGTGTTCACAGCAGATCTCCTGTGGGAGCGGGCTTGCTCGCGATGAGGCCGGCACATCCAGCATCCCTGTGACTGACACGCCGCTATCGCGAGCAAGCTCGCTCCCACAATGGTTCTGCATCGGGCCCAAGGGTTGTGTTCACAGCAGATCCCCTGTGGGAGCGAGCTTGCTCGCGATGAGGCCGGCACATCCAACATCTCAGTGACTGACATACCGCTTTCGCGAGCAGGCTCGCTCCCACAGTGGTTCTGCATCGGACACAAGATTTGTGTTCACAGCAGATCTCCTGTGGGAGCGGGCTTGCTCGCGATGAGGCCGGCACAGCCAACATCTCAGTGACTGACATACCGCTTTCGCGAGCAGGCTCGCTCCCACAGTGGCTCTGCATCGGGCACAAGATTTGCGCTCACAGCAGATCCCCTGTGGGAGCGAGCCTGCTCGCGAAGGCGGCGGCACAGTCGATACCGATGCAAGCTGACACACCGCATTCGCGAGCAAGCCCGCTCCCACAGGAGGCGCATGTAACACAACAACTTGGGCCAACCCTCCGCCCTGACCTATGCTGCAACCCATCACTTTTAGTTTTCGGTCGATTTTCCATGGGTCGTGGTTTTCCAATCATCCTGTTGTTGCTGTTGGCACTGCCCGCCGCCGCGCAGATCTACAAGTACACCGACGCCGAGGGCAACACCGCCTACAGCAACCAGCCGCCCCAAGGCGTACCGGCCCAGACGGTGGAGTTGCCGCCGCTCAACAGCATCGAACGCCAATCCCCAGCCAGCCCGAACACACCACCAGCCCCCGCCAACAGCGACGAGCCGCGCAATGCCTACGAGATATTGGAACTGACGGACATCCCCACCGACGAAGCCCTGCGCGCCAACAATGGCACTTTCACCGTTGGCGTCCGGGCACAACCGCGCCTGCAGAGCCCGCATCTGTTCCGGTTGTTGCTGGACGGCCAACCCTACGGCCAGCCGTCCAACGTGCCGCGCCTGCAATTGATGAACATCGATCGAGGCGAGCACAGCCTGGCGGTTCAAGTCATCGACGGGGATACCCTCGTGCAACAAAGCGAGACCGTGACCTTCACCGTACAGCGGGTGCACCAGCCATGATCCGCTGGTTGCTCGCGCTCAGCCTGGCACTGGCGGCGCTGCCTGGGGTGGCGCAGGTCTACACCTACATCGATGCCCAGGGTAATCGCGTCTTCACCGATCAGCCGCGCCCCGGCAATGCGAAGAAAGTCCAACTGCCACCCAGCAACCGGATGTCGACGCCGCCCCCGAGCACAACCTCGGCGCCCGAGCCCGAAGCCCGGCCCGAGCCCCTGTTTCATTACGAAATGCTCCGACTGTTGATACCCGAGCCGGACGCGACGATTCGCAGCACCGCAGGCGAACTGATCGTCAGCGTCACCAGCGAACCCGGCCTGAAAAAGGGCCACCGCTATCGCCTGTTGCTCGATGGCCAGCCAACAGGCGCGCCGGGGCCGAGCCCGGTGTTTGCCTTGAGCAACATCGATCGAGGCACGCATCACCTGGCGGTAGAAATCCTCGATGAGCAGGACCGCATCGTCGAACGCACCGCCAACCAGCCCTTCCACATGCAACGCATGTCCCTGGCGCAAAAGCGCCGCATCAAACCCTGCGCCCTGGCCGATTACGGTCAACGCCCCGAGTGTCCCCTCGCCGAAAAACCTGAAGAAGAAAAAAGCAGCATCTTGCCGTTCTTCTGATGCTGCTCAGGCTGGCGCACTATATTGGTGCAATCCATTGCACGCTACTCAGTTTTTAAACCCATTTTGGTTCGAAAGTACCCGAAAAAGCTGGCAGAACGCCACGCGACAGGGCGAAAAACACCCTTTTGAGGCTCTAAACGCTTCTTTTCGGAGCCTTGGTTTGGTTTTTGCATTTTCCTGGCAATAGCGCATCAATCGCGCGCGCAATTTGGGACCGGTCCCCAGTTGCTACGCTCCAAAAGAGGTCCTGATGACCATTAGCGACGCACTACACCGCTTGCTGCTCGACAACCTCACTACCGCGACCATCCTGCTCGACGCCGAACTGCGCCTCGAGTACATGAACCCGGCGGCAGAGATGCTCCTGGCCGTCAGTGGCCAGCGCAGCCACGGGCAGTTCATCAGCGAGTTGTTCACCGAATCCGCCGAAGCGCTCAATTCCTTGCGCCAGGCGGTGGAACAGGCCCATCCGTTCACCAAGCGCGAAGCGATGCTCACCGCGCTGACGGGCCAGACCCTGACCGTGGACTACGCGGTTACACCGATCCTGAACAACGGCGCCACCCTGCTGCTGCTGGAAGTCCACCCGCGTGATCGCTTGCTGCGCATCACCAAGGAAGAGGCGCAACTGTCCAAGCAGGAAACCAGCAAGATGCTGGTGCGTGGCCTGGCCCACGAGATCAAGAACCCCCTCGGCGGGATTCGTGGCGCGGCGCAGTTGCTCGCCCGCGAACTGCCGGAAGAAAGCCTCAAGGACTACACCAACGTCATCATCGAAGAAGCCGACCGCCTTCGGAACCTGGTGGACCGCATGCTCGGCTCGAACAAGCTGCCATCGCTGGCGATGTGCAACGTCCATGAAGTGCTGGAGCGCGTCAGCAGCCTGGTGGAAGCCGAAAGCCAAGGCTGCATCACGTTGGTGCGCGACTATGACCCGAGCATTCCCGATGTCTTGATCGACCGCGAGCAGATGATCCAGGCCGTGCTGAACATCGTGCGCAACGCGATGCAAGCCATCAGCAGCCAGAACGAGCTGCGCCTGGGTCGCATCAGCCTGCGCACCCGCGCCATGCGCCAGTTCACCATTGGCCATGTGCGCCATCGCCTGGTGACCAAGATCGAAATCATCGACAACGGCCCGGGCATCCCTGCCGAACTGCAGGAAACCATCTTTTTTCCCATGGTCAGCGGCCGCCCGGACGGTACCGGGCTGGGCCTGGCCATTACCCAGAACATCATCAGTCAGCATCAGGGCTTGATCGAGTGTGAAAGCCACCCCGGCCACACCACTTTCTCGATCTTCCTGCCACTGGAACAAGGAGCCACATCGACATGAGCCGTAGTGAAACCGTGTGGATCGTCGATGACGACCGTTCTATCCGTTGGGTCCTGGAAAAAGCCTTGCAACAGGAAGGCATGACCACCCAGAGCTTCGACAGCGCCGATGGGGTGATGAGTCGCCTGGCGCGTCAGCAACCGGACGTCATCATCTCCGACATCCGCATGCCTGGCGCCAGCGGCCTGGACCTGCTGGCGCGGATTCGCGAACAGCATCCGCGACTGCCGGTGATCATCATGACCGCCCATTCCGACCTGGACAGCGCCGTGGCGTCCTACCAGGGCGGCGCTTTCGAATACCTGCCCAAGCCGTTCGACGTCGATGAAGCCGTGTCCCTGGTCAAGCGCGCCAATCAACATGCCCAGGAACAACAGGGCATGGAAGAGGTGCCGGCCCTGGCCCGCACCCCGGAAATCATCGGCGAAGCGCCGGCGATGCAGGAAGTGTTTCGCGCCATCGGGCGCCTGAGCCACTCCAACATCACCGTGCTGATCAACGGCGAGTCGGGCACCGGTAAAGAACTGGTGGCCCACGCCCTGCACCGTCACAGCCCACGGGCGGCATCGCCGTTCATCGCGCTGAACATGGCCGCGATTCCCAAGGACCTGATGGAGTCCGAGCTGTTCGGCCACGAAAAAGGTGCGTTCACCGGCGCGGCCAACCTGCGGCGCGGGCGCTTCGAGCAAGCCGACGGCGGCACATTGTTCCTCGACGAAATCGGCGACATGCCGGCCGACACCCAGACCCGCTTGCTGCGCGTGCTGGCCGATGGCGAGTTCTACCGGGTGGGCGGGCATACGCCGGTCAAGGTGGACGTGCGCATCATCGCCGCGACGCACCAGAACCTGGAAACCCTGGTTCACGCCGGCAAATTCCGTGAGGACTTGTTCCACCGCCTGAACGTGATCCGCATTCATATCCCGCGCCTGGCGGACCGTCGCGAAGACATCCCGACCCTGGCCCGGCACTTCCTCAGCCGCGCGGCCCAGGAACTGGCGGTCGAGCCCAAGCTGCTCAAGAGCGAAACCGAGGAATACCTCAAAAACCTGCCGTGGCCGGGCAACGTGCGTCAGTTGGAAAACACCTGCCGCTGGATCACGGTGATGGCTTCGGGGCGCGAAGTGCACATCAGCGACCTGCCGCCGGAGTTGTTGAGCCTGCCGCAGGATTCGGCCCCGGTGACCAACTGGGAGCAAGCCCTGCGCCAGTGGGCCGACCAGGCCCTGTCTCGCGGCCAGTCGAGCCTGTTGGACAGCGCCGTACCGGCCTTCGAGCGGATCATGATCGAAACCGCCCTCAAGCACACCGCCGGCCGCCGCCGCGACGCCGCCGTGCTGCTGGGCTGGGGCCGCAATACCTTGACCCGCAAGATCAAGGAATTGGGGATGAAGGTCGACGGTGGGGATGATGATGACGGGGATGAGGGCTGATCGGCCTTTAACCCTTCGCTGATCTTGAAGGCCAATCGCGAGCAAGCTCGCTCCCACAATGGTTCTGCATCAGGCACAAAATTTGTGTTCACCGCAGATCCCCTGTGGGAGCGAGCTTGCTCCGGGCGGCGATCCGACGATGCTTTTTAAAGGACTGTGTGCACCGCATCAATGCACTGCGAACCGCAATTGCGCATGCACAACGAGCCAAAACCAATCGATCCAGCTCAAAAAAAAATGCACAAATAAAAACAAAAGCCCCGGAATACGGGGCTTTTCGCTTCTTCAGCAGATTTTTTGTGACAAGCCATTTAAAACTGGCACGCCCCCTGCAATAACCCAATCACTACCCAGTTTCGGGGACCTTGGTACAGGCAGGCCGGGGATTCCCCATTTTATACCGGGCTCATCGAGCCCACTGTTTTGGGGGCCTTGATACAGGCAGGTCAAGGTTTCCCTTCTTTACACCAGGGCTGGACCTTCGCGGTAAGCCCTCCCGTTTTGGGGACCTTGGTATAGGCAGGCCGGGGATTCCCTCTTTTATTGCTCCTGGAGACGGACCTCCAGCCGCCAGCGGTCATCGACCTCGCTGGCGGTCCACGTCCCGCGCAACGGACGCGCCGCCACCAGCGTCAGCAAAACCCCTTTGTCACTCAACCGCACCCGCCAGTTCACGTCCTTGCCGTTGAGCTTGAGCTGGCCCTTCTGCGGCCGACCTTGCGCTTCGAACAACAGCGCCACCGAGCCGTCGATGACTTCCCCGTGCAGCTTGGGTTCGGTGTTGAACCAGGCCACCACCCCACCGTCAATCACCTCGACCTGCTGCAGCACGCTCGGTTCGGGCGTGGTCAGGCGTCCGATCATCAATCCGACCATCATGCCGAAGATCGCCAACGAACCCATCACCCGAGGCATTAGCTTCGAACGTCGGTCGGTTTGCGGCGTAGAATGCCGCTCATCTTCATCTGCGGAGCCGTGCATGTTTCACGTCATCCTTTTTCAACCGGAAATTCCGCCGAATACCGGCAACGTCATCAGGTTGTGCGCCAACAGCGGCTGCCACCTGCATTTGATCGAACCGCTGGGCTTCGACATGGACGACAAGCGCCTGCGCCGTGCCGGTCTCGACTATCACGAGTATGCCACCTTGCAGCGTCACGCCGACCTTGCCAGCTGTCTGGAAAGCCTCGGGCATCCGCGCCTGTTCGCCTTTACCACCAAGGGTTCGCGGCCGTTCCATGACGCCAGCTTTGTCGCCGGAGATGCGTTCCTGTTCGGCCCGGAAAGCCGTGGCCTGCCGGCCGAGGTGCTGGACGCCCTGCCCGCCGACCAGCGCCTGCGCCTGCCGATGCGCGAAGGCTGCCGCAGCCTGAACCTGTCCAATACCGTGGCGGTGGCGGTTTATGAGGCGTGGCGGCAGAACGGCTTCGCCTGAGCCCTTCCTGCCCGCCAGAAACACCTGTGGGAGCTAGCCTGTAAGAGCCGAGCTTGCTCGCGATGAAGTCGACACGGTTCAACTGCAAAACCGCGTCATCGTTCATCGCGAGCAAGCTCGGCTCCCACAGGGCTCGCTCCCACAGGTTTTGTGCTCGGCTGACGGACGCTATGCCCGACCGTGCCGCTTACTGAACGGTCGCGTCGCCTTCTTGCTGCATGCGCTGCAGTTCTTGCGCATACAGGGCATCGAAGTTCACCGGGGCCAGCATCAGGGCCGGGAACGAACCGCGGGTCACCAGGCTGTCCAGGGTTTCGCGGGCGTAAGGGAACAGGATGTTCGGGCAGAACGCGCCGAGGGTGTGGCTCATCGAAGCGGCATCCAGATTCTTGATCAGGAAGATCCCGGCCTGTTGCACTTCGGCGATGAACGCCACTTCGTCACCGTTTTTCACGGTAACCGACAGGGTCAGCACCACTTCGTGGAAGTCATCTTCCAGGGCTTTCTGGCGTGTGTTCAGGTCCAGGCCTACGCTCGGCTCCCACTGCTGGCGAAAGATCGCCGGGCTTTTCGGGGCTTCGAAGGACAGGTCACGGACATAAATGCGCTGCAAGGAGAATTGCGGTGCGGCTTCTTCTTCAGTGGCAGCTGTGTTCTGTTGGTCAGTCATCGCAGATCCTTCTTACTTTCAGGTTCTATTAATAGGAAAATTCAGGCCTTGAGCAGTGCGTCGAGCTTGCCGGCGCGCTCCAGGGCGAACAGATCATCGCAACCGCCCACGTGGGTGCTGCCGATCCAGATCTGCGGCACGGACGTGCGCCCGGCCTTCTGGGCCATTTCGGCGCGCAGTTGCGGCTTGCCGTCGACCTTGATCTCTTCGAAGGCCACGCCTTTGTTCTGGAGCAGGAACTTGGCTCTGGAACAATAGGGGCAGTAATCGCTGGAATAGACAACGACGTGGGACATTTCACTTCACCAGGGGCAGATTGTCGGCTTTCCAGCTCGCAACACCGCCGGACAGCTTGGCAGCGGTGAAACCGGACTTCATCAGCTCGCGGGCGTGGGTGCCGGCGTGCTGGCCTTGGGCATCTACCAGGATCAGCGTCTTGGTCTTGTGTTTTTCCAGCTCGCCGATCCGGGCGATCAGTTTGTCCTGGGGGATATTCACCGCCCCGACAATGTGGCCGGCGGCGTAATCCTTGCTCGGGCGGATGTCCACCACCACGCCGGCATCCTTGTTGACCAGCGCCGTCAGCTCGCCGGTACTCAGGCTGCGACCGCCACCCTGTATCGTATGGGCTACCAGCAACGCCAGCAGTACGACGAAGATACCGACGAGAATGTAGTGGTTAGTGGCAAATTCAATCAGGTGAGCAACCATCGAAGGAGGTTCCAGGGCGTTAAAATGTCGGCCAGTATACACAGCACGCAAGGCCGGCCAAACCCCGCCCGGCGGTGACGCCGTCGGAACTTACCTTTAAACTGCCCGTCCCTTTTGCATCGTCTTCTTTTAACCCGCCACGAGTGGATTCCATGACTACCACGCCTAAACCTTTGGTCCTGATGATTCTCGACGGCTTCGGTCACAGTGACAGCCACGAATCCAACGCCGTGTATTCGGCCAAAAAGCCTGTACTGGACCGCTTGTGGGCCACCGTGCCCAACGGCCTGATTTCCGGCAGCGGCATGGACGTCGGCCTGCCGGACGGGCAGATGGGCAACTCCGAAGTCGGCCACATGAACCTCGGCGCCGGCCGCGTGGTGTACCAGGACTTCACTCGCGTGACCAAAGCGATCCGCGACGGTGAGTTTTTCGAAAACCCGACCATCTGCGCCGCCGTGGATAAAGCCGTGGCTGCCGGCAAGGCCGTGCATTTCATGGGCCTGCTGTCCGACGGTGGCGTGCACAGCCACCAGGACCACTTGATTGCCATGGCCGAACTGGCCTTCAAGCGCGGTGCCGAGAAGATCTATCTGCACGCGTTCCTCGATGGCCGCGACACCCCGCCGAAAAGCGCCACCTCGTCGATCGAACTGCTGGACGCCGCGTTCCAGGCCCTCGGCAAGGGGCGCATCGCCAGCATTATCGGCCGCTACTACGCCATGGACCGCGACAACCGCTGGGACCGCGTGGCCCAGGCCTACAACCTGATCGTCGACGGCAAAGCCGAGTTCAACGCCGCCACCGCCCAGGAAGGCCTGCAAGCCGCCTATGAGCGCGGTGAAAGCGACGAGTTCGTCAAGGCCACCACCCTCGGTGAGCCGGTCAAGGTAGAAGACGGCGATGCCGTGGTGTTCATGAACTTCCGCGCCGACCGCGCCCGCGAACTGACCCGCGTGTTTGTCGAAGACGACTTCAAGGAATTCGAACGCGCTCGCCAGCCGAAACTGGCCGGTTTCGTGATGCTGACCCAATACGCCGCCAGCATCCCCGCGCCATCGGCCTTCGCCGCCGGCAGCCTGGAAAACGTGCTGGGCGACTACCTGGCGAAGAACGGCAAGACCCAACTGCGCATCGCCGAAACCGAAAAGTACGCCCACGTGACGTTCTTTTTCTCCGGCGGCCGTGAAGAGCCTTTCCCAGGCGAAGAACGCATCCTGATCCCTTCGCCAAAAGTCGCCACCTACGACCTGCAACCGGAGATGAGCGCGCCGGAAGTGACCGACCGCATCGTCGAGGCCATTGAAAACCAGCGTTACGACGTGATCGTGGTCAACTACGCCAACGGCGACATGGTGGGCCACAGCGGCGTGTTCGAGGCGGCGGTCAAGGCCGTGGAATGCCTGGACACCTGCGTTGGCCGCATCGTCGAAGCCCTGGAAAAGGTCGGCGGCGAAGCCCTGATCACGGCCGACCACGGCAACGTCGAGCAGATGTCCGACGAATCCACCGGCCAGGCCCACACCGCCCACACCACCGAGCCGGTGCCGTTCATCTATGTCGGCAAGCGCAACTTCAAGGTCCGCGACGGCGGCGTGCTGGCCGATGTCGCGCCGACCATGCTGATGTTGCTGGGCATGGAGAAACCGGCGGAGATGACCGGGACTTCGATCCTGGTCTGACCCAACACTTACCAATGTGGGAGCGAGCTTGCTCGCGATAGCGGCATTACAGTCAACATCTATGTTGGATGTCATGGCCTCATCGCGAGCAAGCTCGCTCCCACAGGGTTCAAGGTGTTTTTTGGGCCAGTTATCACACAGCCCCAAATGGGCGTTTTTTTTGCAGCCTGGGGCGGGCATACTAGGCCGTCCCTTTCCCTGGTGTCGCCCGCCTCTATGCTTCGCGTCCTGATAGCCCTCGCTCTGACCTGCTTGCTCCAACCGGCCTTCGCCGACGAGCGCGCGCAAACCCAACAGCAGTTGGAAGCCACGCGCCAGGACATTGCCGAGCTGAAAAAGCTGCTGGGCAAGTTGCAGGAAGAGAAATCCAGCGTGCAGAAAGACCTGCGCGGCACCGAGACCGAGATGGGCAATCTGGAGAAACAGGTCGAGGCCCTGCAAAAAGAGCTGAAGAAAAGCGAATCCGAGCTGCAGCGACTCGATGGAGAGAAAAAAAAACTCCAGAGCGCGCGCACTGAACAGCAAAAGCTGATCGCCATCCAGGCTCGGGCCGCCTACCAGAACGGCCGCCAGGAATATCTCAAGCTGTTGCTCAACCAGCAGAACCCCGAGAAATTCGCCCGCACCCTGACTTATTACGACTACCTGAGCCAGGCCCGCCTGGAACAGCTCAAGAACTTCAACGAAACCCTGCGCCAACTAGCCAATGTCGAAAAAGACATCGAACTGCAGCAAGCCCAGTTGCTGGTGCAGAAAAGCAGCCTCGACACCCAGCGCGAAGCACTGGAGAAGGTTCGCAAGGAACGCCAGGTGGCCCTGGCCAAGCTCAATGATGACGTGAAGGCCCGCGACAGCAAACTCAAGGCCCGCGAGCAGGACCAGGCCGAACTGGCCAATGTGTTGAAAACCATCGAAGAAACCCTGGCCCGCCAGGCCCGAGAGGCAGAAGAAGCGCGCCAGAAAGCGCTGATCGCCCAGCAGGAAGCCGAAAAAAAGCGTTTGCGTGAAGCCCAGGCCGACGCGGACGCCGGCGATGCGCCGCGCAAGCCGGTGAAATCAAGTCCCGGCGCGCTGGTTTCCAGTGATGGCGAAACCTTCGGCGGCGCTTTTGCGTCGGCGCGGGGCAAACTTCCATGGCCGGTCAATGGTCGACTGCTTGCGCGCTTCGGTGAAACCCGCGGCGACGACACCCGCACCAAGTGGGACGGCGTGATGATCAGCGCCTCCGCCGGCAGCCAGGTGCATGCCGTGCATGGCGGGCGCGTGGTCTTCGCTGACTGGCTGCGCGGCGCCGGCCTGCTGGTGATCCTGGATCACGGCAACGGTTATTTGAGCCTGTACGGCCACAACCAGACGCTGCTCAAGTCCGCGGGGGATGTGGTCAAGGCCGGTGAGTCCATCTCCACGGTCGGTAACAGTGGCGGGCAGGATACGCCAGCACTGTATTTCGCTATTCGTCAGCAGGGTCGCCCCAGTGACCCGGCCCAATGGTGTCGTGCGCAAGGATAAGCGCGCCCATCCTATTAAGGAGTTCGTTCGACATGCTGCATTTGTCCCGCCTTACCTCGCTGGCCCTGACGATCGCCCTGGTGATCGGTGCGCCCCTGGCTTTCGCCGCCGAACCGGCCCCGTCGGCACCCGCCGCCACAGCCGCGACCACCAAGGCCCCGCTGCCGCTGGACGAACTGCGCACCTTTGCCGAAGTCATGGACCGGATCAAGGCCGCCTATGTCGAACCGGTGGACGACAAGGTACTGCTGGAGAACGCCATCAAAGGCATGCTCAGCAACCTTGATCCGCATTCGGCCTACCTGGGGCCGGAAGATTTTGCCGAGCTGCAGGAAAGCACCAGCGGCGAATTCGGCGGCCTGGGCATCGAGGTCGGCAGCGAAGACGGTTTCGTCAAAGTGGTTTCGCCGATCGACGACACGCCCGCCTCCAAGGCCGGCATCCAGGCCGGTGACTTCATCGTCAAGATCAACGGCCAGCCGACGCGCGGCCAGAGCATGACCGAAGCCGTGGACAAGATGCGCGGCAAGATCGGCCAGAAGATCACCCTGACCCTGGTGCGCGACGGTGGCGCGCCGTTCGACGTGACCCTCACGCGCGCGGTCATCCAGGTCAAGAGTGTGAAGAGCCAGCTGCTGGAGTCGGGCTACGGTTATATCCGCATTACCCAATTCCAGGTCAAGACCGGCGAAGAAGTCGCCAAGGCCCTGGCCAAGATGCGCAAGGACAACGGCAAGAAACTCAACGGCCTGGTCCTGGACCTGCGCAACAACCCCGGCGGCGTGCTGCAATCGGCGGTGGAAGTGGTGGATCACTTCATCACCAAGGGCCTGATCGTCTACACCAAGGGCCGCATCGCCAATTCCGAGCTGCGTTTCTCGGCCACCGGCAACGACCTGAGCGAAGCGGTGCCATTGGTGGTGCTGATCAACGGCGGCAGCGCCTCGGCCTCGGAAATCGTCGCCGGCGCCCTGCAGGATCAGAAGCGCGGCGTGGTCATGGGCACCACCAGTTTCGGCAAAGGCTCGGTGCAAACCGTATTGCCCCTGAACAACGACCGCGCCCTGAAGATCACCACCGCGCTGTACTTCACGCCCAACGGTCGCTCGATCCAGGCCCAGGGCATCGTTCCGGACATCGAGGTGCGCAAGGCCAAGATCACCAACGAGCAGGACAGCGAATACTTCAAGGAAGCCGACCTGCAAGGTCACCTGGGCAATGGCAACGGCGGCGCCGACAAACCGACCGGTTCCGGTGGCAAGGCCAAGCCAATGCCACAGGATGACGACTACCAGTTGGCCCAGGCCCTGAGCCTGCTCAAAGGGTTGAACATCACGTCCGGCCGCTGAGATGGGCCTGCGTTTCACCTTCGTCCTGCTGTGCCTGCTGGCGGGGGCCGTTAACGCGGCGCCCGCCACACCTTCCTCGCCGCCCAAGGCCTACCTGAGCCTGATCATCGACGACCTGGGGCAAAACCTGCCTCGGGACCGCCGGGTACTGGCCCTCCCCGGCCCGGTCACCGCCGCGATCATGCCCGACACACCCCACGCCGCCGAATTTGCCCGCGAAGCCCATCGCGCCGGCAAACTGGTCATGCTGCACATGCCCATGGACCCGGCCACGGGGCCGTTCGCCTGGCACCCGGAGCTGCCCATCGAAGAACTGGGCAAGCGCCTCGACGCGGCGTTCGCGGCCGTGCCTTATACCAGCGGGATCAACAACCACATGGGCAGCCGCATGACTGCCCAGCCCCAGGCCATGGCGTGGTTGATGGCGAACTTGCAACAGCGACACAAGTTTTTCGTCGACAGCCGCACCAGCGCCCAGACCGTCGCCGCCGCCGAGGCGCAGAAGATCGGCCTCGCCAGTGTGTCGCGGGACGTGTTCCTGGACGACGAGCGCACCGAAGCCGCCATCACCCACCAGCTCCAGACCGCCATCGACCTGGCCCGCCGGCAAGGCTCGGCCGTGATGATCGGCCATCCCTACCCACAGACCCTGGCGGTGCTCGAACGCGAGCTACCCCAGCTCAAGGCCCAGGGCATCGAATGGATCGACATCAAGTCGATGATCAGCCTGCGCAGCAACCGGGCGATGCTCGGGCATGGGAAAGATGGGGTTTATCGGTAGCGGCTGACCGCGTCGCCGCCATCGTCGGATCGCCGCCCGGAGCAAGCTCGCTCCCACAGTGGTTCTGCATCGGGCACAAGACTTGTGTTCACCGCAGATCCCCTGTGGGAGCGAGCTTGCTCCGGGCGGCGATCCGACGATGAAGGCTGCACATTCAACATCTCTGCAAGCTGATCCACCGCATTCGCGAGCAGGCTCGCTCCCACATTTTTATCTGTGGTGAATGCAGTATCTGGGTTCGCCCCGATACCTGTGGGAGCGAGCTTGCTCCGGGCAGCGATCCGACGATGACGGCAGTGCGGCGGGTACAGCCTTAGAGATACCGCGCCATGATCGCGTCCACTTCACCTTCCTTGCGCAGTTCATCCAGGGCCTTTTGAAGCCGGGCGACCACGTCGTCGGGCACGTCCTTGTTCAAGGCCAGGTACAGCTCGGCACTGTTGAAGCGCAGCACGGTCTTGAGATCGTTCACCCCTTCCTGACGTGCCAGGTAACGCCCGGCAGGATCCCCGGTGGCCCACAGATCGATCTGGCCGTTGACCAGTTTCCGGGCGTTGTCCTGATCGCGTAACACGACAATCGGCTTCAGCCCTTGCTTGGCCAATGTCTCGGCAATCGCGTCGCCCTTGTAGGCACCGATCTTGTACTGGCGCGCCTGCCCCAGCGAGTCGAGGGCGATCTTGCTGTCGGACTTGGCGAGCATGATCCAGTCATCCGGACCGATGGGCCCGACCCATTTGAACAGCTTCTCACGCTCCGGCAACCGCGCCATGACAAACACGCCGTAGCCAGGGTTTTCCAAGGCGAGTTTGTAGATGCGCTCCCAGGGGAAACGCAGCGTCAGGCTGTAGGAGATATCGGCGCGCTTGAATATTTCCCGGACGATGTCCACGGCAATGCCATGGATGTTCTCGTCCTGGGCGAAGTTCTTGCCGTTCTTGGCCATGTTGTACGGGGGGAAGTTTTCCGTCAGCAACACCAGCGATGTATCAGCGGCGCGGACAGTGCCAGCGAGCAGCAACGTGGCACCGGCAAAGGCAAGAACGAGGCGTTTGAGCATGTCGGGCTACCGCAATCCATGGTGTGCCCAAGAGTGCCTTGGGCCCGCCATGGTGTCCAGCGGTCAGCGAACGCAGATACCGCGATGCGCCATGTAGGCCTTGGCTTCCGGCACGGTGTATTCGCCAAAGTGGAAAATGCTCGCCGCCAACACCGCGCTGGCATGGCCCTCGATAATCCCGTCGGCCAGGTGTTGCAGGTTGCCGACGCCGCCGGAAGCGATCACCGGAATGCCCAGGGCATCGCTGATGGCGCGGGTCACACCGAGGTCGAAGCCGTTTTTCATGCCGTCCTGGTCCATGCTGGTCAGCAGGATTTCACCGGCGCCCAGGCCTTCCATCTTCTTCGCCCACTCGACGGCGTCGAGGCCCGTGGGTTTGCGACCGCCGTGGGTGAAGATCTCCCAGCGCGGGGTTTCGCCAGGGCCGGAGACCTTCTTCGCGTCGATGGCGACGACGATGCACTGCGAACCGAAGTGCTGGGCCGCTTCACCGACGAATTCCGGGTTGAACACCGCCGCGGTGTTGATCGACACCTTGTCGGCACCGGCATTGAGCAGGTTGCGGATGTCCTGCACGGTGCGCACGCCACCGCCCACGGTCAGCGGGATGAACACCTGGCTGGCCATGCGTTCGACGGTATGGAGCGTGGTATCGCGGCCATCGACGCTGGCCGTGATGTCGAGGAAGGTGATCTCGTCCGCACCCTGTTCGTCGTAGCGACGGGCGATTTCCACCGGGTCGCCGGCATCACGGATGTTCTCGAACTTGACGCCCTTGACCACCCGGCCGTTGTCCACGTCCAGGCAAGGGATGATGCGTTTGGCCAGCGCCATGGTGAGTCCTCAGCCTTTATAGGTATCGCAGAAGGCCTGGGCCTCGGCGACGTCCAGGGTGCCTTCGTAGATCGCGCGACCGGTGATCGCACCGATGATGCCCGGTGCCTTGGCGTCGAGCAGTGCCTTGATGTCACCCAGGTTGTGGATGCCACCGGAAGCGATCACCGGGATCTTCGTCGCTGCAGCCAGGGCGGCGGTGAACGGGACATTGCAGCCCTGCATCATGCCGTCTTTGGCGATGTCGGTGTAGACGATGGCAGACACGCCGTCGGCTTCGAAACGCTTGGCCAGGTCGATCACCTGTACGGTACTGACTTCAGCCCAGCCGTCAGTGGCGACGAAACCATCTTTTGCGTCCAGGCCAACGATGACCTTGCCCGGGAAGGCGCGGCACGCTTCAGCCACGAACTCGGGCTCCTTCACGGCCTTGGTGCCGATGATCACGTAGCTCACGCCAGCCTTGACGTAGTGCTCGATGGTTTCCAGCGAGCGGATGCCGCCGCCGATCTGGATCGGCAGGTTCGGGTAGCGCTTGGCAATGGCCGTGACCACTTCGCCATTGACCGGCTGCCCTTCGAAGGCGCCGTTCAGGTCGACCAGATGCAGGCGACGGCAGCCGCCCTCCACCCACTTGGCGGCCATGCTCACCGGGTCATCGGAAAACACCGTGGAGTCTTCCATGCGGCCCTGGCGCAGACGTACGCAAGCGCCGTCCTTGAGATCGATAGCGGGGATAATCAGCATCTGGCAAACCTTCAAATACGAATATTCAGCTTGGCTCGAAAATCAGTTTTTCTCGAGCGCCCACAAGTCGCTTTCAATGCTTTCGAACCTTTCTTTAAGGTGCGTCTGCACATCGAAAATCGCCCTGTTGTAATAGTGCGGAGCAATTTCGCGGGTAAACAGGTCAAGAATTTCCGCCGCTTCGAACGAGCCCAGGTCCAGCTCGAAACGTTCCTCCATGAACCGCTGGATCTTGCGGTTCGCTTCACTCTCCTGCTCGGATGTGAGGCTGAGGATCGGCGGTTTCTTGCGGGCCATTACCAGCGCCCATCCCACGCCGCGAAGTTCTGCAACAGTTGCAGGCCATGGGTATGGCTCTTCTCGGGGTGGAACTGCACGGCGAAGCGCGAACCATCGGCCAGGGCCGCGGCGAAATCGACGCCATAGTGGCCGCTGCCCACCACCTGCCGCGCATTGCCGGCGGCGATGTAGTAGCTGTGCACGAAGTAGAAGCGCGCCAGGTCCGGGATGTTGTGCCACAGCGGGTGATCCACCGTCTGCTTCACTTCGTTCCAGCCCATGTGCGGGACTTTCAGGTGCTCGCCGTCTTCATGCAGGCCCTTGCCGAAAAACTTCACCTGGCCTGGGAACATGGCAATGCAATCGACGCCGTCGTTCTCTTCGCTGTGTTCGAGCAAGGCTTGCATGCCCACGCAGATACCGAGGAACGGACGGTCCTGGCTGACTTCGTGCACCAGCTTGTCGAAGCCCAGGCGACGAATCTCGGCCATGCAATCGCGAATCGCACCGACGCCGGGGAACACTACCCGGTCGGCTTCGCGAATCACGTCGGCATCGCTGGTGATCAGCACCTTGCCGGCGCCCACGTGCTCGAGGGCCTTGGCCACCGAGTGCAGGTTGCCCATGCCGTAGTCGATAACCGCGACCGTCTGCATTACAGGACGCCCTTGGTGGAAGGCATCTGGCCGGCCATGCGGTCATCGAGCTCGACGGCCATGCGCAGCGCGCGGCCGAAAGCCTTGAACACGGTTTCGATCTGGTGGTGGGTGTTGTGCCCGCGCAGGTTGTCGATGTGCAGGGTCACGTTGGCGTGGTTGACGAAGCCCTGGAAGAATTCCTGGAACAGGTCGACGTCGAAGCCGCCGACGGTGGCACGGGTATACGGCACATGCATCTGCAGGCCCGGGCGGCCGGAGAAGTCGATGACCACCCGCGACAGCGCTTCATCGAGCGGCACGTAGGCATGGCCGTAGCGACGGATGCCCTTCTTGTCGCCGATGGCTTTGGTAAAGGCTTGCCCCAAGGTGATACCGACGTCCTCCACCGTGTGGTGGTCATCGATATGCAGGTCACCCTTGCTGACGATGTCCAGGTCGATCAGCCCGTGACGGGCGATCTGGTCCAGCATGTGCTCAAGAAAAGGTACACCGATATCAAACCGGGCCTTTCCGGTGCCATCCAGGTTGATCGAGGCTTTGATCTGGGTTTCCAGAGTGTCGCGCTCGACAGACGCCTTACGTTCGGCCATCACCAGCTCCGCAAAATCATTGGGCGAAAAAGGCAGCCATTATAGGGGCGCGAGCGGCAAACAGAAACACAAGAGGTGACATCACTGACGGGCTGAATCCCGGGCTGTCGGTGATAGACATGTCCATACAAGTCTTTGCCATCACCCAAAACGACTGTGGGAGCGAGCTTGCTCGCGATAGCGGTGGGCCAGCCGACCATGATGTCGACTGACACACCCTCATCGCGAGCAAGCTCGCTCCCACACAAGCTCCCATAAGAGTTGCCCTGGCCTGATGGCCAGGGCAACGGTCTTAGTGGAACAACACCGCCGTCTTCTGCAGGGTCACCCACACACCCCACGCCAACGGAATGCCCACCACCAGCCAGGCGGCGATTGCCAGGGGTTTGGTGCCTGGCGCCGCTTTCCACTCCAGCGAAGTGGTGCTGTCGGCGCCCTTGTCATGGCCCAGCGCCTGTTCGGCGGCCAGTTCGGCGTCGGTCATGAAGTACTTGTCGGCGACCGGACGGACCAGCAGGTTGCACAGGAAGCCCAGCACCAGCAGGCCGGCGAGGATGTACAAGGTGATGTCATAGGCCGCGGCACGTTCAACGCCGATGCTCAGTTGATATTCACGCAGGTAGTTCACCAATACCGGACCCAGCACGCCCGCCGCCGCCCATGCGGTCAACAGGCGACCGTGGATCGCGCCGACCATTTGCGTACCGAACAGGTCCGCCAGGTAGGCCGGCACAGTGGCGAAACCGCCGCCGTACATCGACAGGATGATGCAGAACGCCGCCACGAACAGCGCGACGCTGCCCAGGTGACCGAGGTTCGGGATCAGCGCGTACAGGGCAAAGCCCAGGGCGAAGAACACGAAATAGGTGTTTTTGCGACCCAGGTAATCCGAGAAGGATGCCCAGAAGAACCGGCCGCCAATGTTGAACAGGCTCAGCAGACCGGTGAAACCGGCCGCGATGGCCGCGATCTGGCCCAGTTGCACGGCGTCCAGCTGACCGAAAGGCAGGTCATTGCCGAGCAACTTGCCGCCGAACACTTCCTGCAACAGTGGCGAAGCCATGCCGAGGATGCCGATACCGGCGGATACGTTCAGGCACAGCACCAGCCATACCAGACGGAACTGCGGGGTCTTCCAGGCCACGTTCACGTGAACGTGGCGATGGGTGATCATCGCGTTCGCGGCTTTCTTCGGTGCCGGGGTCCAGCCTTCAGGCTTCCAGCCGGTTGGTGGAACGCGGTACGACAAGGCGCCACCGATCATGAACACGAAGTAGATCGCGGCCATGACCAGGAAGCTCTGCCATACGCCCACGCCGGTTGGCGAAGCGAAATGGCTCATCAGCGCAGCAGCCAGCGGAGCACCGACCATCGCACCACCGCCGAAACCCATGATCGCCATGCCGGTGGCCATGCCGCGTTTGTCCGGGAACCACTTGATCAGGGTCGACACCGGGGAGATGTAGCCTAGCCCCAGGCCGATACCGCCGATCACGCCGGAACCGAGCCACATCAACCAGATCTGGTGGGTATAGATACCCAGCGCAGAAATCACCAGGCCACCGCACCAGCACAACGCCGATACAACACCGGCCTTGCGCGGCCCGGCGTGTTCCAGCCAGCCGCCCCAGATGGCTGCCGAGCAACCCAGGAAAATGAAGAACAGGGTGTAGATCCAGCCGAGCATCGAGATCGGCCAGTCACATTGGGACGAAAAGACTTGCGAGATGAAGCTCATATCCGGAGCACAGGCCACAGGCTTGGAAATACCCAAGGCTTTGGACAGTGGCAGCCAGAACACCGAGAAGCCGTAGGCCATGCCGATGCACAGGTGAATGGCCAGTGCGGCCGGTGGAACCAGCCACCGGTTGAAACCGGGCTTGGCGATGATACGTTCCTTGGAGAGGAACGCTGGCTGGTCGGCGACGCCGCCTGCCGTGATGCTCGTGCTCATTGTGTATCCCCCAATTATTGGAATGGTCCGTCAGCCACGCGTCACCCTCAGCCTTCATTGCACGCAGGCATGGCTGTATTTTCTGGTGAAGCTCCATAGTGTGCGACATCAAGTCGCAGAAGGACGGACGAACGGGCAAAGGTTACCATTTGCTGGTGACAGAAAAACCAAAGTGATATCACCTTTTTCGTGCCATCTGTCTTATCGCACGCTGGCTCGCTTTCTGTAGGGGGCTAACGATTTATTTTTTCAGGAACTGACACCAGCCCCTGTGGCGAGGGGACTTATCCCCGCTGGGGCGCGAAGCGGCCCTGAGACTCGATACTTCGGTCCATCAGGTTGATTGCGTTTGCTGATCGGTGTTGCTTCGCAACCCTGCGGGGATAAATCCCTGTCCCCATTGGTCTTTGTTCGGCAGGCCTGCCGGAAGAACGATCCCCAACGCGCCATCAACGCAGGGCGTTATACTCCCGGCTAAATTTTGAACTCAACCTACAAGGATTCGCCCATGAAAGCGTTCGGCAAAATCCTGGGTCTGGTACTTCTCGGGCTGTTGCTGATCATTGTGGCCCTGGGCTTTGCCCTGACCCACCTGTTCGATCCCAACGACTACAAAGAAGAGATCCGCCAGATAGCCCGCGACAAGGCCCACATCGAGCTGACCCTCAATGGCGACATCGGCTGGAGCCTGTTTCCATGGCTGGGCCTTGAGTTGCACGACGCCAGCGTCGCGACCTTGGCCAGTCCGGGCAAGCCTTTCGCCGACCTGCAGATGCTCGGTCTTTCGGTCCGGGTAATACCGCTGCTGCGCCGGGAAGTACAGATGAGCGATGTGCGGGTCGAAGGCCTGAACCTGCGGCTCAACCGTGACAAGAACGGGCACGGCAACTGGGAAGACATCGGCAAGGTGCCCGCCTCTGCGTCGACGGCGAAGGCGCCGGCGCCCGTGCCGGCCGAACAACCGACCCCGCCCGTCGGCACCCCGGCAGAAAAACCTGCCCAGCCGACCCGCCTGGACATCGATAGCCTGACCGTGAACAACGCCCGGGTCGAATACACCGACGAGCAGACCGGCAAGCTGTTCACCGCCGAGAGCATCCAACTGAGCACCGGCCCAGTCCACGACTCCACCAATATCCCGGTCACCCTGACGGCATTCCTGTCCAGCAACCAGCCAGCCGTACGCGTACGCACCGAGGTGACGGGTGAACTGCGCTTCGAACGTGCCCTGCAACGCTACAAGTTCGAAGACCTGAAACTGTCCGGCGAAGCCACGGGCGACCCGTTGCAGGGCAAGACCCTGAACTTCGCCGCCCAAGGCCAACTGTTCCTGGACAAGGCGGCCAACGTCGCCGAATGGACCGGCATCAAGCTGTCGCTCAATCAACTGCGCGCCCTGGGTGAACTGAAGGTCAACGACCTCGACAAGACTCCACAACTGAATGGCGGGGTGTCGATCGCTCAGTTCTATCTGGCGAAGTTCGTCGACAGCGTCGGCCAGCAACTCCCGGCCATGGCCGAAGGCAGCCTGAGCAAGGTCGAACTGGTCAGCCGCATTGCCGGCACGCCGAGCAGCGTCGAATTCAACAACATCAACCTGAAGGTCGACGACAGCAATTTAAGCGGTCGCATCGCCGTGGAAGACTTTGCCAAACAGTCCCTGCGCGTACAGCTCAAGGCCGACACGTTCAACGTCGACCGCTACCTGCCGCCAAAGTCCGCCGAAGCCGACAGCTCCAAGGCGGCCCGCGAGGCTGAAGTCAGCAACACCGAAGCCAGCGCCATGGCCGGTGCCGGCAGTACACCGCTGCCAAGCGCCCCGACCCAGGGCGCCTGGAGTAACGACCGACTGTTTCCGGTGGAACGCCTGAGCAAGCTGGACCTCGATGCCGACCTGACTTTCGGACAACTGACCCTCGATAAACTGCCGATCCAGAACGCCGCGCTCAAGGCCACCGGCCGGGGCGGCCTGCTGACCCTGGAGAACCTGCGGGGCGATCTGTACAGCGGCAACTTCGAAACCAAGGGCACCCTGGACGTGCGCCAGCCTACGCCACAGTTGAGCCTGCAAACCCGTATCAACCGGGTCCCTGCCGAGAAGATCATCGAAAGCCAGGGCAAGAATCCACCGGTCAAGGGCCTGGTCACGCTCAATAGCGCAATCACCGCCAGCGGCAATAGCCAGAAGGCCCTGATCGACAGCCTCAACGGCAACGCCGGGTTCGTCATCCACGATGGCGTGCTGCTCAATGCCAACCTCGAACAGCAATTGTGCAAAGGCATCGCCACCCTCAATCGCAAGAGTCTCAGCGGCGAACCCCGGGGCAAGGACACGCCGTTCCAGCAACTCAACGGCAACCTCACCTTCAACAATGGCGTCGCCAACAACCCGGACCTGAAAGTGCGCATCCCCGGCATGACCGTCAACGGCAACGGTGATATCGACCTGCGGGTGCTGGGCATGGACTACCGTGTCGGCATCATCGTCGAAGGTGACAAGAGCGACATGCCCGACCCGGCCTGCCAGGTCAACGAACGCTACGTTGACGTCGAATGGCCGTTGCGCTGCCGCGGCCCGTTGGAGCTGGGCGCCAAGGCCTGCCGCCTGGACAACGAAGGGATGGGCAAGGTCGCGGCGAAACTGGCCGGTGACCGTCTCGGCGACAAGATCGACGAGAAGCTGGGCGACAAGGTCAGCCCCGAACTCAAAGATGCGCTCAAGGGGCTGTTCAAGCGATGAGAGCGGAACAGTTTTCCACCGCCGTACTGGACTGGTTCGACCGCCACGGGCGCCACGATTTGCCCTGGCAACAAGCCATCTCGCCCTATCGGGTGTGGGTCTCGGAAATCATGTTGCAGCAGACCCAGGTCAGTACCGTGCTCAACTACTTCGACCGGTTCATGGCCTCGCTGCCCACCGTTCAAGCCCTGGCCGCCGCGCCGGAGGACGAGGTGCTGCATTTGTGGACCGGGCTGGGCTATTACACCCGTGCGCGCAACTTGCAGAAAACCGCGAAAATCGTCGTCGAGCAGTACGGCGGCGAGTTTCCCCGGGACGTGGAAAAACTCACCGCGTTGCCGGGGATCGGCCTGTCCACTGCCGGCGCCATCGCCAGCATCAGCATGGGCCTGCGGGCGCCGATTCTCGATGGCAACGTCAAGCGGGTACTGGCGCGCTTCACCGCCCAGGAAGGCTACCCAGGCGAACCCAAGGTTGCCAAACAGCTGTGGGCCACCGCCGAACGCTTCACGCCGCAGGACCGCGTCAACGCCTACACCCAGGCAATGATGGACCTGGGCGCCACGCTCTGCACCCGCAGCAAGCCCAGTTGCCTGCTCTGCCCGCTGAAGCAAGGCTGCGAGGCCCACATGCTGGGCCTGGAAACCCGCTACCCGATTCCCAAGCCTCGCAAGGAAGTGCCCAAGAAGCGCACCTTGATGCCGATGCTGGCGAACCACGAAGGCGCAATCCTGCTTTACCGTCGCCCTTCCACAGGGCTGTGGGGCGGACTGTGGAGCCTGCCGGAACTCGACGACCTCGATGACCTGCAGCACCTGGCCCTGCAACACTCGCTGGAATTGGGCAGCCAACAGGAAATGCCAAGCCTGGTGCACACCTTCAGCCACTTCCAGTTGGCGATCGAACCCTGGCTGGTCCGGGTCCGGGAAACCGGCCATCACGTGGCCGAGGCCGACTGGCTCTGGTATAACCTCGCCACCCCGCCGCGCCTGGGCCTTGCCGCCCCGGTCAAAACCTTGCTCGAACGCGCGGCCGCCGTAATGAACGCAGGAGAGTTGCAATGACCCGCACCATCATGTGCCGCAAGTACAAAGAAGAACTGCCTGCCCTGGAGCGTGCTCCATTCCCGGGCGCCAAGGGCCAGGACATCTACGACCACGTCTCGGCCAAGGCCTGGGCCGACTGGCAGAAACACCAGACCCTGCTGATCAATGAAAAACGCCTGAACATGATGAACGCCGAAGATCGCAAATACCTTCAAGGCGAGATGGACAAGTACTTTTCCGGCGAAGATTACGCCAAGGCCGAAGGCTACGTACCGCCATCCGAATAAGCTGTTCAGCGCGGGGGCGGATCGTAAGCGACGGTAATAGTTAAATATTTTTTGAAAACTTGCTTGACGCCCCCCTGAAAAACCCGTTTAATGCGCCCCGTTGCCCAGATAGCTCAGTCGGTAGAGCAGGGGATTGAAAATCCCCGTGTCGGCGGTTCGATTCCGTCTCTGGGCACCAAATACCGAAAACCCCGATCAAGCAATTGATCGGGGTTTTTTATTGCCTGAGTTTCCTTGCGCTGCACAATTGATCTCTTCCGGGCAGCCCCTGTCCCTCAAGAGCAGTCAGCATAAGTGTTGCGGCTCGTTTCCGTCTTTGATCCACACATCGCGAGCGATTAACCTCTTTCCCCACGCCGATCTGATGGGCTCTTCCATTCATGATCGAATTTGCGCCACACGCAGTGAAAATTTGCGTCATACGCAGAATCTGCGTAATACTGCCCCCAACAACTAACCCTCGTGACCGGTGTGGCCTGACCATCTGGTTGGAGGGGGAAAAAGCCGGCGCAAGCCGGTTTTTTCGTTTCTGGAGCATCAGATATGCAGGGATCGCCCGATCTCGAACCTCTGCGCACCCGTATCTACATCGATGGCTACAACTTCTACTACGGTTGCCTGAAGGGAACCGCGTACAAATGGCTCGATTTGCTGCCACTGTTTGAAAAACACGTCCTGCCATCTGTGCAGGTCAAGGGCAATGAAGGCCTCGTCAGGCAATCGGCCCTGCTTGCCTCCCCCTCGATAAAATTCTTTACCGCCAAAATCATCGAGACCGTGGCACGGGCGCAAGATTCTGTCTCGTCTCAAGCCCGCTATCACACAGCCCTGCGCAAGCTGTACGACGAGCGCATCGACTTGGTGGAGGGTTACTACGCGGTCAACAGGATGAAGGTGAAGGTTGTCGATGTCCGTCATCCGGATCGCGCCCCTCGTGAATGTGAAGAAATCCAGGCCTGGAAAGTTGAGGAAAAGCAGAGCGATGTGAACCTGTCTCTGCACGCCTATCACGATGCGATTACCGGGGCGATTGATCATGCGGTGTTTGTCACGAACGACACAGATATCGCCCCGGCTCTCCAGATGATTCGTAAGCACACGACCGTCAGGGTGGGTGTCGTTATTCCAACAACCAACCACGAACGAATTCCTAATACCGAGCTAGCCGACACGGCTCATTGGGTGCGTACTCATATCACTCACGCGGAGCTTGCTGCCTGTCAGCTACCTCGAGTAATCCCCGGACGAAAGGCGACGGTAAAACCAGAATCCTGGTATGCACGTCCCGATTTACTACAACAGGTCCTCGAGTTGGTTATTCCCATCCGAGGGAATCGCGGTAAGGCGTTCAAATGGATGGAACAACCCAACGTCCACCTGAACGGCCATCGTCCTATCGAGTTGGTAGAAACCGAGAAGGGAACCCAGCAGGTATTGAGCTATATCCATGACTGGATGGCTCATCAAGCCAAACTCCCAGACAGCATGTAGGCACCATCGGCATCAGGATGGGTATTTGCCAAAGTTTCTGTGGCCAGCGACTTCTTCCTCTGCCACATAGACTCAGCTACATTCGACCCTCGTTACCCCCTCCCACAAACAGACGAGTCGACATGGACATCACCGGCATCCCCTTCGGCACCACCGATTGGTCAACCATCGAACCCACCGAGCACAAAGGCGTCACCGGAACCGCTTATTGGCGCACCCAACAGTTCGGGAGCATTCGCGTACGGATGGTGGAATATACGCCGGGTTACCTGGCCGACCATTGGTGCACCAAGGGCCACATCCTGTTTTGCCTCAAGGGCGAGCTCAATACCGAACTCGAAGACGGCCGGCAATTTTTGCTCAAGCCCGGCATGAGCTACCAGGTCGCCGACCAGGCCGAGCCCCATCGATCCTCCACTTCATCGGGAGCTACGCTCTTCATAGTGGATTGAGATTCGAAGCGTTCCCACTGAAGCTGTAGGATAGATGGCCTTATCCATCAGGAATCCGACCATGTCATCGGCGAACAAACAGCAGAAGCGCAGCCAGCGCGCCAAGGCGAAAGCCAAGCAGAACCGTACCAAGCGTGCTGCTGCGCCGAACGATTTCCTCGACCCGAACGACGAGCGCATCGATCTGGAAACCGTGGACCTGACGGAGATGTTCCAACTCATGGGCGCCGCCGAAAAGATCAGCCAACAGGCCATGTGCACAGTCTTCCTGGGGCATCCACTGCTGGAGTTGGTGCTGGAGCAGGAAGGTGAGGAAGAAGCCACTGACTTCATCATTACGGCCCTGATCGAATATCGCCGCCTGACCACGGGTGTCGATGAGCAGACCGCGCTGGATTGGGTGGAAAGCGAGCAGTTCCAGGCCGATTATGTGGCCGCATCCCAGGCTCTGGCGCAAGTTAAGGTCTGACTCTCGCCCGCCAAGCGCTTTGTGCCGAAGGGGTTCGCGGTGGCTGACAGGCTGGGGGGATAGCTCCTACAACCCAAGGTCAACCAACAGGGGGCGGCGTCATACCCGTCCTGCATAAATCCGTTATTTTTCCGCCCAAACAATCAGCCCCGTCCGGCATCATCGAAACGTCGCCTGGAGCATCCTCGCGGTCCGCCCCTCTCAATGGCTGGACACTGCGATGACGCCACTGCTGCCCCAAGACGACCCACAGCTCGCCCCCTTGATCAACGAACTCGGCGAGCTGATTCGCCAGGCACGCCAGAAGATTCTGCGTGCCGTCGATACGCACCAGGTACAAACCTGCTGGCAGATCGGCCAGCACATCATCGAATTCGAACAGGGCGGCGCCGAACGGGCGGCTTACGGCGCAAGATTGCTATCGTCGTTGGCGAAAGTGCTGACGGCGCGGTTTGGGAAAGGGTTTGATGCTTCAAATTTGCGCTACATGCGCCTCTTTTATCAGGCGTTTCCAATCTGTGACGCACTGCGTCACGAATTAAGCTGGACTCACTATCGAACGCTGCTACGCGTCGAAAATGCGAATGCACGCCGTTGGTACATGAACGAAGCCGTCACTCAAAACTGGTCCACCCGCGCCTTGGAACGCCAGATCGGCACGTTCTATTACGAACGTCTCCTGGCAAGCCGCGACCGGCCTGCGGTAGAGCAGGAAGCCGCCGCCAATATTGAGAAACTGGATTTCGGTCCCAGGGACATCGTCCGGGATCCGGTGGTCCTTGAGTTCCTAGGATTGCCCAATACCGGCATGCTGCTGGAAACCGAGCTCGAACAGGCCTTGATCGACCAGCTACAAGGCTTCCTTCTGGAACTAGGGAAAGGCTTCGCCTTTGTCGCCCGCCAACAACGCATCAGCACCGAAAGCAAAGACTTCTACATCGACCTGGTCTTCTAC
This sequence comes from Pseudomonas brassicacearum, assembly GCF_918698105.1. Classification (GTDB taxonomy): domain Bacteria; phylum Pseudomonadota; class Gammaproteobacteria; order Pseudomonadales; family Pseudomonadaceae; genus Aquipseudomonas; species Aquipseudomonas brassicacearum_F. Next base: position 60,555 of record NZ_CAKKMI010000013.1, on the reverse strand, counting down.
AACTACTTGCTCAAGTGCTTTGTGATCGTCGATCTCAAGCGTGGCGAGCTCAGCCACCAGGACATCGGCCAGATGGATATGTATGTGCGTCTCTACGATGATCTCAAGCGCGGCCCTGACGACAAACCCACCGTCGGCATCATTCTCTGCGCTCAAAAGGATGAGTCGGTGGTGCGTTATTCCGTGTTGCAGGGCAATGAACAGCTATTCGCCAGCCAGTATCAGCTGGTGCTCCCCACTGAAGAAGAGCTGCGCAACGCGCTGGATCGCGAACAGGCACGCCTTGAGGAAGGGGCAATCGTGCGCAGCGAGTTGGAGGAATAAAAGCCGATACCCAATGACCGCGCACTCAAAAAACCCATGTAAGATTGGTGCGCTTTTTTTCCAGCAATGCTTCAGTCAATGAGCTTCAGCCTGCATGTCACCGGCCGCACCCCACCCTTCCCTGATCCAGGCGTTGCGGACCGAAACCGCTGAACTGCACGTCGCCCTGGAAAAACGCCTGCCGTTTTTCTCACCGCAGTTGGACCTGGATCTGTACCGACGCCTGATGGCGGCCTACTACGGTTTTTATCAGCCGCTGGAGCAACGGCTGCATGTGCTGGCATTGATTCCAACCGGGCTGGACCAATCCCTGCGCATCAAACTCCCGGTATTGCGGGCCGACCTCGCGGCATTGGGCCTGAATGAAGCCGCTATCGAGGCATTGCCCACCTGCCAGGCGCTGCCAAGAATCGACTCCCGAGCCGCTGCCCTCGGCGTTTCCTACGTCCTGGAAGGCGCGACCCTCGGCGGACAGATCCTGCGGCGCAGGGTGGCCGAGCAGCTCGGTCTTGATGCTTGCAGCGGCGCTGCCTTTCTCAATGTGTATGGCGAACTCACCGGCCGACGCTGGAAGGATTTCCTCCAATACCTGGACGACAGGAACCTTGGCGAGGCCCAGGTGTTCGAAGTCACACGCGCCGCCAAGGCGACGTTCTCTCATTTTGAACACTGGCTGGACAGCCAAAAGGTACTGTTATGACCCCGGAAAACCAGGAAGCCTTCGAAGAACTGCTCGCCAATTGCGCAGACGAACCGATTCGCTTTCCTGGGGCCATCCAGCCTCACGGCGTGTTGTTGATGCTGTCCGAGCCCGATTTCGTGATCCGTCAGGTCAGCGCCAACGTGTTGCAATTGATGGCGCAAGATCCCCACAGGTTGTTGGGCCAGACGCTCGACGCACTGTTGGGGCCGGAACAGGCCGAGAAGATCCTCATTTCCTGTCGCGCCGCCCCGCAAAGCGACAACGCGCCCGTGGCCATTGTCGTGAACCAGCAGCGCTTTGACGCCTTGGTGCATCGCCACCAGGGCGCCCTGATCGTCGAACTGGAACAGCACCTGAGCGACTATCGCCCCGAAGGCGTCAGCGGCGAGGCCAACCTGGGCCGCATGCTGCAACGCCTGCAAAGTGCGAAAACCCTCCAGGCCCTGTACGAAATCAGCGTGCGGGAAATCCAGGCCATGACCGGCTACGACCGGGTGCTGATCTACCGCTTCGAGGAAGAAGGCCACGGCCAGGTGATCGCCGAGGCCAGCGCGCCGTCGATGGAGCTCTACAAGGGCCTGTTTTTCCCCGCCTCGGATATTCCCGAACAGGCCCGCGAGCTGTATCGCACCAACTGGCTGCGGATCATCCCCAACGCCGACTACGCGCCAGTGCCGCTGGTCCCGGAACTGCGGCCCGACACCCAGGCGCCCCTGGACCTGAGCTTTGCCACACTGCGCAGCGTCTCGCCGATCCACCGCCAATACATGAAAAACATGGGCGTGCTGTCCTCCATGAGCATCTCGTTGATGGAAGGCGAGCGCTTGTGGGGGCTGATCAGTTGCGGCAATCGCCAGCCGCTGCTGGTCCCCCATGAAATGCGCATGGCCTGCCAGACCATCGGCCAAGTGCTGTCGTTGCAGATCAGCGCCATGCAAGCCCTGGAACTGACCCGGCAACGGGACGCCAAGCTGGAAGACCTCAAGGTCCTCGCCACCGTCATGGCCGAGTCCAGCGAAAACGTCTTCGATGGCCTGTCCCATGAGCCACAACGGCTCATGGACCTGACCGGCGCCAGCGGCGTGGCGATTTTCGAAGACAACAAGCTGCACCGCCACGGCCAATGCCCGGAGCCGGAGCAGATCCGCGAACTGCACAAATGGATCCTGGAAACCGGCAAACCGGTGTTCTCCCACCACCACCTGAGCAGCGTCTTTGCGCCTGCCCAGGCTTATCAGGACGTGGCCAGCGGCGTGCTGGCGATCCATCTGCCCAAGCCTGTGGAAAACGGCGTGCTGTGGTTCCGTCCCGAGGTGAAGCAGACCCTCCAATGGAGCGGCGACCCGCAAAAACCCCTGGACCTGGAAAACAGCGAGACCGGCCTGCGCCTGCGCCCCCGGACGTCTTTCGAGATCTGGAAAGTCGAAATGGCCGGCATCAGCGCCAAATGGACCCATGGCGATCTGTTCGCCGCCAACGACCTGCGGCGCTCGGCCCTGGAAAACGACCTGGCCCGGCAGGTGCGCAAGGAGCGCCAGGCCGTGCAGGCCCGCGATGAGCTGGTGGCCGTGGTGTCCCATGACCTGCGCAGCCCGATGACAGTCATTTCTATGCTCTGCGGCATGATGCAAAAGGCCTTCAGCTCCGACGGTTCTCACAGTTCCAAACGAATCTCGTCAGCCATCGACACCATGCAACAGGCCACCAGCCGCATGAACTCGCTGCTCGAAGACCTGCTCGACACTTCGCGCATCGACGCCGGGCGCTACACCATCAATCCCCAGCCGATGGACGTCAGCCAGATCTTCGAAGACGCCTGCTCGCTGCTGACGCCGCTGGCCACTGCCAAGGCCATCGCCATGTCCTTCCACGCCGAACCCAACCTGAGGATCAATGCCGATCCCGAGCGACTGTTCCAGGTGCTGTCGAACCTGATTGGCAACGCCATCAAGTTCACACCGCAACAAGGCACCGTGGGCATCAGTGCGATGTCCGTCGGCGATGAGATCGTCTTCAGCGTCCGCGACACCGGTGAAGGGATCGCACCAGAGCAGTTGCCTCATGTTTTCGAGCGCTACTGGACAACCAAGGAAGGCAACCCGAACGGCACCGGGCTGGGGTTGTACATTTCCAAGGGGATTGTCCAGGCCCATGGCGGTAAACTGCACGCCGAAAGCCAGCCAGGCCAGGGCAGCGAATTCCGCTTTACCGTGCCGAAAATCGACTGAGCCGGGCACCGTCCCCTAACGAACTGGAAACCGAAGCCCAATGGCCTCACTGAACAAGCAGCAAAAACGCGCCAAACGCGCCAAAGACAAAGCCAAGCAGATCCGCATGACCGGACGCAAATCGATCCCAATGTATGGCGACCCGGCCCACGCCACCGCCCAGCCACCGGTCTACGTGCTGGAACTGTTCGCCAAGCTGCGCGAAGCCGAGGCCATCAGCCGCAGTGAAATGCTCGATACGCTGCTCACGTCCCTGAGCGTGATGATCATCGAACGCCCAGGCCTGCTCGACCTGAAAAACGCCGAAAACGAAAGCATGGCGGCGACCAACCTGGCCGCGGACATGCTGGTGGACTACCGCATGTGGGTCGATGAAATGGACCGCGAGACCGCCCAGCGCTGGCTCAGCACACCGGAGTTCATCAAGGACTTCAGCGAGGCGCTGGATCGGTATCGCCAGTCGATGGAAGAACCCGCCAGCGAATAAGCCGGCCGGTTATTCGTCACCGTTCCAATGGAACACCAGGTTGCGCGCGGCCCCGCTGCCTACCTCTGCAGTGTCGCGCCGCTCCTCACCGTTGCGCGTCGCCACCACGGTGTACTTGCCCGGCGGCAGTTGCACATAAACCAGCGGCCCCGCATCGCTGAGGGTCAGCAATGTTTGTTCCGATGCATTCTGGATGACGACCTTCACATCCGGGATGTATTTGTTTTCCGGGCCGACCGCGAATGTCATGTGCAAGTTGTAACCCTGGGCCTGCCCAATGGCCCGGGCTTCATCCTCACCGATACCGCCGGACAGATAAGTGATGCCGTTCTGCTGCATGGGCTGGACCTGGACGCCTGTGCTGTCTACAGGGGCGAGGCTGGTGGCGTTGAGCATGGGTGGGACAAACAGCGCGCCTAGAACGATGAGGCAAAATAGCGACTTCATGACACACCTCCTGAGATTGGACGCCACTTCGTTTGATCGGTTTATGAACATCGACGTTCAGACCGATTGGAAGTTGAGGCGAATGCCAATCGGAATAGGCACGCTCATCCGGTTAACCCTTCCAACCCCCGCCCAAAGCTGGCACCATCGCGCCTTTTTTTACGCGACTCCCCGGACTTTCAGCGGTAAACAAGGTTCAAACGGCCGTTAGGTTGTTGATGGCGCGACAGTCTGCTGCGCCGATGCGACAACCTGCCGCACATCACCGGTTTACCGCCCGTAGCGCTGTTGGCGGCCATTCGGACGCATGCTAGCTTGGCCGCCTCGCCAAGGAAGGCAGCCAACAGCAAGGGAGCACATACCATGAGGACCGCACATGGCCCAGGCCACGCCCGCGCTTGAAATCCGCAACCTGCATAAACGCTACGGACAGCTGGAGGTGCTCAAAGGCGTCTCGCTGACCGCCCGCGACGGCGACGTGATCTCGATCCTCGGATCCTCCGGGTCCGGCAAATCCACATTCCTGCGCTGCATCAACCTGCTGGAAAACCCCAACCAGGGCCAGATCCTGGTGGCCGGCGAAGAACTCAAGCTCAAGGCCGCAAAGAACGGTGAACTGGTGGCCGCCGACGGCAAACAGATCAACCGCCTGCGCAGCGAGATTGGTTTTGTCTTCCAGAACTTCAACCTCTGGCCGCACATGAGCGTGCTCGATAACATCATCGAAGCGCCGCGCCGGGTGCTTGGCCAGAGCAAGGCCGAAGCCGTCGAAGTGGCCGAAGCCCTGCTGGCCAAAGTCGGTATCGCCGACAAGCGCCACGCCTATCCGGCCGAACTGTCCGGCGGCCAGCAACAACGCGCCGCCATCGCCCGGACACTGGCGATGCAGCCCAAGGTGATTCTGTTCGACGAACCCACCTCCGCCCTTGACCCGGAAATGGTCCAGGAAGTACTTAGTGTGATCCGCGCCCTGGCCGAAGAAGGACGCACCATGCTGCTGGTCACCCATGAAATGGGCTTCGCCCGTCAGGTTTCCAGCGAAGTCGTGTTCCTTCATCAAGGCCTGGTCGAGGAGCAAGGATCGCCACAGCAGGTCTTCGAGAACCCGCTTTCGGCGCGCTGCAAACAATTCATGTCCAGCAACCGCTAACGGAGCAGTACACATGCAGACCTACAAGAGATTCCTCCTGGCCGCAGCGGCCAGCCTGGTCTTCTCGGCCAGCGCCATGGCGGCCGACAAACTGAAGATGGGCATCGAAGCGGCGTATCCGCCATTCAATAACAAAGATGCCAGCGGCCAGGTCGTGGGGTTCGATAAAGACATCGGCGATGCCCTGTGCGCCAAGATGAAAGTCGAGTGCGAAGTGGTCACTTCCGACTGGGACGGCATCATTCCCGCCTTGTTGGCCCAGAAGTTCGACTTCCTGATTTCTTCGCTGTCGGTCAACGACGAGCGCAAGCAAGCCGTGGACTTCACCGACCCGTACTACTCCAACAAATTGCAATTCATCGCACCGAAAAACGTCGATTTCAAAGTCGATAAAGAGTCTCTCAAGGGCAAGGTCATCGGGGCACAGCGCTCCACCCTCGCCGGTACCTGGCTGGAAGACGAACTGGGCAGCGATATCACCGCCAAGCTCTACGACACCCAGGAAAACGCCTACCTGGACCTGACCTCCGGTCGCGTCGACGCGATCCTGGCGGACAAATACGTGAACTACGACTGGCTGAAAACCGACGCTGGCCGTGCTTACGAATTCAAGGGCGACCCGGTGGTGGAAGGCGACAAGATCGCCATTGCGGTGCGCAAGGGTAACGACGAGCTGCGCAACAAGCTGAACGCCGCCCTCAAGGAAATCATTGCCGACGGAACCTATAAAAAGATCAACGACAAGTACTTCCCGTTCAGCATCTATTGATACTGACGTGCCTGGCCGGCGCTGTTCCCTGGCAACGCCGGCCCTTAGCAAAGCCTGCCGCGATATGAACTCTTACCCATGATGATCGATCTCTACGGATTCGGCCCGGCGCTTGCCGCCGGCGCGCTGATGACCGTCAAACTGGCGCTCACGGCCCTCTGCCTGGGGCTGGTGCTCGGCCTGCTCGGCGCCTTGGCCAAGACCTCGCCGTACAAGCCGCTGCAATGGCTGGGCGGCACCTATTCGACACTGGTTCGCGGCATCCCGGAATTACTCTGGGTGCTGTTGATATATTTCGGCACCGTCAACCTGATGCGTGCCCTGGGTGAGTATTTCGGCAAACCCGACCTCGCCCTCGACGCCTTTGCCGCCGGGGTCATTGCCCTGGGCCTGTGCTTTGGCGCCTACGCCACGGAAGTGTTTCGCGGCGCGATCCTGGCGATTCCCAAGGGCCACCGCGAGGCTGGCGTTGCCCTGGGCCTGTCGAAGTGGCGGATCTTCACCCGGTTGATCATGCCGCAGATGTGGCGCATCGCCCTGCCCGGCCTGGGCAACCTGTTCATGATCCTGATGAAGGACACCGCGCTGGTCTCGGTGATCGGCCTGGAAGAGATCATGCGCCATGCGCAAATCGGCGTGACCGTGTCCAAGCAACCGTTCACCTTCTATATGGTCGCAGCCTTCATGTACCTGGGCCTGACGGTGTTCGCCATGATCGGCATGCACTTGCTGGAACGACGCGCCGCCCGTGGATTTACCAGGAGCACCCAATGAACTGGGACGTCATCATCAAGTGGCTGCCGAAGCTGGCCCAGGGCGCGACACTGACCTTGGAGCTGGTGGCCATCGCCGTGATCGCCGGGCTGCTACTGGCGATTCCGCTGGGCATCGCCCGCTCTTCGCGCCTGTGGTACGTACGGGCGTTGCCCTACGCCTACATCTTCTTTTTCCGTGGCACGCCGCTGCTGGTGCAACTGTTTTTGGTCTACTACGGCCTGGCGCAGTTCGATGCCGTGCGCAGCAGTGCAATGTGGCCGTACCTGCGGGACCCGTTCTGGTGCGCCACGGCCACCATGACCCTGCACACCGCCGCCTACATCGCCGAAATCCTGCGCGGTGCAATCCAGGCCATCCCCCGTGGCGAGATCGAAGCCGCGCGGGCCCTGGGCATGTCGCGGCCAAAGGCGCTGCTCTACATCACGCTGCCTCGCGCCGCGCGCATCGGCCTGCCGGCCTACAGCAACGAAGTGATCCTGATGCTCAAGGCCAGTGCCCTGGCGAGCACCGTGACCTTGCTGGAACTCACCGGCATGGCGCGTACCATCATTGCCCGGACCTATATGCCGGTGGAGATCTTCTTCGCGGCCGGCATGTTCTACCTGTTGATGTCCTTCGTCCTGGTGCAAGGTTTCAAGCAATTGGAACGCTGGTTGCGCGTCGATGCCTGCCAAGGTCGGTGAAAGCGACATTCTGACGGGCGAGGCCTTGCTCGCCCGCTTCACGGCGCTGGATACTTTTCTCACAGCGCACCAGGCACTGTGGAAACCGCGTCCGTTCACCCATCTGCAACTGCCTTGGGAAACGTCCCACCCGGAATTGTCCCAATGGCTACGCCAGCGTTCGCTGGAAGCGGCAGAAAACGACCATCATCAGCCGTGGTTGATGGAGGAAGCGCCAGCGCCCTTCCCCGAATTGGCCGCTATCTCCCGTGCATTGAGCGCTGTCGCAGAATTGCCGGCCAGCACGCTTGAAGCACCAAGCCATCGCCTCAACGTCGACGTACCCGGGCGCAAGTGGCAGCAGATCGAAGCCTTCGCCAGCCGCCTGCACTTCACCACCCAACCGACCCATTGGCTGGATTGGTGCGCCGGCAAAGGCCACCTCGGTCGACGCCTGCTGCACGGTGAGCAGCAACTGACCTGCCTGGAATACGACCCCGCACTGGTCGCCAGCGGCCAACAATTGAGCCAGCGCCATCACCTGCCCGCCACGCACCGGCAACAAGACGTGCTGGCGGCGGACGCCGCCCAGACGCTCCACCCCGGACACACGCCTGTGGCCCTGCACGCCTGCGGCGACCTGCATGTGCGCTTGATCCACCTGGCCAGCGCTGCGGGTTGTGCACAACTGGCGATCGCGCCGTGCTGTTACAACCGCATCAACACCGAGCGTTATCAAGCACTGTCCGACGCCGCCAAGGGCTCTGTCCTACAGCTGTCGCTCGATGATCTCAGCCTGCCGCTGACCGAAACCGTCACCGCTGGCGCGCGCGTCAGGAGACAACGGGACCGATCCATGGCCCGGCGCCTGGGCTTCGACCTGCTGCAACGACAAATCAGAGGGCGCGACGACTACTTGCCCACTCCCTCGCTGCCCAGCGCCTGGCTGGAAAAATCCTTCACCCAATACTGCATCGATCTGGCAGCCCTCAAAGACTTATCCACAGTCGGCGTGCCGGATTGGGTCGCCTTGGAAGCCGCGGGCCATCAGCGTCTGGCCGAGGTGCGCAACCTGGAGTTGTTGCGAGGCCTTTTCCGCCGACCATTGGAGCTTTGGCTGGTGCTGGATCGGGCGCTGTTCCTCAGTCAAAAAGGCTACGAGGTTCGTCTTGGCACCTTCTGCGAAACACCGCTGACGCCGCGCAATCTGCTGTTGCTGGCAGAGCGTTGCTGAGACGAAACACCCTGTGGATAACTCTGTTGATGAAATAAACCTGGATCCAAGAAATTCGCGATTTCCTGACCGATTCAACATTGGTCATTTTTTGTTCACATGGATAAAAAACCATGAAAACAGCAATTTGCGACGAAACGCGAAAGCGGTCACAAAATTGCAAGGTTCCGTCGACCTCATCCTGCCCGTTGTGCATAAGCGCATAAGCAAAACGACATAACCGCCGAATTCAGTGCTGCCCCGCGCCAATAATTGCGTCCACCGCGCCCGTGCTATACAACAGCCCAACGTATCGTGATTGACACAATGCCGACACACTCAAGGACTGGCCGTGACGTTCATTTCCTACGCACAGAATTTCGAAGACATACGCCTGTGGCGCGCCCTTCAATCGGTGGAAAACGGCTTTTACCTCGACGTCGGCGCCAACCATCCGACCGATGATTCGGTCACCCGAGCGTTCTACGACCGCGGCTGGCGCGGTATCAACATCGAACCGGTGCCGGCCTACTACGACGCCCTCTGCCAACAACGCCCCCACGACATCAACCTGCAATGCGTGGCCGGCGAAAACGCCGACAGCCTGACCTTCTACACCATCGCTGACACAGGCCTTTCCACAGCAGAGGCCAGCGTCGCCCAACAACACCGCGACGCCGGCATGGACGTGCGCGACCAGACCGTCCAGTCCCGCACCCTGGCCTCCATCTGCGAGCAATACGCCCAGGACCGCCCCATCCACTTCCTGAAAATCGACGTCGAAGGCCACGAAGAAACCGTGCTGCGCGGCATGGACTTCAGCCGCTGGCGCCCCTGGATCATCCTCATCGAAACCCCATGGGCCCGCGACCAGACCTGGGAAGCCCTGGTGACCGACGCCGGCTACCATTCCATCCTGTTCGACGGCATCAACACCTACTACCTCGCCGAAGAACACCTGGCCCTCAAACCCGCCTTCGACATCCCACCGTGCAACCTCGACGGCTTCCAACTCTGCAAAGGCCACAAATTCAGCCACCCCATCGACGACGCAGACCAACAGCTCAGCGCCGCCCTGCAACGGGCTGAACAGGCCGAAGCCCAACTCCAGGCCATGCAAAACAGTCGTGCGTGGCGAGCCTTGCAGAAAATGCGCGCCCTGCTGCGCCGCGCTTGAGCATGGGTCGTGCAAAAATAGTCAGAATTCAGGGGTTTACAGAACGCACCCAATCGCTATAATCGTCGCCCACACGCCGGTATAGCTCAGTTGGTAGAGCAACTGACTTGTAATCAGTAGGTCCCGGGTTCGACTCCTGGTGCCGGCACCATACAAGGTTCCAGAGAAGGCTTTCAAAATCTCTGAAACCCCCGAAAAACCCGCCTTTTGGCGGGTTTTTTCGTTTTGGCGTTCCGTCGGATTCCGGTGAATCCTTGTGGATTCCAACCGGTTTAAGGGTAGAGTTGGGGGTAAAGGTCACTTCGATAAAAGGGAGTACCCTTATGTCGCGCACCACTGCTCCACTCTCTGATTCGGCTTGCCGCTCAGCCAAGCCCACCGACCGCGCCTACAAGCTTTTCGACGGCGACGGCCTCTACCTTCTAGTCCAACCCAATGGCCGCAAAGGCTGGCGGCTCCGTTACGTCAAACCTGATGGACGGGAAGGACTGACCTCGTTCGGCAACTACCCTGTCATTGGCCTCGCCGATGCGCGCCGCAAGCGCTTGGAGATCAAGCGAATGCTGGCGGATGGCATTGATCCCATAGAGACCAAGCACCAAGCCAAGGCGGAAGCCGTGATCAAAGGCAGAACCTTTGAAAGCGTTGCGCTGGACTGGCACACGGAAATGTCGGCCAAGTGGGCTCCAGGCCACTCCAAGACTGTGATGAGCCGCCTCAAAACCCACGTGTTGCCGCTGATCGGCGCCCGCGCCATTGTCGAATTAGACACCCATGACCTAATGCAGCCCTTGGAAGCAATCAAGAAGCGCGGAACGATAGACGTTGCTTTAAGGGTACAAAACTACCTGCAGAGCATCATGCGCGAGGCAAAACGCCTCCGGCTTATCACCGCAAACCCTGCTTACGACCTCGAAGGCTTGATCAAAGCCCCGCGGGTGGTACATCGCCCCGCTCTACCCTTATCGCGACTGCCGGAACTACAGGAGCGGATCGACACCTATAAAGGCCGGGCACTTACTCGTCTGACGGTGATGCTGTCGCTGCATGTGTTTGTACGCTCCAGCGAGCTGCGTTTCGCACGCTGGAGCGAGTTCGACCTAAAGCGCGGCACCTGGGAAATCCCAGACACTCGGCCAGCGCTGGAGGGAGTACCCTTTTCCACAAGGGGTACGAAGATGGCCGGGGACATCCACCTTGTACCCTTATCGCCGCAAGCTGTGGCCTTGCTTGAACAGATCCACGCCCTCACCGGTAAATTCGACCTGGTGTTTGCAGGCGATGCCAAGCCCTGGAAACCCATGTCCGAAAATACCGTGAACAACGCGCTACGGACGATGGGATACGACACCAAAACTGATATCTGCGGACATGGGTTTCGTTCGATGGCCTGCAGCGCACTGATCGAGTCAGGATTGTGGTCGGAGACAGCCATTGAACGGCAGATGAGTCACAAGGAGCGCAACAACGTCCGCGCCGCTTACATCCACAAGGCCGAGTTCATTGAGGAGCGCAGGCTGATCATGAACTGGTGGAGCCGGTACCTGGAAGCCAACCGTGAAGAGCATGTCACTCCGCATGAGTTCGCTAATCAGATTGGGGCGAATGTTACCCGGATAAAGGTGAAGCGGATCAATGATTGAATCCGCCACCCAGGTCACTGAGACAGTCCTGCTATGGGAGGATGCCTAAAACCTCAGGCGTCAAGATCTGAAGCCCAATCCCAGACAACAGACTTGTGCCCAACACGAAGAGAGCTACTTTCAACACCAAACGAATACCACCGCCGAACCCTTTATGACGCAACAAATAGCTGGCAACAATCTTCCTGTAACCATCGCCGTGGCTAAACGCATAGATGATTGCTACCGCGAAGACAAACCATGCAGCGCGCTCGGGATGAGGCATTGTGATTATCGTCAACGCCAAACCGACACAAACAAAACCAATGCTATTAACCTTCTTGAAATAGCTCTTGGCGATGGCTTCATCTTCATCGTCCAGAAAGAAATTCGGTCTCATTGATATGCTCCTTTTGAGATCACAGTGCCGATCACCATGTCATCCAGTCACAGATTAAGAACTCCCTCTGACCGTTTCCACCCGAAGCAGGCGCATTTCTCCCGCAAATCGACAGGAGCATGTCACCCCCCACGAATTCACGAACCAGACCGGACCGAACGTCACTCGCTTAAAAGCAAAACGTGGCGCAACTGAGTTAGCGCTCGGTCTTCATATCTCAGTGATCCGCTTGGCCAAGCAGGTCCATCCAAACAGGGCTGCAAAGCCGCCCTGTTTGGATGGACCTCACTTAAAAATCTAAAGCCCACGCAACTGTCTGTGGAAAACCACAGATTTCCACCGGTGGATAATTTCATCCACAGCCGCAGAATCCCCTACAATTCGAGCCTTGACCCAAATTATCCACAGGCGTAGAAAAGATCGGGCAAAGCGCTGTCGTTGACAGCAACCCAGGTAGCCAGAACCTTTAAGGCTACGCCACACCGTGGTGGTTCTCCCAAAGTGCGATTAGCGTCCGGCGGCTCGCACGGTCACAGCGATGTGATGGATGCCTACTTTTACCAGTGTGCCCACTGCGGCAACTCATCCCCTTTCATAGCTGCCCTGCAGCAACCTATCCGCTTGGCCATTCCCGTGCGCCAACCTGCGCCCGTCTCTTTCTCCCGGAAAGAGACGGGCGCTCCTACCACTGCTGCAGCCCAACTCGTACAAGGCTTTGCGGCATTTCCCCTCGTGACAATCGGCGTGACAAACACCGAAAAGTCACCAGCAACAGCGATACCGATGATGGTGCCGCAGCCCACGGAATGGACTGCACCTGACTGACAGTCAGGCATGCCCCGGTCATCGCTTCACTGCCTTCACCCGACTCAGGATCTCGCGGCACTGGCCTCGTCAGCCAGCGCAGCCTCCACCCGCCCACTTCCCCGGAAGTGTTCAGGAGGCCAGATCATGAGATGCCCAAGTTCCCGGTCGTAAGGAGCCGCCAGTCCCGCGTTAGTGGACAACCCTCACAGGTCGCAGGGGCCTTGATCCCTGATAACACTCAACATTCGTGGCGGGATGACGTGGGGAAGGTTTTACAAGTGTGGCTTCGAGAGGAGTTTGGTCATGGCATTGGTCGGTAGACGGGGTGGGCGTAATTTTGGCTATGGTCGGCAATTGAGTTACGCCGGACCGCAGGCGTTGCAGGACATGTTTGGCGGCGGACATTACGGGACCGTCAAAGCGCACAGTGATCGTTGGCAGGCATTCGTGCGCTGGTGTCGCTCAGACGACGGACCAGGACTCAACGATGCACGGCAGATAGATCGCCAGATCTTGTCGGATTACGCGGCGCATCTGCATCATTTGGTCGAGCGCGGCGACCTCGCGATCGCCACCGCAAAAAATCGATTGTCCAGCGTCAACCGAACCATGGCAGCGCTTCGCGGTGATCAGTACGTGAAAGTGCAGAGTCCGAGCAAGGCGTTGGAAATGCAGCGCACCACCATCCGCATGACAGTTCCACAAGGCCAGGATCGCGAACACGTGATGCGCATCGTCGATGCACTCCGCGAACAGTATCCCCGTGCCGCCGCCATCGTGCAGTTGGCACGCGCCACCGGCATGCGTTTGCGCGAGGCCATCTTGGCCGACCTTCCCCGTCTAAAACGTGAAGCTGAGCAATTCGGCAAGATCAACATCCAGGACGGCACCAAAGGTGGCCGTTCAGGCGCGTCAGCACCTCGTTGGCTTACGGTAGATGATCATATTCGTGACGCACTGAGGTTTACCGAACAGGTCTCGCCCGACGGTAGCCGCAACCTGCTTGCACCGAACGAACGCTACATCGATTTCCAGCAGGGAATCGTCCGACCCGCCCGAGATATCCTCCATACGCACAAACTCAAAGGATTCCACGAACTGCGCGCAGCCTATGCGTGCGAACGCTATGAGCAGATCACCCACCACCTAGCGCCCATCAACGGAGGCAGGTGCCTCCAGCACCACCGATCTCTTGATGCGGAAGCCCGAGCACAAATCAGCTATGAGCTTGGGCACAGTCGCATCGATGTGGTCCGTGCGTATATCGGTGGCTGAAGATGGCAAATCCTTTCGATATGGAGGTATTTTTGAACGGCGTGCTCTCCGGATCTCATACGACCCGTCGGCGCCACCTTCGTCAGGCTGTGACTATTCAAACCGCAATTTCTAATCGCTGGAAACGTAACAATCCATGGACATGGCAGCAAAAACATCTTGCATGGTTTATGGACCAGGAGTTACGAGATCGTGCAGAGCCAACACGATATTACTTCTGGCTCACTGTCCAGTTGATCGTCTTACGGCTTGGCAAGTCATGGTTCGGATCTAAGCCATCAAGACGTGAAAATTAAGTCCTCTTTCTGTCTGTCTAGACAGTCAAGCGAGGACTATAGACGCAGCGGCAGCATCTCTGATAGCTTCTGCTGAAGCCGCCATATCAGAATCAAGTCGCATAGTAAATTGTATTTAGCCTTTCAAATTTCAATTTGCGCTGCTATTCAGGGAAGACTATGAACTCGCCTACTCAGGATTTCACAGCAAAAAACCTAAACTGGATGCGAAAGCGTAGAAAACAATTCGGGCTAACCCCTGATAACAATGATCATCTGGAAACCAACGATGAATGGTCTAAATATCTGATTTCTCTGGAGCTACGCATTGCCCAGAATCAAATGAACTTCATAAAACTCAGCACATTCGTAACTAAGAAAAGTAAAAAAAAGAGAACAACTGTCAGGACTAAAAGCCTAGACGAAGCGTTAACCTTAAGAAAAATAAATGACAATTTAAGACGCGCATATCATATAAAGAGCCCGAGTAGAGACAACATCGTAAAACTAGTCATCCAAGCTCTCAGAGATCCTTCTCCAAAAACAGTCTACAGGTTAGATATCAGATCATGTTTCGAGAGCATTCATAGAACCAGCTTAATGAACAAAATAGCCAGAGATGGCCATGTATCATTCCAAACACTGCAGCTTCTAGACAATTTTTTCTCTCATGCCTATTCAATAAAACCCGAATTAAAGAAAAGCGGACTACCTAGAGGTGTAATTATCACCAGCACCTTAGCTGAAATATATCTAAATCAGCTAGACCTAGAGCTTAGAAATATTACTGGAGTTTATCTCGCCGTTAGGTATGTTGACGACATTGTAATATTTGCAACCTGCGACGAAGTCACGCTTAAGCGAGAAGTGCAAAGCTGCTTATCAAAATATCGACTTAAAACCAATGAATCAAAAAGTAATATTTTCAGTATAAAATGCACTTGCAGTGATATTTGTGGCCATCCAGAAAAATGTCCATGCGAACGCTCTTGCAAGTGTGCAAAATCTGACAGCTCACTTGTGTCTCCGGCTCCGGAATACCTCGGATACAAAATACTAATTGGCAAACGGAATGATGAAAAAGAAAACAAAATAACTCTCCTGCTCTCGGATAGCAAGATATCTAAACTCAAGCAGAAGATTTTCTTGTCTCTACAAGACTTTAAGTCCAACAAGAATATAAATCTATTAAAAAATAGGCTTTCATATTTAACTGGAAACCAACTACTTCCAAGCGATCCAAGCCGAAGAGGACTATATACTGGGCTAGCCTACACGCATTCGCTCTACAGCCATGATGATTCTCAGGAAGCGACCTCAAGTAATTCGCTATCTACACTTGATACTTTTTTTTCAAATCTCGCGAGGCCTGCATTGCGTAGACTGGGGATATCAAAAGAAGAGACAAACGCAATAACAAAGTACTCGTTCGTATCAGGTTTCATCAAACGGCGCAGAACCAAATTTAGTGCCAGAGATGTGATAGAAATAACTAGGTGCTGGAATCATGTCTAAAAAAATAAAGAAAATTAAAGACAGAGACTGTGCGCGGATGCTTCTGACAGACGTCCTACCCTATGAATTACCTCTGTATTTTACAAATGAAAAACTTTATAAATTCGCAAAATCCAACACAAATCAGACACCACTAATATCAAAAATCTTATCAACAAAAGGGGAGACCATTCCTGCAAGTTTAAAGATTGGTAAAATCGACCAAAAAACCAGAACGCTATCTATCATTCATCCTGCGACCCAGCTTAGGGCTAGCGAATTTTACCGAAAGTATGACATTTACATATCCCACCTTTGTACTAGAAGCGCGTACTCCCTAAGACATCCTTACCGAGTCGCATCAAAATTCTATGACAGTCGTTATATAGATGAATCCTTGAATGAATTTGCACCGGAACTGGTCGAAGGATCTTTTGAGCCAGAAAAACCATATGCATCAACTTATTTTTCGTACAAAACATATGCTCAAATTTATAAATTTTTCTCGTCACGCGAGTACGAACTATTAGAGCAAGAATACAAATACATGGTTCAATTAGACATTGCAAAATGCTTTTCATCTATCTACACCCACTCTATTGCCTGGAGCATGAGGGGGAAAACTTTTGCCAAAGATAATCGAGGATTAGAATTCTTCGAGAGCGAATTCGACAAACTCGTAGGAAACTTCAACTGGGGCGAGACTAACGGAATAATTATAGGCCCGGAAATTTGTAGAATATTTGCGGAAATCATACTTCAAAGCGTAGACATCGCAATCTCTAAAAAAGTCCAGTCAAAAACTACGATAAAACGTTACGTTGACGATTATTTTATTTTTTCAAATGACCTTGAAGACCTCCAAACAATCGAACGAGTGATAGCTGAAGAGCTGGAAAAATATAATCTTTATTTGAATGAAAGCAAGAAAAAAATTATTGAGCGCCCGCTAATAACAAATCTAACTATCGCCAGAAATAAGATCCAAACTGAAGTTCTAGACTTCATTAATCTTTTCAAATCTGCTTTAGGTTCTGTTCAGACAGAAGCTGAACAATCGAAAGCGATAGGAGAGTTGAAAAAACAATCACGAAAAATCATCACGGAGATTAGATCTGTAGCACGAACCAACCAAGTAAAATACGCCGACTTAGCATCCCCTGCTCTAGCAATTATTGCAAGAAAAATGAATACCATTCGATACCGCTCAAAACCAAGTCCAGGCGAGACGTCCGTAATCTCCACCAAATTTGAGTCGACATTTCAAGCAGTCTTAACAGTTTCAGAGTTTCTTTATCTAATGGATATCAGGGCCGCCACTTCCAATAAAATGGCCAGGATTTTTCTAGAGTTGGACGAATTAGCTAGAAGTGTTGGGCTTGCTCGTCCAGCATTTGAGTCTCAAATTCTCGATATCACCCGTAAGGCGATAATAGAGTCAAAGAAGCATGCAAGCACTGCAGACGTATTAAACATCGCCGTAGCCGCTGATTCCATCTGCTCAGACAAACAAAAGCTAACAAAAATCGATTTGCAGGTGCTTTTTAGCGTAACGGATGAAAATAGCAGTTCGATGAACGACTATTTTTCTATAATAGCAGCATTATATTTTTCAAAAAACAGACGAGATCTACGCCCGATAAAGCAGGCAGCAATAAAAAGCGCCGACCATATCATAATGAATAACGCAGCACGCCTAAACAAAAATACCGACGCATTTATGCTGTTCGTGGATATAATCGGCTGCCCATATATAGACGAGGCGGACAGAGCAGCACTTTACAATAACGTGCATAAAATCAGTCAGGGGCGGCTACTCAGTCAAGGGGATGCATTGGGGCAAGCTCGGCTGCTTTCAAAAAGCAATGGATTTACCGTTTGGCAAGGGGTCTCATCTTTACGATCTTTGTTAGCGAAAAAAGACTTGCGCCCTGCTTATGAATAAAGTTAATGTAATTATAGTCAAAGTGAGAAGGGAAGCGTCTTAGCTTTCACAGTAATGCATAGCTTTCGGCGGCCTCTGTCCTGTAACAGGATTGCGTCGGTATGCTAAGAGCGAGCCTCATGGGCAGATGATTAGGCGTTCATCAAAAGCTAACGAGGCGTTTTTAGATTTCCAGAACGCTCACACACACAAACTTCTCTTTTCACTTTGACCCTCTCACAAAGCCGCCTCGACTAGCACTCCATAACTCCCCAGTGATTAATTAACAGGTGGAGTAGCGACCATCAGAAACTGATAGGGTCTAGTCCACTCCTCAATCATACGCCCCACAACAACACATCGCTTCTTCCCACCGTCCTCAAGAACATTACTAGCAATCTCCGAAACCGATTCATTTCGCCGCTCTGAAATAGCTTTTGGATACACGTAAAAAACCACACTTGCTTCTCGGTGCGCTGGCGGCTCGATAATCATCGATGATAGGTGATAAGGATCTTGGTAGTTTTTTTGAACACTTATTTTAAGATTTTCCAACTCTTTGAAGAGCTGAGTTTGTTGCCCAAAATCACCGATTCTAAGCATATCAATAACCATAGTGGTCCAAGCTTCAACACCCTTCCGCTGTATTTCTAATACGATACGCTCAAGATGCGGATGCAGCTTAACTTTTGGTTTTCGGACTCGAACGCCTGCGTCTGCGCTATTATAAAAGTGATCGACCGAACGAGACATACCAACTATAGCCACGCAAGTATCCTCGCTTTCAAGGACTGCGGAATTGAAGCCTGTTTCAAGATAAAGGCCGAGATAGTCCATCTCATCCCCCATCATTTGCGTAGACTTTTGAATTCGTTCACGCTCTGCAAAATAATGAAGGAAGTATGCTGGCTCGTTAAGAATTTCGGCAACACATGCTAGGTCAGCAATATTTAGAGTAGGAGCCAAGGGGAGATCCTCTGGCACCCATCCAGCACGTTTTAACTCCGCCTCAGCACTGCAAATTACCGAAAAGTCATCGAGCGTTACAGAGATACGAATAATGGTGTCTACTTTTTCAGCGACCAAACCCAGTTGTGCTGTGAGTTTTAAAGCATCAGCATCACCTGACTTTGCCTTCCACAAGATTTGCTCGAGACGATGCGATTGCTCCGCGGGTTCGACGATAAGATCTCGCACATGCCGTTTCACTCGATCAGGGGCACCACGTAAACCTTGGGGAGTAAGAGCCGCAGATTTTGCTTCAACAATAAGTATCGCACGGTCGACTTGGCCAAGAAAATCTGTTTCAAATCTATCTTGACCTACTATCCATTTGGCATTTAACGCAAACTTAATGGTCGGAAAGACACCCTCGATTACATCCTTAATTTTCTCCTCTAGATAAATTGCTCGGCGCTTTTTCAGTTTTTCTAGCAAGCCTGCGTCGTCTAACAATGATCTCATCACAGCGTGGATATTACTGAATATGACTTGCGGAACTGGAAAGAAAAATCCACCTGCGATATTAATTCCCGGCGCAATCCACGTTGGATTACTGAGAAAGAAATTAGGAATATTTTCCCGATCAAGATCCCCCGGCATTAGAGAAAGACGGTTCAGAATGAGCAAAACAACATCTTCTGATCGCTTCGTCAGCTCTGCAATTTTTTCTACTTCGACACTCGCTAATGATGGTAAAACCATGTCGGAGTGTGCTTGTAGAATTCCAGCCACACCTATCAGATCAATATCTTTCGGCAAACCTTTAAGAAACTCTGAAGGGTTTCCTTCTACATAAGGATAAATAGCGAAGTACCGCTTAACTAATTTTTCCTTTGTTTTCGATCTAAATATCTTTTGAAGAAGCTGCATCCTCTTACTTGAGCGTTCCTCCAAACGCTTCAAGATTGCAACCGACACGTCGATAAGATCAGTAGCGCTAAACCCAAAAAACTTTTTTACATCCTGATCTAGAGGACTATATAGTTCCTTTGATATCTTGGAAACAGCAGCGAAATAACCCCAATTCCTTACAAATTGCGTATGAGCTCTTAGCCGCTCTTGGAGCATGAGTATTGTCTGCTGGGAGGCGTCTCGTTCCTCCACCATCGAAAGAAATCGACGATGAATGAACGCGTCAGCAAGAGCCTTCACATTCTCAACCACCTTTTGAATTTCCAACGGTTTCGCTGGTCTCTGTCCCCATTCACCGTGTGGAATAGTAAGTGCCAATGCCTGGAGGATTTCCACATGGTGCTGTTGGACGTCCGGCATCATAGACTCTCGCGATACTCCCTCGTCTCCAACCTGCACCTGAAGGCCGTAAGCGCTAAGCATTGCAATAATATGCGGCGGATATGAGGCTCTAAACTGTGACAACAACGAATCACAGAGTTCGGGGAACCTCTCTTGACTCTTTTCACCCTCTGCAATTAACGCCGCTTTCAGGACATCCCTGTCAATGTCGTTTAGGGGATGAGAAAATAAACCAAATTCATCAGAGGCGTCGGACAAACTGCTTCCGCTCTCTAAACTCTTAGACCTGTCCATTTGTCTCATCCACTCGCTTAAAAATTGACATTTTAGCGCGGGGACAATTTCCAACGCGCTCAGCGCTTATTCTAATCTTCAGGGTACACTTTGGGGTAGAGGCTGTGTAACACACCTAAAATCACATTAAATAACAAATAGTTATCTGTCGGTTCGACTCTTGGTGCCGCACCATACAAAACGAAGCCCTCGCAGAAATGCGAGGGCTTTGTTGTTTCTGGGGTGTTCACTTTTTATCCGCCCCCCCTGAAAAACCTGCGGGAGCGAGCTTGCTCGCGATGAGGCCGTCAAAGCCACCGACAATTTTTCGGCCAAGACGACGGGCAGCCTTTCCTGGACCAGCTCAACCAAACAGCATCTTTTGCCAGAGGTTGGCAAATCTTTGCGCGGCCCAAATGCCGACGCAAGGCCCGTCGGTGGGAGATAAGTACTTTCTCAGTAAATTTTTCTTGGCTGCAGAATTTCTTCAAGGCCTATCAACAGCAGTGCCCAGGTACAAAAAAGCCCCCGACAGCGGTGTTGTGGGGGCTTTTCACCAGCGATCAGCCACTGGGGCTTAGGCTGCTTCCACTGAAAGCGAGAGTCGGCGACCGAGTTGTTCCAAGGCGCGCTCGACGTTCTCGATCTTGGAGTGGTGCAAGAAGTCGACCAGACGATCTACTTGAGGTCTTTGTACGTCCAGGCGGCGCGCCAGCTCGGCTTTGCTCATTCCAGACTCCAGAAGCGCATTCCACAGCCCAACCTTGGCTGCAGTCAGAGTGGGTAGGCGGAGCACGAAATGGCCTGTCTGCCCACCTGGTTTACCGGCAGGAATTGCCCGACGTTCATCGACGTAGATGGACAGTGCTGTCTCGATCGCATCAAGGGCGCCGTCCAAGGCTTCTTCGAGATTATCGCCGGCGGCGTGCATTTCCGGAATTTCCGCGCACGACAGCCAGACGCAGCCTGGCTCCTCGTGAATGTCCAACGCATATTCAAACATGCCGCTTCTCCTCTGCCTCAACTACCGATACAGCTAGACCTCAACATCTCATTGGAAGACACCCTTCCGCCTGTGTCCGGGTCCGTACAGACTGTGTCATTCCTGCCCACCGAACTCAGGGCTATAGATCATTCATAGAAACTTTAACTCGTTGTGGGGCCGCAAGCCGCTCTCGCACCTTACGAATCAAGGCCGCATCATCGCTCATCAGGGCCGACTTAAAGGGCAATTGGCCCCGCTTAGCCAGCGCTTCCGACTCTGTCATTTGACGTTCAGGGTCGAATGCGTCCTGCCGAAATTCCTCATATTCATCATCCATTGGAAATTTCCTCCAATCACTTATCTTCGCGCGTCGACAGCTCGGCATTTCCACTGCGAGGCAAATTATTGCCCATCCATAAAATTACCTAAACCTCACCCGCCAGCATCGCGCCACGATTGCAGCCTCCCCCATCGCCAGCTACTCTCCAACTGTCGCTGCCAATTCAGCGACCGGGCCTGAGAACCCGAGTAAGATGCAGGCGCTACAGCGCCCGAACCACGTTTTGCGGCGTTTTTTCATGTCCGCATTCCGTGCAATGGCGGCTGTGCGTGGGAGACCTTCGGGTCTGCCGGGTTCCTGTATCTCCGGTTTCTCAGCCTGCGCACAGCTGCCACCCATTCGCCTGAGAACGAACGTGGCAGCTCTCACTTGATATGGGAGTTTATCGATGCATGCCATGGATCTGCTGCAGTCTCGCTTTATCGCTTTGCTAGTCACCACCCGCCGCCAATTGGTAAACGGAGGTGCGCAATGACCCATCCCAAAGACCTCAAAACCCCAGGCTTAACCCCCTTCTCCTACCACTCCGACCGCCCGCTATTCCGCGTCAACAGCGGCATCCCCATTGGCGAAGCCCTGTCCCACGCTTCCGACCTGCTCCACGTTGCCAAGGTCCTGGCCGAGGATGCGGCGATGATTCGTAGCACGGATCGGTATGCCTGGGCGTCGTGTTATTTGCAGGATATGAGCAAGGCCGTCATCGATGACGTGGTGAAGGTGCTGGAGGCGCCGGGAAGTAATCCGGCTTAAGGGTCGCAAACCAATGCTGCTCACGAACGGGGCAGCATTGGATTTTATCTGCCGAAGCAACCTAAAGAAGGGCTGCTTCGCACCCCAGCGGGAGCAAGCTCCCTCGCCACAGGCTCATCTAATTCTTCCCTGCGCCGATAGCCTCGAATAAGAACATGGCCTGTCCCAGGACTCTGCTGGCACTCGACTACACTTCCCAGAATTCCCCCGCTCCAGGAGCAGTACGCGATGAAAATCCGCACCAAGGTCATAGGCTCGGGGTTGGTCAGCCTTTCTTTCGCGCTGTTGCTTGGCGGTATCGGGTTGTGGGGTTATCACTCCATGACCGAGGCCCTGGTGCAGAACGAGACCAGTATTTCGGCCATGCGCAAGCACATGGAGGCGGACATGATGCATGACGCCATACGTGCCGATGTGTTGGCTGCATTGCTGGTGGCGCCGGGGGACACTCAGGCGGCCAAGGAGGTGACGGAGGCATTCGATGAGCATACGCAGCGGATGCGCAAGGTCATCGCCGAAAACGCCGAAGCCAAGCTGCCCAAGGATGTCGCCCAGGCGATCATCGAGTTGAAACCACAAGTCGAAACCTACATCGATAAAGCCAAGCAAG
This sequence comes from Pseudomonas brassicacearum, assembly GCF_918698105.1. Taxonomy (GTDB): domain Bacteria; phylum Pseudomonadota; class Gammaproteobacteria; order Pseudomonadales; family Pseudomonadaceae; genus Aquipseudomonas; species Aquipseudomonas brassicacearum_F. Next base: position 37,607 of record NZ_CAKKMI010000013.1, on the reverse strand, counting down.
TCATTGGCAAGGCGCTGAGTGGTGCGCAGGATGGCCATGCGTTGCGGGCGGAGTTCGACAAGGCGTTTTCAGCGCTGGAGGAACGCAACGAGGCAGTGAGCGAGTTGATCGAGAACCAAGCGCAGTCGTCCCGCGAGTATCAGGACAGCAGCATTCAAACCTCGCAAACCTGGCTGATCGTTACCTTGTTGGCCACTTGTGTGGCACTGGCACTGTTGTCGTGGAACCTGCTCAAGGCGGTGCTGACGCCGCTGAACAAAATCATCCTCAATACCCAGGCGATTTCCCAAGGGGATTTGCAGCGCTCGATGGGGGCTCAAAGCAAGGATGAGCTGGGTCAGTTACAAGGTGTGATCGAGCAGATGCAGACCAATCTGCGGCAGATGATCGCCACGATCCGCGGCCAGAGCGATGAGTTGCATGGCACGTCTCGGAATTTGGGCGATACGGCGCGGCAGATTGTGTCCAGCGCCGATCAGCAAGCCCATAGCGCGACGAGCATGGCAGCGAGCATGGAACAGATGATGGCGAACATCAGCCAGATCCATCAGCACGCCGACAGCGCCCGCACGATCTCGGCGCAGTCCGAGCAGCTGGCGAGCAGCGGTGGCCAGGTGATTCTCGGGGTGGTGGAAGGCATGAACCGGATCGCCGAGGTGGTCAACCAGTCGTCCAGCAAGATCACGGCACTGGACGCGTCGTCCGAAGACATTCACTCCATTATCCAAGTGATCAAGAGCATCGCCGAACAGACCAACTTGCTGGCCCTCAACGCCGCCATCGAAGCCGCCCGTGCCGGTGAGGCGGGGCGTGGTTTTGCGGTGGTGGCCGATGAGGTGCGCAACCTGGCGGCGCGCACCACGCAGTCCACCCAGGAAATCACCGCGATGATCGAGCGCATCCAGTCCAGCGCCCGGGACGCGGTGGCGAATATGCAGGCGTGCGTCAGCCGCGTGGACGAAGGCGTCAACCTGGCCCAGCAGGCCGGGGTGTCCATCAGCGAAATCCGCACCGGTGCCCGGCATGCCGCCGAAGTGGTGGAGGAAATATCCCAGACCATTGCCGAGCAATCCAAGGCCAGCGATGAAATGGCCCAGCGGGTGGAGTCGATTGCCGAGCAGTCCCGTGAGAACACCCGTTCGATTCACACCCTGACGCAAACGGCGGATCAATTGAACAACGCGGCGGGGTCGATGCAGGCTTCGGTGCAGCAATTCAAGATTTGATCAGCCGGCGCTTTTGTGGCGAGGGAGCTTGCTCCCGCTGGCTGCACAGCAGCATCTGGTTTCAATAATCGCGAATTATTGAAAATTATGGCTGGGCAATAATTATTGCCCAGCCATAAAACACCATAAAGCCCTGCCTCACACCTGACTCACCTCAAACACAAACGAAATCTCCCGCTTCTGGGCACTCCAGACGTACCGAATGTGCTTGCCCTGCGTCGGAATCGAAACCGCCGGCGGGCGAAACGCGGCCACGCATTCGTGGCCGGGCAGGCGGACGCTGTTGTACAGCAGCCCCCAGGACAAGGTTTCACGCAGTTGCCGGGCGAACACTTGGGATGGGCCGTAGGCGGTGGGGTCCGGGTTGTGGAGGTGGGGGTGGTCGTGGCGGATGTCGTGCAGGGGTTTGATGACCTTGTTGACGTAGGTGCGCATGGTCAACTCCAGGTCCGGCTCGTTGGTCGCGCCAAGGAATCGAGCCTGGTGGTAGCAGGTTTCGGCGATGGCGGCTTCCTGGCTGCTGGCGGCGTAGTAGACGCCGAAGGTGCCGTCGCTGAAGCGGCTGCTTTTGCCGATGTGGGTGAATGCCGCCATTACCGGCGAAGAGCCGGGCCCGGAAATGCGGTCCTCGGGGCGGACCCGGGACAGCACGCCGGCTTGCTCCATCAGCCGATCGTTGGTCAACGCTTCCAGGGCGTAGGCCGTGGGCAGGTCTTCCGGGTCGAGTACGTCTTCAAACAGCGAAATCGGCGGGAAGCTGCTGTTGACGATGCGATAGGCCCGGTTCCATTGCGGGTCCGCCAGTGGTGGCACCATCAACCGCGCACTCCGTCGAGGTATCGCCGCACATCGGCGATGTCCACCACCCGGCCGGTCAGCATGTAGGACAGCGCCGACTGGCCGTTGAACGGTGCCGCGGTGTTGGGGCTGCTGACCCATTGATACGCACGGTCCCGGCTGTTGCTGAAGATAATGCTCAACGCCTTGTGGATACCCATGAGGTAGGAAATGCGCTCCAGCGTATCGCGAGGCAGCTTCACGTTTTCCGGCAATTGTTTGTATTTGTAGAAGGTCGTGTTTCCCACCTTGCCCAGCAATGTGCGCTGCTGTTCGACGCTGCAGCCCCAGAGCGCCATGAGATTGAAGAAAAACTTCAACGCGACTCGACCCGCATCCGGGGAATCCAATTGTTGCTGTGCGTTGAGGGTAATGGAGGAAGTCGCCATGGGTTTGGGCTCCTTTGTCGCGGGGTGGTGCTTAGAGAATAGTACAGATGCGGATTATTTTTAAGATTTTATTCGTAAATGGAATCCACAGCTCCCTATTTGAATAATTCGGCATGACTTCCCAAGTCAAAAAACGTAACCAGGGTCGGGCGTGAGACTCACGCAGGATTTTTCGCAAGACAGTCCACCTATGACCCTGCTAACTGATCCCGGCCAGCACCGACTGGGCAAAATCCCCAAATCCCGCATAAGCTCCAACCATCGCCTCCCGGCGCTTTTCGGCACAAAATCGCGACAACCGTGGCAAGGTGCATGATGATAGCCCGCATGCACTGCCTGGCCCGGCCCAGGTGCACAACAATAGCGAGCCCACTTAAGCAGAGGGCATTACCTCATGGATAGCAGAACCCTACGCAACCTCATGCGTATCGTGCAGACCGGTTCGTTGTCGGCAGCGGCCGAGCATTCGTGCCTCACGGTGCAGGCGTTGGCGGCGCAGTTGAACAAGGTCGAGGAACAGTTCGGTTTCCGGTTGTTCCGGCGCTCGAACAAGGGCCTGACGTTGACGAGCCAAGGCTCGGAACTGACCCCCTTCATGGATCAGGTGCTGGTTGCCACCCGGCAGTTGGAGGAGAAAGTCGCGGCGCTCAAGACCCCGCGACAGCGCACCCTCAGGGTGGCGCTCAATACCACCCTGCCGGCGGATTTCAACCGGCGGATGATCGACCGGTTGATTGCCGTGTTCCCCCAGTATCAGCTGGAATTCAGCTACGCCGAGTCGATGGAGAACCTGAGCAAGCTCAGGAACGAAGATTTTGACCTGGCGATCCTGATCGGCCAGCAACAGAGCGGTTTTACCAGCATCACCATGCCGGATGTGCAGGTGCGGGTGGTCGGCGCCCATTGTGGCGAGGCAGACGATTCCCTTGGCCTGCTCGGTGACAAGTTTCAGGTGCGTCCGGCAGAAGAATGTCCGTATTCCCACAGCTTCCTGCGTTTTCTCGACGCGGGCCTGGGCGAATACGGGTCGAGCCAGCGCATGGTGTACTCCTGCAGTGAGACGCTGACGTTGTCGTTGATCACGCAGCTCGATGGTTTGGGGCTGGTGTCCCGGGAGGCGGCGCTGCGCAACGGCCTGGCGATTTTCCCGGACTTCGAAGATTTCCTTGAAGTCCGCCTGGCGGTGAACAATTCGGAGTTGTCCGGCCAGGCGCTGCACGACGTGGTGGACCTGACGCTACAGGAACGAACCGAGCGCGATGTACGCCGCCGTGCCCACCGCCACACTGAGAAACAGGTTGCGGCTGAAATACGCACATAACAGCGTCGGAATCGCGGCATAAAACTCAGGGCGATCGAGTTGTATCTGCTGGTCCTTGATCAGCAACGGGGTCAGGCTGATGGCAGCGACGATCGCCACTGGCAGGTATTCCAGGGCGCGGGCGACGAAAGGCGGCCAATGGTCGGTATTGATCTGCAACGGCAGGGCGCGCGGCAGGAAGGTCACGGCCATCATCAGGGCCACGACCAGGATCAGGAACGTTTGGTCAGGCATACGCCCACCCCGCAGCCAACGAACGTGGCAATGAAGACATTGAATGGCGAGCTGCCCAGCAGGCTCAGCCCGCCCATGCAGACGACAGCCGCCAGGGCTGCGATCAGTTTGTTACGGGTGTTGCACAACGAAACCAGCACATAGAGCATCATCGCGGTCAGGGCATAGTCGAGCTGGTATTTGATGAGGTGCGCCGCGTATTGCGCACACACGGCGCCCAACAAGCCACCGAGTACCCAGGATGTGTGGCAGAACAGGTTGAAACCGACCAGGTAGCGCACGCTTACCGGCGCGCCGCTGCCGAGCTTGACGCTATGGAACGCGAACGACTCGTCCGTCAGCCCCGCCGCGTAGCACCAACGCTCGAAACGACTGAGCCCCAGCGCACGCAGGGCCTTGGCCATGTAGACCGACATCAGCATGTGCCGGGCATTGATCAGGAACGTGGTGAGCACGATGGTGGTCAGCGACGCACCGCTGGAAATCAACGCCAGCGCCGCGAATTGCGAAGCGCCCGCGTAGACGAACAGGCACATCGCCACCGGCAACCACAGGGGCAACCCGGCGTTGACCGCCATCAGACCGAACACAAACGAAACCGTGAAATAACCCGCTACCACCGGACTGGCTTCAGCAAAGGTACGCGAGGCTTGTGGTTCGACTGCCAGCGGCTGGCTGGAAGTCTTGTTCATAAATCCCTCTCGAAGGTGATTTCACCCCGGGGCTCACAGAAGCCCTGGGCCGCCCAGAAGCGCTTGCCGGCCAGATTAGCATCGTCGACGAAAAGGAACATGCGCAGCACGCCGACCCGCTTCATGTCCGCCGATGCGGCCTCGACCAGGCGCTGGCCCAGGCCTTTGGTGCGATGCTGCGGGCTGACCGCCAAGTGATTGATCGTGCCACGGGTACCGAGCATGCCGCCGATCACTGCGCCCACCACGTCACCGCTCGCATCGATGGCCAGGTACGCGGTGGTGGTGTCTTGCAACAACACACCGCGCAAGAATCGGGCATCCTGCCATTCGCAGAACGACACTTCGTCGAAACCGCGAAAGAACCGCTCCAGTCGCTCGGCGTCCCGGACCATGGCCCGGCGCAACAGAACCTGCTGCGTCGGCTCGTCCATGGGTTCGAGCCGTTCAGCGAACAATGTCGAAAGCGGTCCCGGGCCGCGAGAAGGAAATGGCCAGGATCTGCCGATAAGCCATGTCATGGCTATGGGTGTTGCGCGCCGGGGTCACGTAATGACGCATGTCGCGATCCAGGAAGAACGTGGTGTCGAGGATGTCCTCGTAGGTCGTCGCCGCCAGCTGTTCTTCCTGGGCGCTGTACAAGCGGCTTTCCGCACCCGCCACATTATGGCGTCCCCAGAAATGCACGCCGCTGAACGGATAGCCGTCGCAGTGGATCCCTTCGGGGGTGATTTCCAGCTGCTTGCCAGGCTTGATCTCGATGCGGATCTGATGGATCTGGCATTGCCAGATTTCATCGTGCAGTTCCTGCGGCAGGACGTTCTTGTAAACCTCGAAATCCGTGTCGATCAGGCTGCGCATCACCGGCGAATTGATCACTTCGTTGGAGAAATCCTGGAAGTGCCGTTCCAACCCGCCGACATAGCTGTTGTTGGCCTTGGACTGAATGTAGGCCCGGTGTTCGAGCTGGGTGAGCTCGCGGGTCGTAGGGTTGTACTGGAAGTCGCTGTAGCGGCGAAAACGCATGCCTGACTCGGCCTGGCCGTAGTAACTGTCGGGTTCCATGTTTTCCCAGCTTTTGGTCAGCCGGACAAAATCGCCGAAATGACCGTAGAGGTTGAAGTCCCCACCGCGAACGTTGACGTATTTGTCACGTCTTAGCGCTTCGCCCACTTCCCTGTTCAGAACGATCATTTTTCATAGGTCTCCACTGCATTGAGCGGCCTAATCTAGTAGGTGCAGGATTTACGTCCATGAGAAAGTATTTCAGGCATTTCAAGCGGTGCTTGAAACGGCGGGCAAAGTTGAATTAGTACGACTTTTGCTCGGGAAAACAGGCGGTTCCAGCGGTGTTTCTTGCGCTGAAAGCCAAAAAGACCCGAGCTTGAGGCGGCAACGCTATTCATTTCAGGCAGACATGACTCAAGCATGGCGAGAGAGCTTGCTCCCGCTGGGCTCTGTAGGAGCTGTCGAGTGCAACGAGGCTGCGATCTTTCCCAGACAGTTGAGTCTCAAGCGAAAGATCAAAAGATCAAAAGATCAAAAGATCAAAAGATCAAAAGATCGCAGCCTACGGCAACTCCTACGGCCAGCGGGAGCAAGCTCCCTCGCCACGGTTTTATACGCTCGTAACCTATTCAGGCATCAGAAGACGCTGATCGGATAATCCACAAACACCCGCAGCTCATTGCCGCTGACGTTGTACTCGCTAGACTTCTGCGACACCCTCAACACGGAACTGCGCAACCTGACGCTCAAGTCCTTGGCCGGACCGCTCTGGACCACGTACTTGAACTGGTTGAAGATCTCGCGCTCGGTACCGCCTTCGCTGGTGGAGGTGGTGATGTTATCGCCACGCACATAAGCGACGTTATAGCTCAGGCCCGGTACGCCGAAGGTGGTGAAGTCCAGGCCGTAGCCCAACTGCCAGCTGCGTTCGTCTTCAGCATTGAAGTCGGACCAGTAGGAGTTGGCCAGATAGATCGTGTTGCCGCCGTCACCCACACGATTCTGCTCGCGCTGATAGCCGCCATAGGCATAACCCAGGTTGCTGTCGCCGGTGCTGCGCTGGTGGGCGAGCGTGAAGCTGTGCGGGCCCGTAGCGAAGGTGGCAGCCAGGCTCCAGATCTTGTTGTCGTCGCCGGTGACGTTGTTTTCGCGAACGTAGCTGTTGTCCAGCTTGGTGCGATAGCCGTTGAAATCCAGGGTCAGGGACTGATCCTTGGCCAGCGGGAACACGTAGTTGGCGTTCACGTATTGCTTCTTCAATACGTCCTCGACATCCGAGGCGTAGAGCGAAGCCTTGAACTGCTCGGTGAACTGATAGCTGCCACCCAAGACGTTGATCGACTTCAGGCCACCGCTGTCGCGGCCTTCAGCGCTCTTGCGCGATTCGGCGGTGAAACGGCCGGCATTGAGTTCCAGGCCCTTGATCTCCTTGGAGGTGATCAGCGTGCCGGTGTAGCTTTCCGGCAGCAGGCGCGAGTTGTCATAGCTGAGCACCGGCAGGGCCGGCATCTGGTCGCCGTAGGCCAACACGGTATTGGAGACACGGAACTTGACCGCCGCGCCGAACTTGGACAAGTCATCGACCGCGTTGCCGCTGTCGCCTTGCTTGAAGAAGTCGATGCCGCCCGCCCCGCTGCGGCCTTTACCGCCGTCCAGGCGCAGCGCGTACAAACCGAACGCATCCACGCCGACACCCACGGTGCCCTGGGTGAAACCGGACGAGAAGGTACCGATGGCCGCCTGGCCCCATTCGGCCTTGTCTTCGTTGCCATCTTTGTAGTCGCGATTGATATAAGCGTTGCGCAACAGCACTTTCAAGCTGCTGTCTTCAACGAACCCTTTGGACTCAGCCTGGTCGTTGGCCATGGCGTGTGTCGTGCTCAAGATCCCCAGTGCGATCAAACTAATGCGCTTGTTCAACATGTTTATTTTCCTTGTACGGGTTGATACGCACTGCGACGGGCAACCGAAATGGCGCTTTTGCGCTCTTTTTCGGACTCTTGCTCCTGAAAATAATGAAAAGGCCCGCCCACGAATGATCGTGTCGGGCCTTTTTATTATTTAAGAGTCATGGCTGTTAGCCACAGGCGTAGGACGAATCCTAGTCGCGCCCTCAACGGTGTGTCAATTTCGTGAATCGTCTGTAATTAGGCGAAAAATGTCTAAGAACTGCTCATCGCGATCAGCCCGGTAGGGCTTGCGTTAGTCATTGGCTTGCTCGCTCCCACAGGGGGTTTGCGTGAATCCACAGTTCTTTCGGACACAAAAAAAGCGCTGCCATCCCGGCCAGCGCTTTTTATCAATCCGTCGAATTCTATCCTTGCATCACATCCCACAACGCTTCCAGCTCCGCCTCGCTGAACAGGCCAGCGGGGTAACGCTCAACGATCATCCGGCGCGGATCAGGTTCTCTGATCTGACGCGTTCCGTTGGACTTCAACCACTGCGCCAAGGCTTGAAGCGACTCACCATTAACGGCCAAGGGATGGCATGTGCGCTCGCTTATCATATTCATTCCAGCGCCCTCTCCTGGTTGATGAGCGGCCAATTTATCCAAGGTTTATGACAAAACAACGCAGTTCCGCTCCCCGAAACTGCGGGGATGCTGATACAAGAGCTATGCCAATGTATCCACGACAGCTATAGACAGGCACAAAAAAACCCACGACCCAATCGGGCCGCGGGCTTGCCAGGATGGATCCAAAAACGCCGACTTAGCGCCGGCGCAGCCGATATCACCCAGCTGTTACATCGCCACTCATTTTGCCCGCGGTGCAGGTTGCTGTTGAGTAAGGCAATGGATATTGCCGCCCCCCAGTAACAGTTCGCGTCCTGGCACCATGACCACTTCGTGCTGCGGGAACAGGCTTTGCAGGATGTCCCTGGCCGGCGCGTCCAGCGGATCGTCAAAACTTGGGGCGATGATGCCGCCGTTGACGATCAGGAAATTCACATAGGAACCGGCCAGCCGTACGGTCGGGTTACGTTCCTGGGAACCTTCCACCGCATCGACGCCTGCGCATTCCTCTTCGGTGGCATACATCGGCCCCGGAATCGGCATTTTGTGCACTGTGAACGGGCGCCCCTTGGCGTCAGTGCTGTTTTGCAGCACGTCCATCGCCGCATGGCAGCGGGTGTAGTTCGGGTCTTGCGGGTCGTCGGTCCAGGCAAGCAGGACTTCACCTGGCCGCACGTAGCAGCAGAAGTTATCCACATGGCCGTCGGTTTCGTCATTGAACAGGCCATCCGGCAGCCAGATGATCTTGTCCACCGCCAATTGTGCGCTGAGCACCGCCTCGATCTCTTCACGGCTCAAGTGCGGGTTGCGATTGCGGTTGAGCAGGCATTCTTCGGTGGTGATCAGGGTGCCTTCGCCATCCACGTGGATCGAGCCGCCCTCGAGCACAAAACCTTCGGTGCGATAACGCGGGCTGCGCTCGATCTCGAGGATCTTGCCGGCCACTTGCGCGTCACGGTTCCAGGGCGCGTACAGGCCACCGTCGAAACCGCCCCAGGCGTTAAAATCCCAATCGACACCGCGTACTTCACCACTGTCGTTGATCACGAACGTGGGACCGGTGTCGCGAACCCAGGCGTCATCACTGGACATTTCCACCAGGCGGATATTCGGCACGTCGAGACGCGCCCGGGCATTTTCGTATTGGGCCGCAGACACCGCCACGGTCACCGGTTCAAAACGGGCGATGGCCTTGGCGACCGCGACGTGTGCCGCCTGCGCAGGCTTGCCGCCCAGGCGCCAGTTGTCGGGGCGCTCGGGCCAGATCATCCAGACCTGGGTCTGGGTCGCCCATTCGGCAGGCATGTGGAAACCATCCGCGCGGGGAGTGCTGTGCAACGTTGTCATGGGTCATCTCCTGGGCGATGGGCAGTGGCAACTTTATAGACGATAAATATCGACTAATAAAGCCATAAAAACCAGCACCCATCAAAAAATAGCGCCAAACATCGACAAAAATCGATTTAAAAAACCGCAAAACCCTGTGGGAGCGAGCTTGCTCGCGATAGCGGCGAGTCAGCCAAATCAATATTGGCTTGGGCACCGTCCATCGCGAGCAAGCTCGCTCCCACAGGGGAACAGCTTGGCGTGCCAGATTGGTTACAGCCCCTCGTCCAAGACCTTCACCAGCATATCGACGAAGAAATCCACGCTCTGGCGCGTGGTGACCATCGGCGGTTTGATCTTGAGGATGTTCAGGTAATCGCCGGTCGGTTGCATGAAAATCCCCAACGCTCGCAGGCGGTTGCACAGCGCCGTGGTTTCTTCAGTGGCCGGCTCCAATGTGTCGCGGTCGCGGATCAATTCCACGCCCAGGTAGAACCCGGAGCCATGCACCGCACCGACCAATGGATAACGGTCGATCAAGGCCTCCAGTCGCGCCTTGAAGTGCCCGCCCACCACCCGGGCGTTTTCCCAGAGATTTTCTTCTTCCATGACATCCAGCACCGCCATGCCGATCTGGCAACTGACCGGGCTGCCTCCGGCCGACGAAAAGAAATACCCCTCGGCCTCCAGCGCCTCGGCGATTTCCCGGCGGGTAATGACCGCACCCAGCGGCTGGCCGTTGCCCATGCCCTTGGCCATGGTGATGATGTCCGGCACCACGCCTTGCTCTTCGAAGCCCCAGAAAAACTCGCCCATGCGCCCGTAACCGACCTGTACTTCGTCGGCGATGCAGACCCCACCACGCTCGCGCACCATCGCGTAGACCTGCTTCAGGTAACCGGGTGGCAGCGCGATCCCACCCGCGTTGCCGTACACCGGTTCGCAGATGAAACCGGCAAGTTGGCGCTTGTTCTCGGCGATTTTCGCCAGGTTGTGTTCGACGCTGCGCACGTAGTCCGGCGCGGTGTGGGGGCCACGGAATTCGCCGCGATAGGTGTTCGGGGCGGTCACTGGATGCACCCAGTCCGGGCGGCTGCTCAAGGCCTGGGGGTTGTCGGCGATGGACGTCGAGACCGCATCGGCCGCCACCGACCAGCCGTGATAGGCCTCCAATACGCTGAGCATGTCCCGCCCGCCGCTGTAGGCCCAGGCCAGGCGGATCGCCAGGTCATTGGCCTCGGTGCCGCTGTTGACCAGGAACACACGGTCCATGTTGGACGGCGACAACGCCAGCAGACGCTCGGAAAATTCGGCAACCGCCGCATAGTGGAAACGCGAGTTGGTATTGAGCAGCGACCACTGCCGGGCAGCCACTGCCGCCATGCGTGGATGACCGTGGCCCAGCACCGCGACATTGTTGAGCATGTCCAGGTACGAGCGGCCCTGCATGTCGATCAGGTGGTTGCGCCAGCCGCGCTCGATACGCGGCGGGTCGACGTAATAGTGCTTCTGCGAACGGGCAAAACTTGCATCGCGACGGGCCAGCAGCACGTCGGGATCGATCTCCGGCTCGGCATCGCAAGCCAGCCCTAGCAGCACCGCCGGCGAAGGGCAGAGCGCCTGCCAGGCCGGGGCTCTGGTGGGTGTGCAGAACAACGGTGGGTTCACCTGGGCGCCACGGCACAACTGGACCCGCAACGGCCCCGTCACTTCGCCCAGCACCTGCCCCTTGACCAGTGCCGCGCCGGAATGCAGCGGCGACGTCACGCCCCACAGCCGCACGCTCAACTGCGCGCTGTCCAGCTGCAACAGGCCGTCGGCCATCTTGTGCACGACCCCAGCGAACGGGGATTCGAGCGGCGTCCCCTGAGGAACGCTCAACTCCACGTGCAGTGGATAGGTATCGGGTTCGACGGCGCTGTCCGGCCGGGTCCGGGATAACCGGTACTGCCCGTAGCGGCTGGCGGCCAGGCCATGAACGCCCGCGGCCTCGCTCAGCAGGCGCTGGTCGATCCCCGGCTGCTCCCAATTGCCAGCCTCGAAGTGTGGGCTCAGCACCCCCAGGTCAATCAGCGCGAACTCACGCCCCACCAGGGTCGGCAACAGCGGCGCAAAGCCTTCGCTGGCAATCGGCGGCAGGCTTTGGTCGACGGCGGTGAGAATCGCCGCTTCCATCAGTTCGAGGGGCACCGAGTGGGCGACCCGGAAAATCTCCCATTCATGGGCCAGGTTGTCGCGGCTGTATTGGTTGCCCGGGTCGATGGAAACCTGCTGCTCACCGCTGAGCACCAGTACCGCGGCACGCGCCACGATCAGTGGCCACAGCGCCAACAGTTCTTCGCGCTGCAAGGGGTTGACTGCGTGGTAGGCCTTGATCGCCGGCAAGATGAAGAATGGATCGCCGTCGGCGTGGTGCAGAAGGGCCGCGCACGTCACCGACAAGTCAGTGATGCGCCAGGTGCGGATCAGGTCGCCGAAGTCGATGACGCCCTGCAATTGCCATTGGCGCTGGGCATCGCGCTGCCAGACCACGTTGTCATCAGTGATGTCCATGTGGATCGCCTGCACCGGCAGGCTGGCCTTGAGCGGCTGCAAGCGCCGCTCGGCCTGTTGCGCGACCTCGGCGATCAGTTGCCGCCGCTGATCGTCGTCGATGACAGGCAACAGGTGATCGACCAGGGCGGGGGCGTGGCGCGCGTCCCACTGCAGGGTACGCTCCAGGCCTGGGTGGTCGAATGTCGCCAGGGCCAGGTCCATTTCCGCGCACAGGCGGCCCAGGCCGGTCACCAGCTCAGCCGGCAAGTGCTTGAGCTGCGTGAGGGACTGGCCGTCGATGTACTCCAGCAGCCGCATATGGACCGCCTGGCCGTCGACGTCCAATGTCAGCAGGTCCTGGCCGTTGCTGGCGGTAATCACCCGCGGCACCTTCACCGCGCCGTGCCCGGCCAAATGTTTGAGGGCAGCGTGTTGGGCCTGGAGCTCCTGGACGGCGTAGTCGCCATGGCAAACCTTCAGCACAAAGCGCCCGCGCTCGCTGTCGACGCGGTAATTGAGGTCCTGGTGGCTGCCGAGGGGTCGCAGGTCACCGCTGAGTCCGTAATTCAAGCGCAACAGCACCAACGCCTGCTCGGCGCTGATCTGTGGGCTTGGCAAACTGGCACGGTGAACCAACGTAGTGAGTGGCATACAACGACCCCTGAGGTGGTTTTGATTGGATGACTATCTCGCCACTGAGTCGTGGGATAAGCAACCCCTCTTACATACGCGTCCTGGTATTGGGCCTGCGGTGAGGGGATTTACGTTCATTCTTGCGCTGGTCGCCTGTCGACGCGGCAATCTCCCACTTGCGCCGCCCTCGCCATGCCTACAAGCTATGCTCTTATCGCTCGACTCTCTGGTCCAAAAGGCTTACTGGATGCGCATTCTCATCACTGGCGGTGCCGGCTTCATCGGCTCGGCTCTCATACGGCACTTGATTCTTGATACCGGGCACCAGGTCCTGAACCTCGATAAGCTGACCTATGCCGGCAATCTCGAATCACTGAGCAGCATCGATCACGACAGCCGGTACGAATTCGTCCAGGCCGATATCGTCGATCAACCCACCGTCAGTGCAGTGCTGGCGCGATTCAAGCCTGACGCCATCATGCATCTGGCGGCCGAGTCCCATGTAGACCGCTCCATCGATGGCCCGGCGGACTTCATCCAGACCAATATCGTGGGCACCTACAGCCTGCTGGAAGCCACGCGAGCCTATTGGCAGGCCCTGCCCGAGCCACAGAAACGCGCGTTTCGCTTCCACCACATTTCCACCGACGAAGTGTATGGCGACCTGCACGGCGTGGATGACTTGTTCACCGAGGCCACCGCCTACGCCCCAAGCTCACCGTATTCGGCGAGCAAAGCGGCGTCCGACCATTTGGTCCGCGCCTGGCAGCGCACCTATGGCTTGCCCGTGCTGTTGACTAACTGCTCGAACAACTACGGGCCGTTTCACTTCCCCGAGAAGCTGATTCCACTGGTGATCCTCAACGCACTGGCCGGTAAGCCCTTGCCGGTCTACGGCGACGGCCAGCAAGTTCGCGACTGGCTGTTCGTCGAAGATCATGCCCGTGCGCTGCTCAAGGTCGTCACAGAAGGCGCGGTCGGCGAGACTTACAACATTGGCGGCCACAACGAGCAGAAAAACATCGACGTGGTGCGCAGCATCTGCGCGTTGCTCGAAGAACTGGCGCCACGCAAACCCGAGGGGGTCGAACACTATGCCGACCTGATCAGCTTCGTCCAGGACCGCCCCGGCCACGACCTGCGCTACGCCATCGACGCCAGCAAGATCGAACGGGAACTGGGCTGGACCCCCCGGGAAACCTTCGAAACCGGGCTGCGCAAGACCGTGCAGTGGTACCTCGAGAACCTGCTGTGGTGCCAGCGTGTCCAGGACGGCAGCTATCAGGGCGAGCGCCTCGGCTCGCTCGACAACAAGGATGCGATTGCATGATGAAGGGCATTGTTCTGGCCGGCGGTTCCGGCACACGCTTGCACCCGATTACCCTCGGGGTTTCCAAGCAACTCTTGCCGGTTTATGACAAGCCGATGATTTATTACCCGATCTCGGTGCTGATGCTCGCCGGCATCAAGGACATATTGGTGATTTCCACCCCGCAGGATCTGCCGCAATACCGCAGCCTGTTGGGCGACGGCCAACAGTTTGGCGTGCAGTTCAGCTACGCCGAGCAACCGAGGCCCGATGGCCTGGCCCAGGCGTTCCTGATTGGCGAACAGTTCATTGGCAGCGATTCGGTGTGCCTGATCCTGGGCGATAACATTTTCCACGGCCAGCATTTTGGCGAACAGTTGCAGACCGCCGTCAACCGGCAGAGTGGCGCGACGGTGTTCGGCTACTGGGTCAAGGACCCTGAGCGTTTTGGCGTGATCGACTTCGATTCAGAAGGACGAGCAATGTCCATAGAAGAAAAACCCACCGCGCCCAAATCCAGCTACGCGGTGACCGGCCTGTATTTCTACGATAACGACGTGATCAAGATCGCCAAGGCAATCAAGCCGTCCAAGCGCGGCGAACTGGAAATCACCGACGTTAACAATGTCTACCTGCAACGCGGCGACTTGCACGTCGAGCGCTTCGGCCGTGGTTTCGCCTGGCTGGACACCGGCACCCACGACAGCCTGCTGGAAGCATCCCAATACGTGCAGACCATCGAACATCGCCAAGGCCTGAAAGTGGCGTGCCTGGAAGAAATTGCCTACCAGCAAGGTTGGGTCAGCCGCGAGCACGTCCTTGAACGCGCCCAGTATTTTGGCAAGACCGGCTACGGCCAGTACTTGTTCAATATCGCCGGAGAAACACGATGAAGGTCATCGCCACTCGCCTGCCGGATGTCCTGGTCATCGAACCGAAAGTCTTTGGCGACGACCGGGGGTTTTTCTACGAAAGCTTCAATGCCCGGGCCTTTGCCGAAGCGACCGGCTGCACCCTGCAGTTCGTCCAGGACAACCATTCACGCTCCACCAGGGGCGTGCTGCGGGGCCTGCACTATCAGATCGAACAGGCCCAGGGAAAACTCGTGCGCGTCACGGCGGGGGAAGTGCTGGATGTCGCGGTGGACATCCGCCGCAGCTCGCCGACCTTCGGCCAATGGGCCAGCGTACGTTTGTCGGCGCAGAACCACCGGCAGATGTGGGTCCCGCCAGGGTTTGCCCACGGTTTCGTGGTACTGAGCGAATCAGCGGACTTCCTCTACAAGACCACTGATTACTACGCACCCTCGGCCGAACGCTGCATTCGCTGGGACGACCCGCAGCTGGCCATCGATTGGGAGTTCGAAGGCGCGCCGATCCTCTCGGCCAAGGACCAGAACGGCAAGACCCTGCACGAGGCAGACCTGTTCCCATGAGTGCTCCCCTGCGCATCTTGATCATCGGCCAGAATGGCCAGGTTTCCCGGGCGCTCCAATCGCGCCTGGGCGGACTGGGCGAGTTGATCGTACGCGGCAGCGACCAGCTCGACCTGGCGCAACCGGATTCCCTGCACGCCCCCATTGAAGCCCTGAGGCCCGGCCTGATCATCAATGCCGCCGCCCACACGGCTGTCGACCAGGCCGAGAGCGAACCGGAGCGGGCGTTCGCCATCAATGCCACGGCACCAGGCATCCTGGCCCAGGCAGCGGTTGCGCTGGGCGTCCCGCTGATTCATTACTCCACCGACTACGTCTTCGATGGCCTCAAGCCCACCCCCTACACCGAGGACGACACGCCCAACCCATTGAGTGTCTACGGACGCAGCAAGCTGGCCGGCGAGAACGCCATCCGCCAGGCTGGCGGCCAGCACCTGATCCTGCGCACCAGTTGGGTGTACTCCACCGAGGGCCGCAACTTCCTGTTGACCATGCAGCGCCTGTTGCAGGAAAAACCGCAGCTGCGGGTGGTCGCCGACCAGGTCGGCGCACCGACCTGGGCCGGCACCATTGCCGACAGCACCGCGCAACTGATCGAGCGCTGGCAGGCCGGCCAATCCGGCGCCTGGGGTACCTATCACCTGACAGCCCGGGGCGAGACGTCCTGGTTCGGTTTCGCCCAGGCCATCGGCGAAAACCTGCTCGCTCGGCACAAGCCGTGCGCATTGCTTGAGCCCATTGAGTCGAGCGCTTATCCGACTCCGGCCCCGCGACCACTTAACTCGCGCCTGGATTGCACGCGCCTGTTCAAGACGTGGGGGGTGAGCCAACCGGACTGGCGAAACGCGTTGCAGCAGTGCCTAGCCGGACAAATCTAGTACTGCCTTACAAATAGTATTTGTGAGGCGGCGCTGGGCATAATACGCCTGTCACCACAGGCGCCCGAGGCTCATGAACTCCACCCTTCCCCGCAGACCCCGCTGGCGCAGCCTGGCCTTGCTCGCGCTGTGCCTGGCGCCGTTGCTGTGGCCGTTGGAGCACCTGGCCGAACGTTATTACCGCAGCGAGCTGGCGGGGCAGAACCGCCAGACCCTGGACCTCTACGTCGCCAACCTGTTGGGCACACTGCACCGTTATGAGGTGCTGCCACAGATTCTCGGCGAGCTGCCGGCCTTGCGCGCCGCCTTGTCGGCCCCGGACGATGGCGTGACCCAAGGCAATGCCAACCGGCTGCTGAAAAACATCAGCGCCCAGACCGGCGCCGAAGTCATGTACCTGATGGACCCTTCCGGCAAGACCCTGGCCGCGTCGAACTGGGACAAACACGACAGTTTCGTCGGACGCAATTTCGCCTTCCGGCCGTACTTCATCGAAGCCATGGCCGGGCGCCTGGGCCGCTTCTTCGGCTTGGGCACGACGTCGGCCAAGCGCGGTTATTTCTTTGCCGCCGCCGTGCGCGACCGCGAGAAAGTCATCGGCGTGCTGGTGGTCAAGGTCGACCTGGACCACACCGAAAGCCTGTGGGGCAAGACCCCGGAACAATTGCTGGTGACCGACCACAATGGCGTGGTCATCCTCACGTCGCGACAGGAATGGCGATTTCGCGCGACGCGGCCCTTGAGTGACGCCGAGCGCGAGGCCATCAGCGCCGTACAACCGTATCCGACCCGCGATCCCAAGCCGCTGAACCTGGACGCCAACGCCTGGCTGCCCCAGACCCAGTCCATCGAGGAAACCGGCTGGAGCGTGAGCATTCTCGCCCCGCGCACGCTGATTGATCGCCCAGTGCGCACCGTGGTCGCGATCGGTGGCGCAGCGTTGCTGGTCTTGATGCTGTTGCTCGGGCTGATGATGCAACGCCGGCGCCATTACCTGGATCGGATCGCCTTCGAAGCCAAGGCCCGTCACGAATTGGAAGGCCGGGTGGCCGAGCGCACCAGCGACCTGGAAGGACTGAACCGACGGCTGAAGCAGGAAGTACTGGAGCGTGAGCAGGCCCAGCAGGAGTTGGTCCGCGCCCAGGATGACCTGGTGCAGGCCGGCAAGCTGTCGGCCCTGGGCACCATGTCGGCGAGCATCAGCCACGAACTCAACCAACCGCTGGCGGCGATTCGCAGCTACGCCGAAAACGCCGAAATTCTGCTCGACCACCAACGCACCGAAGACGCCCGGGGCAACCTCAAGCTGATCAGCGAACTGACCGGGCGCATGGCCTCGATCATCGCCCACCTGCGCGCCTTCGCCCGCCGCGACCGACATGCGCCGGAAAGCGTCGCCCTGCAGCCGGCGCTGGACGATGCCCTGGCCCTGCTCGCCAAGCGCCGACGCAGCATGGAAGTGGAGCTGATCCGCGATTTGCCGGCCGCCACGCTGTGGGTCGAGGCCGGCGAAACCCGCTTGCGCCAGGTGCTCGGCAACCTGCTGGCCAACGCCCTCGATGCCCTCACGGAGAAAGGCCCGCCGCGCAAACTCTGGCTCAGTGCCCAGGCCACCGAAACCGGCGTCAACCTGTACATCCGCGACAACGGCCCAGGGTTTTGCATGGAAGCCCTGGGCCGTGCCGGCGAACCCTTCTACACCACCAAGACCCGCACCCAGGGCCTTGGCCTGGGGCTGGCGATCTGCGACACCCTGATGCGCGCCTTTGGCGGTGAACTGTCGTTCGCCAACCACAAGGAAGGCGGCGCCCTGATTACCCTGAAGCTGCGCGCCGGCGCCCCCGGGGTGAGCCTGCAACCGTCCGAGGACCGAAGTGTATGACCATCGACAACCGGATTGAGGTGGTGCTGATCGACGACGATCCCCATCTGCGTCAGGCCTTGAGCCAGACCCTCGACCTGGCCGGCCTGAAAATCCTGCCCCTGGCCGAAGCCAAGGGTGTGGCCGGGCAACTGCCCCGTGACTGGCCGGGCGTGGTGGTCAGCGATATTCGCATGCCGGGCATGGACGGCCTCGAACTGCTGGGCGAACTTCACGCCCAGGACCCGGAGCTGCCGGTGTTGCTGATCACCGGCCACGGCGATGTGCCACTGGCAGTGCAGGCGATGCGCGCCGGAGCCTATGACTTCCTGGAAAAACCCTTCGCCAGCGATCATCTGCTCGACAGCGTACGCCGGGCCCTGGCCTTGCGCCGCCTGGTGCTGGACAACCGCAGCCTGCGCCTGGCCCTGAGTGATCGCCATGAACTCAGCGCTCGCCTGGTCGGCCAATCGGCACCGATATTGCGCCTGCGCGAGCAAATCGGTGCATTGGCCGCCACCCGCGCCGACGTGCTGATCCTCGGCGAAACCGGAGCCGGCAAGGAAGTGGTCGCCCGTGCGTTGCACGATCTTTCAGGCCGGCGCAACGGCCCCTTCGTGGCGATCAACGCCGGGGCCCTGGCCGAGTCGGTGGTGGAAAGTGAGCTGTTCGGCCACGAACCCGGCGCGTTTACCGGCGCGCAGAAACGCCGCATCGGCAAATTCGAATTCGCCAACGGCGGTACGCTGTTCCTGGATGAAATCGAAAGCATGAGCCTGGATGTCCAGGTCAAGCTGCTGCGCCTGCTGCAGGAGCGCGTGGTGGAGCGGCTGGGGGGCAATCAACAGATTCCGCTGGATATCCGCGTGATCGCCGCCACCAAGGAAGACCTGCGCCAGGCCGCCGACCAGGGGCGTTTTCGCGCCGACTTGTATTACCGCCTGAATGTCGCGCCGCTGCGCATACCGCCGTTGCGTGAACGGGGGGAAGATGCGCTGATGCTGTTCCAGCATTTCGCCGACGAAGCCAGCGCTCGCCACGGCCTGCCGCCCCATGAATTGCAACCGGCACAACGGGCGCTGCTACTGCGCCACAGTTGGCCGGGCAATGTGCGGGAGCTGCAGAACGCCGCTGAACGTTTCGCCCTGGGCCTGGAACTGGCCCTGGACAACAGCGCGCCCGACGGCAGCCCCAGCGCACCGGTGGAACTGGTCAGTGGCGGTTTGAGCGAGCAGGTGGAAAACTTCGAAAAAACCCTGATCGCCGCCGAACTGGCCCGCCCCCACAGCTCGGTGCGCAGCCTGGCCGAAGCCTTGGGCATCCCACGCAAGACCTTGCACGACAAGTTACGCAAGCATGGGCTGAACTTCGGTGACAGCAGCCATGGTTCGGCCGACGAGTCCGATTGAGTTATCGTCATTACCCTTTCAAGCAAAAGGCCCCGCGATGAACCGCGACAGTCGTTACCTGGAATCGATCCTGCACCACGATATCCCCTTGACCCGGGACATGGGCCTCAAGGTGCTCGATTGGCAGGCCCGGCAACTGCGCCTGTCCTTGCCGCTTGCGGCCAACGTCAACCACAAGAGCACCATGTTCGGTGGCAGCCTGTATTGTGGCGCGGTGCTCGGCGGCTGGGGCTGGCTGCACCTGGCCCTGCGCGAGGAAGGCATCGTAGACGGGCATATCGTGATTCAGGAAGGGCAGATCAGCTATCCGCTGCCAGTGACCGGCGATGCGACCGTCGTCTGCGAAGCGCCGGAGGAAAAAGTCTGGAAGCGCTTCCTGGCCACCTACCGGCGTTACGGACGGGCACGGCTGGCGTTGCAGACGCGGGTGATGAATACCGGCAGCGAGGAGGTGGCGGTGCAGTTTGAGGGGCAGTACGTGTTGCACCGCTAAAAAGCGCATGACCTTTTGAACTAGGGCATGGTGCCCCCTGTGGCGAGGGAGCTTGCTCCCGCTCGGTTGCGCAGCAACCGCCAAAGCGAGGGGCTGCTTCGCAGCCCAGCGGGAGCAAGCTCCCTCGCCACAAAAAGCTCTTTTGCCACAGAAAGCAGAAAGGGTTCAGGAGCGAGCAAGCTCCAGCAGTTTTCCACGCCACGCCGCTTTCGCCGGCAACGCCAGGAACGACGCATTCAACAGCGACTCACGCGGTGGATAACAGAACGGTTCGCCGCTCAAATCCAACACCTCGCCACCCGCACCTTCCAATACACCCTGGGCAGCGGCGGTGTCCCACTGGGAGGTCGGCGCCAGCCGTGGATAACAATCCGCCGCGCCCTCGGCCACCAGGCAAAACTTCAACGAACTGCCAATACTGGTCAGTTGCAGCTCACCCAGGCTGGCGCTCAAGCCATCCAGCAGGCGTTCCTGCTCCGGGCTGGTGTGCCGGCGACTGGCAACCACGGTGAAGGCGTCACCTGGCGCCAGTGTGTCACGAACCGCGATCGGCAAAGGCTCGCCGCCCTTGTCGCCACGCCAGGCGCCCAGCCCTGCGCCGCCCACGTAAAAACGCCCATTGGTGGGCATCGTCACCACGCCGAACACAACACGGCCCTGCTCCACCAACGCGATGTTGACGGTGAACTCCTCGCTGCCGGAAATGAATTCCTTGGTGCCATCGAGCGGGTCTACCAGCCACCAGCGTTGCCAGCCGGCACGCACGCTTTGGGCAATATCGGCGTCTTCTTCGGAGAGGATCGCAATATCCGGAGCCAGTGCCAGCAGCCCGGCCACGATCACATCATGAGCGGCCATGTCTGCGGCGGTCACCGGTGACTCGTCAGCCTTGTGGTTGACCTGCACGTTGGCACGCCAGAACGGCAGGATCGCTTCACCGGCCTGGAGCGCCAGCTCGACCACAGGGGCCATCAACGGATGAGGGAAAGTCATGACAGGAAAGCTCCACGCTGGGTCAGCAGGTCACGGGCCAGGTACAGCGCCGCCAAGGCCCGACCCTCCGTGAACTGCGGGTTCTGTGCCAGGGCCGACAGCTCACGCAGGTTGACCTTGTCCACGCGCATCGGCTCGGGCTCGTCACCCTCCAGCTGTTCTTCATACAGATCGGTCGCCAGCACCACCTGGATCTTCTGGCTCATGTAGCCGGGCGACAACGACAGCTCGGTCAGGTGTTCCAATTGACGCGCTCCGAAACCGGCCTCTTCCTTGAGCTCCCGCTCGGCCGCCGCCAACACATCTTCACCGGGCTCGATCAAGCCCTTGGGCAAGGACAGTTCATAGGCGTCGGTGCCACCGCAATACTCTTCCACCAACACCGCGTGGTCGGCATCGAGCATCGCCACGATCATCACCGCGCCATAACCTGCGCCCTTGCTCGCCAGACGTTCGTAGGTGCGCTCCACACCGTTGGAAAACCGCAATTTCAGTTCTTCCACGCAAAACAGGCGGCTGGTAGCGACGATCTGGCGATCGAGTATGGTGGGTTTCTGGCGCATAAACGGCTCCCTGGGCGATAGCGGGCTACTATACCCGGCCTATTCTGATTGTTTGTGTCGGATATCCGATTACCGCTGGAGAAGTTTTATGGCCTTGCTGCCCTGGCATGAGATCGATACGGTTCTGCTGGACATGGACGGCACCCTGCTGGACCTGCATTACGACAACCATTTCTGGCTCGAACACCTGCCCCAGCGCTACGCCGAACTGCATGGCGTGAGCCGGGCGATGGCCGAGATGGAGCTGCAGCCGCTGTTCGAGCGCAACGCCGGTCAGTTGCAATGGTATTGCCTGGATTTCTGGAGCGCCGAGCTGAAACTGCCAGTGCGCGAACTGAAATTGGAAACCGCGCACCTGATCGCCTTGCGCCCGGACGCCGATACCTTCCTGGCGGCGATCCAGCGGGCCGGCAAACGCGTGGTGATGATCACCAACGCGCACCGCGATTCATTGTCCCTGAAGCTGGAACGCATCGAACTGGCCCCTTATTTCGACCGCTTGATCAGCTCCCACGACTACGGCTTCCCCAAGGAAAACCCGCAATTCTGGGATGCGCTGCAAGCCGACCTGAATTTCGACCCGGCCCGCAGCCTGTTCATCGACGACACCCTGCCGGTGCTGCGCAGCGCCCGGGACTTCGGCGTGGCGCACTTGCTGGCCGTGAGCGAGCCGGACAGCCGTAAAGGGCCGAAGGACACGGGGGAGTTTGACGCGTTGGGGGATTATCGGGACCTGATTGCCGGGCTTTGAACCGTGTCGCATTCATCGCGAGCAGGCTCGCTCCCACAGTTGGATCGGGGTACGGCCGGAGAAATAGGCCGGCTGTTAGGTCGCCTCGCGAGCAAGCTTTGCTCCCATAGGTCCTGCTCAAACAGATCTGATGGATGTACGGCCGGGAGAGCCAGGTCGGCTACTAGGCCGCCTCGCGAGCAAGCTTTGCTCCCACAGGTCCTGCTCAAACAGATCTGAGGGGTGTACGACCGGGAGAACCAGGTCGGCTACTAGGCCGCCTCGCGGTGGACGTTGATCTCGGCGCCCCGTTAACCACGATGGCCGAACGCAGGCATTGTGGAGTGGGCATCCCGGCATGGATGCCGGGATAGCCGCGCTGGGCCATGGATGGCCCTTCGCGGCGGGCCCACGGAGCAATGCCGGAGTGAGGGCATGCCGAGCCTAAGCGAGGCACCGAGTGGTGGGGCAAAGCGCTTTTGCTTACTTTTGGCGCTCTTCCAAAAGTGAGCCGCTGTAAGAGCGGAACCATAAGTAGCCGTTACCGCAGCAATGGATATGCACTCAGTCAGGCCGCCATCGCGAGCAAGCTCGCTCCCACAGGGGGATCTTTGTTCGCCACAGATCCAGTGTGGGAGCGAGCTTGCACGCGATGAAGGCACCACAGGCCTGAAGGTTACTCGGGAATACGCAACACCTGCCCCGGATAGATCTTGTCCGGGTGCGACAACATCGGCTTATTGGCCTCGAAGATCTTGTTGTACTTGTTCGCATCGCCGTACTCGGCCTTGGCGATGGCACTGAGTGTGTCGCCCTTCTTCACGGTCACGAAACGCGCCGCCTGAGCCACCGGGCCAGTCACCGTAATCTGGTCGTCGACACTGCCGACACCGGCGATATTGCCCACCGCCAACAGGATCTTTTCCTTTTCTTCCTGGCTCGCGACTTCACCAGTGACGATGACTTTGTCGCCCTCGATGGTTGCCTGGACATTCGGATTACCCAGGCCGACCTTCTCAATATGCGCTTTCAGTTGTTCGCTGGCATTGGCATTGCCGGGGGTGAGCAGGTCGATCAGCTTTTCACCGGCTTCCTTCACAAAACTAAAAATACTCATGGCACACGCTCCTTGATTTAAGTGTCCAGACGCAAAGACTAGACCAGGCGAGACGAACCCGGTTCCCAACCGACCAATGACCCCGCCACGCGCAAGCGCTAGAATCCGAACCTTCCTGCGCCCTGGAGCGAAGATGGACATCAAGCAGCTGAAATTTCTCATCGCGCTGGACGAAACCCGCCACTTCGGCCAAGCCGCCGCACGCTGCCACATTACCCAGCCGACCCTGTCGATGCGCCTGCGCAGCCTTGAGGAAGAACTCGACCTGCCGCTGGTCAACCGCGGCCAGCGTTTTGAAGGTTTCACCGCGCCGGGGGAACGGGTACTGGCCTGGGCGCGCACGGTGCTGGCGGCCTATGACGGGCTGCAGGCCGAAGCGGCGGCCTGTCGCGGTAACCTGGTGGGCACGCTGCGCCTGGGCGTGGTGCCGTTGTCGGACTTCGACCCGCTGGCGATGATGCAGCGCTTGCACGCCGAGCACCCCAACCTGCGTTTCGAATTGTCGTCCCTGAGCTCCGAACGCATCCTCGAACAGTTGGCGAACAACCGTATCGACCTGGGTATTTCCTACCTGGAACGCCTGGACAACGAACGCTTCGAAGCCCTGCCCTTCAGCCACACCCGCATGGGTCTGCTCTACGACCAGCGCTTTTTCTTCTTTGGCGAACAACCGCTGAGCTGGGAAGCCCTGATCGAACTGCCCCTGGGCATGCTCACCAGCGGCATGCACTTTCGCCAATCCATCGACCACAATTTCCACAGCCGGGGCCTCACGCCTCAACCGCTGTTGCAAACCGACGCGGTGCATCAATTGTTACAAGCTGTGCACGGTGGACTGTGTTGCGCGGTGATGCCCCTGGACAGCGGCCTGGATGTACTGACCGAAGACTTGCGCATCCAGCCCATCGAAAGCGCGCAGACGTTGGTCCCGCTGGGCCTGATCATGCGGCGCGGAGCCCCACGCTCGGCCTTGGCAGAGGCCTGTTTCGCCCTTTACCAGAAATCATCGACAACATCTTGATCGACGTCATCTATTGAGAGATCAGTAATAGCGATTAGACGTGGCAGATTGCCGCATTTAGTCTTAACACTATTCCTACTTTCAGTGATGCCTATGAACGACAAGCCTCCGGTCAGTCCAGCGCCCGCGATGGAAACATCCGCGCCGGCCGCCAGCCAGAGCTATCGCTACTGCAACCTGGACCACTCCCAATCGGACAGCACCGCGCTGGCCGAGGAAGTGGCGCTGGCGATTGCCTATAACGGCATCAGCCAGGCGGTCATGCTCGTCACCCCCACCGACCTTGAAGACTTCATCGTCGGCTTCAGCCTCGGCAGCGGCATCATTGAAGACGCATCGGACATCTATGACCTGCAACTGAGCGGCGCGGGTGCTGCGCACCATGCCGAGGTGACCATCGCCAACCGCGCCTTCTGGAACCTCAAGCAGCAACGCCGGCAATTGACGGGCACCAGTGGCTGCGGCTTGTGCGGCGTGGAAGCAGTGGAACAGGCTTTGCCAAACCTCAAGGTGCTACCCGGCGCACCGCTGCCACCGGCCCAATGGCTCGACGGCCTGCGTGACCGTATCAGCCAGTTTCAGCCCCTGGGCCAATACTGCGGCGCAGTCCACGCCGCGTTGTTCATGAACGCCCAAGGCGAATTGCTGCTGGGTCGCGAAGACATTGGCCGGCACAACGCCCTCGACAAGCTGATCGGCGCGTTGATCCGGCAGCAGATCCCGGTGGCCGGCGGCGTGGCGATCGTCACCAGCCGCTGCAGCCTGGAACTGATCCAGAAAGTCCTGCGGGCCGGCATCCAGACCCTGGTCAGCCTGTCGTCGCCCACCGGCCTTGCGGTGCAGTGGGCTCGCCAACACAACCTCAACCTCATCCACCTGCCGCAAAAAAGTGCGCCGCGGGTCTACAGCCCTGCGATGGAGAAACAAGCGTGAGCAATCATCAACAAGCCGACCAGAAACCCGTACCGCGCTACAAGCCCTACAAGGGCCCGGCCGGTGGCTGGGGAGCGCTGATCAGCGTCGCTCAGGCCTGGTTGACCAGCGACAACGCGCTGAAAAACATCCGCATGATGCTCAAGACCAACCAGAATGGCGGTTTTGACTGCCCAGGCTGTGCCTGGGGGGACTCGCCGGAAAGCGGCGTGGTCAAGTTCTGCGAGAACGGCGCCAAAGCCGTGAACTGGGAAGCCACCAAGCGCCGCGTCGATGGCGCATTTTTCGCCAAGCACAGCGTGAGCTCGCTGTTGGAGCAGAGCGATTACTGGCTCGAGTACCAGGGTCGCCTGACCGAGCCCATGCGCTACGACGCCGAAACCGACCGCTACAAACCCATCAGTTGGGAAGCGGCGTTCGACCTGATCGGCAAGCACCTGCAAGGGCTGTCCAGCCCGAACCAGGCCGAGTTCTACACCTCGGGCCGGGCGAGCAACGAAGCGGCCTACTTGTATCAGCT
Organism: Pseudomonas brassicacearum; assembly: GCF_918698105.1. GTDB lineage: Bacteria > Pseudomonadota > Gammaproteobacteria > Pseudomonadales > Pseudomonadaceae > Aquipseudomonas > Aquipseudomonas brassicacearum_F. Next base: position 11,626 of record NZ_CAKKMI010000013.1, on the reverse strand, counting down.
GTTCGTGCGCGCCTATGGCACCAACAACTTCCCCGACTGCTCGAACATGTGCCACGAAGCCAGCGGCGTAGCGCTGTCCCAGAGCGTGGGCGTGGGCAAGGGCACGGTGACCTTCGATGATTTCGAACACGCCGACGCGATTTTCGTCTGGGGCCAGAACCCCGGGACCAACCATCCGCGGATGCTCGAACCACTGCGTGAGGCGGTAAAACGCGGCGCCCAAGTGGTCTGCATCAACCCGCTAAAGGAGCGTGGCCTGGAGCGTTTCCAGCATCCGCAGAACCCGATCGAGATGCTCACCAACGGCAATAAGCCGACCAACACCGCCTATTTCCGCCCGGCCCTGGGTGGCGACATGGCGATCTTGCGCGGCATGGCGAAGTTCCTCCTGCAGTGGGAGCGCGAAGCGCAGAACAGCGGCGCGGCGGCGGTGTTCGACCACGCGTTCCTCAATGAGCACAGCACCAACGTGCTGGATTACCTGGCGGCGGTCGACGACACGCCGTGGGAACAGATCGTCGAGCAATCGGGCATGACCCTGGTCGACATCGAGCAAGCGGCGCGCATGTACGCCAAGAGCGAGAACGTGATCATGTGCTGGGCGATGGGGATCACCCAGCACCGTCATTCGGTGGCGACCATCCAGGAAATCGCCAACGTGATGATGCTGCGCGGCAATATCGGCCGGCCAGGCGCAGGCCTGTGCCCGGTTCGCGGCCACAGCAACGTGCAGGGCGACCGGACCATGGGCATCAACGAGCGTCCGCCAGTGGCGTTCCTCGACTCGCTGGAGCGGCGTTTCCAATTCAAGGTACCGCGTGAAAACGGCCACAACGTGGTCGAGGCGATCCACGCCATGGCCGACGGCCAGGCGAAGGTATTCATTGCCCTGGGCGGCAACTTCGCCCAAGCCACGCCGGACAGCCATCGGACGTTCCAGGCCTTGGGCAATTGCGACCTGACGGTGCAGATCAGCACCAAGCTCAATCGCAGCCACCTGGCTCACGGCAAGGACGCGCTGATCCTGCCGTGCCTGGGCCGCACCGACATCGACCTGCAAACCGAAGGCGCGCAAGCGGTGACCGTGGAAGACTCCTTCAGCATGGTGCATGCCTCCTACGGCCAGTTGCAGCCGCTGTCGAACCAGATGCGCTCCGAACCGTGGATCATCGCCGGCATCGCCGCCGCCACGCTGGGTAGCCGTCCGGTGGACTGGAACTGGCTGGTGGCCGACTACAGTCGCATCCGCGACCTGATCGCCGAGACCGTGCCCGGTTTCAAGGACTTCAACGAAAAGCTGAAGAACCCTGGTGGGTTCTACCTCGGCAACAGCGCCGGTTTGCGACGCTGGAACACCCCGTCGGGCCGCGCCAACTTCAAGCCCAACCGGTTGCCGACCGACCTTGTGCATGAACGCACCCGGGCCACCGGGCAGCTGCCCGACCTGATCATGCAATCCATGCGCTCCCACGATCAGTACAACACCACCATCTATGGCCTCGATGACCGCTACCGCGGTGTGAAGGGCCAGCGTGATGTGTTGTTTGCCAACGAAGCGGACATCATTCGCCTGGGCTTCAAGCCGGGGCAGAAAGCCGACATCGTCTCGCTCTGGGATGACGGCCGCGAACGGCGGGTCAAGGGCTTTACCCTGCTGGCATTCGACATTCCTGCCGGGCAGGCTGCGGCCTATTACCCTGAAGTGAACCCGCTGGTGCCACTGGAAAGCACGGGCGACGGCAGCCACACTCCGACGTCGAAATTCGTCGCGATCCGCCTGGAAGCGGCGGGCGAAAATGGACTGATCCTGGCCAAGTCGGCCTGATACAGCCTTTTGGATCATGATGGCCCTGTGGCGAGGGGATTTATCCCCGCTGGGGCGCGAAGCGGCCCCTAAAACAATCGACTTGGTTATGCTGGCATACCGAGTCATCAGGTTTAGGGCCGCTCCGCGCCCCAGCGGGGATAAATCCCCTCGCCACAAAGTACTTTCCAGCACGCACAAAAAAGGCCGTTTTCCCTAGAAAACGGCCTGTCCGAAGTAGCTAAAGACCGACCTATTTGCCTTAAGTTCCCACCGAAAAACAATAACTTAGAGAATTGTGCACAAGTCGTGTTACTCGTCGGATTTCTATTGTAACCAAGCGAAGCCAGCCTCAGGATCGCGCCGTCATCCCTTTGAGGCTCCTCTATGAAGTTCTCCTCCATTCTCTTGTTGTCCCTTAGCCTGGCCAGTGGCATCGCTTCTGCCGGTGGTACTGCCGAAGCAGGTGTGGGCGGCGCATTGGGCGGGGTTTTGGGTTCGGTCGTCGGCCAGTCCCTGGGCGGCAACACCGGCTCCACGATCGGCGCGGCGCTGGGCGGCGCGGGCGGCAGTGCAGTCGGCGCAGACAAACACAGCCGCGGCGAAGCGGCGATCGGCGGCGCGCTGGGCGCAGCCGGCGGTAACGTGGTCGGCCGTAGCGTCGGCGGCACCACTGGCAGCCTGATCGGTGCGGCAGCGGGCGGCGGCGCGGGTGGCGCCCTGGGTAACTACATGGGCAAGGACGATGACGATGATCGTCACTACGACGGTCGCCGTGGCGATCGCCGCTACTACCGTGACGGCCACCCAGGTCGTGGCCATGCCTACGGGCATCGCAAAAAACATCATCGCTACTACCGCGACTAACGGCTGGCTGATAAACCGCCGTTGAAGATCGCAGCCTCCGGCAGCTCCCAGAGCTGACAGGAGGCTGCGATTTTTTGTTTCAGACCACCAACTGTTCCAAAGCCCCGCGCAGCCGGTCCGGAATCGCCACCGGCCGATTCGACGCCCGGTCCACGAATACGTGAACAAAACGCCCCGCCGCGCAAGCCTCCTCCTCCCCCGCCTTGAACACCGCCAACTCGTACTGCACCGAACTGCTGCCCAACTTCCCGACCCGCAGGCCGATTTCAATCCGGTCTGGAAAGGCGATCGAGGCAAAGTAGTCACAGGCTGAACTCACCACGAACCCCACCACCTCTCCATCATGGATATCCAGGCCACCGACTTCGATCAGGTAGGTATTCACTGCGCTATCGAAAAAGCTGTAGTAGGTGACGTTATTGACGTGACCGTACACGTCGTTGTCGTGCCAGCGCGTGGTAATGGCTTGCAAGTGTCGGTATTCGTTGCGTTGGGGCATCAGGTGTCCTTTACGGTTGTTCAATGATCTTGACGTGGCCCGGCCTCAGGCCTGCGCGAAGCCCTTGCCCTGCGCTGCCAGCTCGCCGATCAGGCGCGCGGGCTTCCACTGGTCGCCCTGCTTCGTTTCGAGCGCCAGCAAGCGTGCGTGGATATCTTCCAGCCCCTGCCCGTCGGCCCAGGCCATCGGCCCGCCCTTGTCCACAGGAAAGCCGTAGCCATTGAGGTAGACCAGGTCGATGTCATGGGCCGACTCGGCAATGCCTTCCTGCAGGATCTTCGCCCCCTCGTTGACCAGCGCCAGCAAGCACCGCTCGAGGATTTCTTCCGGGCCAATTTCGCGTCGCTGGAAACCCAACGCCTCACTGACTCGTAGCACCAGCGCATCGACCTCGACATCATGCTCGGCCTGTCGACTGCCCGGCTCGTAGTGATAGTACCCATTGCCGCTTTTCTGGCCGAACCGTCCCAGCTCGCACAGACGGTTGTCCACCTGCACCTCGGGCGCATCCTGGCCCTTGCCCGCCAGCTCACGGGCGCGCCACTCCAGATCAATGCCAACAACGTCGTACATACGAAACGGTCCCATGGCGAAACCGAAGCCCTGCAACGCCGCATCCACCTGATGGGGGAACGCCCCCTCCAGCAGCATCTTGCGCGCTTCCAGCACATAAGGATGAAGCATTCGGTTGCCGATGAATCCATGGCAATTACCTGATACAACGCTGACCTTGCCCATGCGCTTGCCCAGCACCAGCGCGGCGTCCAGCACCGCTTTGGAGGTATGTGCGCCGCGAACGATTTCCAGCAGCTTCATGATGTGCGCCGGGCTGAAGAAATGCAGGCCCAGGACCTGGGCTGGCCGGCGCGTGACAGCGGCGATGGCATCGATGTCCAGCGCCGAGGTGTTGCTCGCCAGGATGGCCTCGGGCTTGAGCAAGCCGTCCAGCTCACGAAAGATGTTCTGTTTGAGTTCGAGGTTTTCGTAGACCGCCTCGATCACCAGGTCCACCTCACGAATCGCCGCGTAATCCTCCGCCCGTGTTACCCGGGCGATCCGTGCATCCGCCTCGTCTTGGTCAATACGGCCCTGGCGCACACCATGGGCATAGGTCTCGGCCACAGCGACCAGTGCCTGCTCGAGCATTTGTGGATTGTTGTCGACCCACTGCACCGCCACGCCCGCGTTGGCCAGGCACATCACGATGCCCCGGCCCATGGTGCCCGCACCGACCACCGCGGCCCGCTGAATATCGAAAGGTGTCTGGTTCATGTTGGCTCTCTTGTTGGCGATCCAAAGACAGCCTTCACCTTAGTCAGCCACCGAATATTTTTGAAATTTATTCGTGTGATGCAGGGCATTCAGCGGATGGATACAGCTCACAGGTGCGCTTGGGCCCACTGACGAACTTCAGCGTATGGATACGCCTCCAGTGCGGCATATCCACTGATCTTCCGTGCCTTCAATCGAGTGAACAGCGGCACGCTGATCCCGCACAGGAAGCGGGTCAGGCGCTCGGCAGACGGCACGCTGGCGCTGTGCTGCTCATGCTTGTGGATAAAATCGCCACACAGCGCCTCGAAACTTTTATCCACAAGTGCCGGCAGCGAAGGTGGCTCCGGCAGGCGAGCGACATGCCCATGGCACACCGAACAATGACCACACTGGCGTGGCGCATTGTCATCGCCGAAATACTGCGCCAGGCGATAACCCAGGCAACGGTCGGTGGCGAACAACTCGAGCATGGCGTGGATCCGTGCGATTTCACCTTGTTCGTGCCGGGTGAAATAGGCGTGTAGCTCGGCGCTCAAGACCTGCACATCCAGGTCCGCGTCCAATACGCTGTACACCTCGGTCATCTGATTGCTTTCCAGCTCGATCCAGCCCTTTTCCTGGAAATAGTCCAGCGCCTTGACCACGCGATTACGCTCAGCGTGATATTGCTGGTACATCCCGTCGAAATTCACCGTGGCCCACGCTCGGGCGCGACTGGAGGTCTGGATGATGGCCGAGACGAAGTCCCTTCGCTCGCCTTCGAAGCGCTCCAGCAGTTCTTCTGGCTCAGTCAGGAACTTGAAGCGGTACTCCGCGAAATAGGCATAACGCGGCGCGATCAGCCGACGTAGCTCCAACTGGACCAGCAACGTCTTGAGTGGCAACTGCCGGATGTTGCTCTGGTCCGCCAGAGGTCCCAGCAAGAACTCCCATTGCCCATCGGGAGCGGCGGCCTGCAGCTCATCGAGCACGCAACGAATGCCGGCAAGCTCCGGCGTATCGCCATACACAAAGTTTTCCAGCACGTTGAGACTGTCGCGGTTGGCCAGCACCAGGCAATCGGACGGTTGCCCGTCCCGTCCGGCCCGGCCAATCTCCTGGCTGTAGTTTTCGATGGATTTGGGCAGGTCGAAGTGCACGACGTTGCGGATGTCGCTCTTGTCGATGCCCATGCCAAAAGCGATGGTCGCGACGATGCAATTGGATTGCCCGCCCATGAACCGCCGCTGGATATCTTCGCGTTGTTCATGGGGCAAACCGGCGTGATAGGCCTCGGCCTCGATCCCGTGCCGGCCCAGGTGCTCGGCGATCTGCTCGGCGGTTCGCTGCAAGGTCACGTAGACGATGCTCGGCTGCCCGGCACGCTCGCCCAGCCACTGCACCAGCCGTGCGCGCTTGTTGGCACCGCTCACGGGTTCGACCAGCAGATTGAGGTTCGACCGATAGAAACCCGTCGTCACCACATCAGAGGCGGCGATGGCGAATTTCGCCTGCATGTCGGCGATGACCTTGGGTGTGGCGGTGGCCGTCAGCAGCAACACCTGGGGAATATTGAACTCACGCTGGTAATCGGGAAGCTTGAGGTAGTCAGGTCGAAAGTTATGCCCCCATTCCGAAATGCAGTGGGCCTCGTCCACCACCAGCAACGAGATCGGCACCTGCTGCAGGAAATTGCGAAAGCGCTCGTTCTTCAGGCGCTCCACGGAAATCATCAGGATCTTCAACTCGCCCGACCTGGCCCGCGCCATGGCGTCGTTGGCTTCGTCACGGCCCTGGGCCGAATCGATACTCGCCGCCGCAATGCCGTGGCGCTTGAGAAACGCCAACTGGTCCTGCATCAACGCCAGCAGTGGCGAAACCACCAAGGTCAAGTGCGGCAATAGCAGGGCCGGCAGTTGATAACACAGGGACTTGCCCGAGCCAGTGGGAAAAATGGCCGCCGCTGACCGACCGGCCAGTACGGCGCCGATGACCGCCTCCTGGCCGGGACGAAACTGTGGATAACCGAAAACCTGTTCCAGGGTGCTGTGCATGCGCGGTCGCTCCTTTGACTGCTGCGATGCCCAAAGCCTAGCGCGGCAACGCGGCGAGTCGAGAAAAGGTCGGGGTCGAATCGATACGGGATGATACAGCTTGGTGCCTAAGACCTGGTCCGGGAATAAACCACTGGAAATGCGAAGCAACCTACCGCCTCTCGGCGTTGGCGGTTGGATTCAAGCTGGATGACTACCAAGCATCCCGATAATCAAAAGACACCTGATAATCGTATATCGATAAATCCAAGGCATGCTCGAAATATGGCTGTAGGATTTCAGCCCATTCGGTACTCACGTCGAAATTTCCATTATTGATATTGTTTTCCAAAGGAAGATCCAGATCGTCGAGAACAATAGAGTCCTCTCCAAAATCCTTCGAATACTCTTTTCCGACCAACACCTCCGTTTCTTTATCGAACCATCTCAACCTTACTTTTAATCCCATATCTTCCTCACAGAAATTTTTTGATATTGCGTTTCGGATTCGGTTTTTTCTTCTGTTCACCCGTAAGGTGATCAAATGAACCCAAATGGCTACCGCCGCTCGCGCGATACACCTCTAGCTCAGCGTGCCTGGAATCCCACTCGTAAATCTTCCTGCCCTTAGCGTCCGTCCAACGCTCCCGAAACCCACCGCCACCTTGACGTGGCGTCTTTGCTTTGACTTCGAACAAGCCATCAAAACCAGTTATTTCGTGTGTTCTTGGCGCCTGATGATAATCATGTGTCGCCTCTGGCAGCCCCTTGCGACGAATACTAAAAACTATATACAACGGCGAAACCCCAGAATCCGCCGGAAACACAAGAATGAAATCCTTGTACTCCGGCGGATAGATCGGGTTGACGATGATGCTGTCCGCCGCTGGCGTTGGCGGAAAAATCCAGATATGCGGAGCCTGTGGCGCGGCCTCCAGCGCCGGGATGCCCAGCGTGGCAGACGGATCGACCGCCGGTGTCCAGATCAACTCGACTCCATCGCCAAAGTCCGCCACTTGCTGCTCGCCGCGAGCCTGGAACGTCACCACCGGAATCATTTCCCAGTCACGTCGCGCCTGGGTGTTGTAGCCGTATCCCTTGAGTGTTCCATCGGCCTGGGTTTCGACATGCAGCCGAACCCGGGTGCGTGCCTGCTCCAGGGCACGCAGTTGCTCTTCGGTGTACAACGAGCCGTCACCCAGGCTCGAGGGCACCAGCAACCCCACCAGACCGATCAGTGCCCCCGCTGCCACAGGAGCAGTGACCGCGCCAGCAGCCCCGGCCGCCGCGCTGAGGGAGGCAGGCATCGTTCGACCCAAGGCAAACGTGCCGAAGCTTGCCGGTAACGACCCACTGATACTCTTAAGCTGAATGCGCCCTGACTCGTCAGCTTGACGGCCACCCAACAAGGTAAATTGGCCGTACTCCCTCAGGGCTTCAGTCGGGATGTAGCCGCTTGGGTTGTGGTAGTCGATGACTGAATCAGGCAGCTTGCAGGACTTGGCAAATACACAGCCCTTCACGTCGGAAGGTGATGCTTCGCGGACTTGGGCCAGACGTTCGCTCATGTAAGCCGCTTGCCTGGCCAGCATGCCCTCATAGGCCTGTTGATCGGCGTATCTCTTCTCCAGTTCACTGGGGGTCATGTCCCGCAGGATCCTGTAGCCCCGATCACCACCGTAATGCTCCCAAACCTGCGGAACACCGGCCTTTCCTTTCGTCATGCTTCATCCCTGCTCGATCGCCATTGCCACCATTGAAAGGGCGTGGCGAACCTTACCGGACGACTAAAGGTTTACTCAGCAGACGGTTCCGAGACTGCTGTGAGATCTTTCTTCTTTTCCAACGGGCAACGATTTCCCCCTAAACTTTCCCTTCAGACGGACGCACGCGAACCTCCCGGAAACTTCGCCATGTACCTCGCCCCCGACTTCCCCGACGATCACGCCATGCGCCAGCTCATGGAACTGCTGCACGAAGAGATCGGCCTGCCCGAACGCAAGACCATCCGCCTGGACACCGCGATCAATCTCGACTTGGGTTGCGATGGCGCGGATGCCCGGCATCTGATGGAGACATTGGAGGAGCGATTCGCCATCGAGCTCATCGACTACGACGCTTACCGCTATTTTCAGCCGGAAGGATTTGATGTGTTTCAAAAGCGCAGGGCCAAGGGCCGTGGGAACAAGATGCCACTGACCATTGGCATGCTCTACAAGGCGATCAAGGCGCAACGATGGGATACGCGGGAAGTGGAAGAGGCCTAGCTGATCGGGGCGCCTCAAATGGTCGCCCATAAAAAACCGCCCATGAAGGGCGGTTTTTTCATTCACCAACCAAGCCTTACAGCTGCGGACCCGCTGCCTTGATCGCGTCGCTCACGTCGAACTTCTTGAAGTTCTCGGTGAACAGACCGGCCAAGGCCTTGGCCGCTTCGTCGTAGGCAGCTTTGTCGGCCCAGGTGTTGCGTGGGTTCAACAGGCCAGTCTCGACGCCTGGAACAGCCAGCGGCACGTCCAGGTTGATGATGTCCAGGTGTTCGGTTTCAGCCCCGATCAGCGCACCGCTCTGGATTGCTGCGATCACCGCACGGGTGGTCGGGATGTTGAAGCGCTTGCCGACGCCGTAGCCGCCGCCGGTCCAGCCGGTGTTGACCAGGTAGACCTTGGAGCCGAAACCACGGATGCGCTTGATCAGCAGCTCAGCGTATTCACCAGCCGGGCGCGGGAAGAACGGGGCGCCGAAGCAGGTGGAGAAGGTCGACTTGATGCCGCTGCCCGAACCCATTTCGGTCGAGCCCACCAGTGCGGTGTAGCCGGACAGGAAGTGGTAGGCGGCTTGCTCTTCGCTGAGAATCGACACAGGCGGCAGTACACCGGTCAGGTCGCAGGTCAGGAAGATCACGGCGTTTGGCTCGCCACCGAGGTTTTTCGGTGCGCGTTTTTCGATCAGCTCACGCGGGTAGGCGGCGCGGCTGTTCTGGGTCAGGCTGTCGTCGGCGTAGTCGGCTTTCTTGGTGACCGGGTCGATGACAACGTTTTCCAGGACGGCGCCGTGCTGGATGGCTTTCCAGATAACCGGCTCGTTCTTCTCGGACAGGTCGATGCACTTGGCGTAGCAGCCGCCTTCGATGTTGAAGACCACGCCCACGCCCCAGCCGTGCTCGTCGTCACCGATCAGGTAACGGCTTTCATCGGCGGACAGGGTGGTCTTGCCGGTGCCCGACAGACCGAAGAACAGGGTCACATCGCCCTCTTCGCCCATGTTGGCGGCGCAGTGCATCGGCAGCACGTCAACGGCTGGCAGCAGGAAGTTCTGCACGGAGAACAGGGCTTTCTTCATTTCACCGGCGTAGCGCATGCCGGCGATCAGCACTTTCTTGGCCGCGAAGTTGATGATCACGGTGCCATCGGAGTTGGTGCCGTCGCGCTCAGGCTCGCAGACGAAGTTCGGCGCGTTGATGATCTGCCATTCATCCTTGCCGCCGGCATTGTATTGCTCGGGGTTGATGAACAGGCAACGGCCAAACAGGTTGTGCCACGCGGTCTCGGTGGTCATCTTGACCGGCAGGTAGTGCGCAGGATCGGAGCCTACATGCACGTGGGAGACAAAACGCTCGCGCTCGCCCAGGTAGGCTTCGACGCGGTTCCACAGGGCATCGAACTTGTCGGCCGGGAACTTGCGGTTGATCGGGCCCCAGGCGATGGCGTCCTGGGTGGTTGGCTCCTCTACGATGAAACGGTCGACTGGCGAGCGACCGGTACGATGACCGGTACGAACAACCAGCGCGCCAGTATCGGCAAGCTCGCCTTCACCGCGATTCAGGGCTTCTTTGACCAGATCATCGACACTCAGATCGGTGTACACGGCGTTATTGGCTTGCGTCATGAGATTCCCCGTCGGCCCGTGGCCGAGTGCTCCAAACGTTTTGTAGTAGGAAGTCGCGCACTACTACCCGAAAAAAGTGGGCCGGATTATGCCAGAAAACCCCAAAAAGAGTAGGGCCCTCCCGTCAGTACGGCGTAAATCCGGCGTTTGTCAGGAGATTTACCTGCGCTGAACCGTTTTAGTGACGAGTATCTGACGGTGTGTCGACACCCGCCCCGGCGAACAATTGCGCGATGTCCGCGGCGTCGAACAGGTAGCGCTCGTTGCAAAACTGGCAATCGATCTCGATGGCGCCGCCATGCTCGATCATCAGTTGCTGCGCATCTTCCAGACCCAGACTGACCAGCGCATTGGCGGAACGTTCACGAGAGCAACTGCATTGGAAGCGCAACGGCTGGCCGTCGAACAAGCGTACCTGCTCCTCGTGATAGAGACGATGCAGCACGGTTTCGTTGTCCAGGCTCAACAGCTCATCGGCGCTCAGGGTGCTGGCCAGAGCGGTGATGTGCTGCCAACTGGCGTCACGTTCTTCCGGGTCGCGCAGGCGGTCGGCAGGCAGTTGTTGCAGCAGCAAACCGCGAGCGCGCCGCCCGTCGGCGTAGAGCCAGAAGCGGGTATTGGTCTGCTGGGACATGACGAAGTAGTTGGTGAAGCAATCGGCCAGGGTTGCCCCGTCCAGATCGACAATTCCCTGGTAACGCTGGCCTTGGGTCGGGTCGACCGTGAGGGCCAGCACGCCGTTGGGCATCATGTCGGCCAGGGTCGCGTCGGGCGCGATCTGCTCGGCGTCATAACGGGCCAGGCCGCGGATCTCGCGCTCGCTGGAGCACTCGATCATCAGCAGCGGGACCGGACCATCGGAGCGGGCCTGGAGAATCAGCAAGCCATCGAACTTCAAGGTGCCCACCAACAACGCCGCAGCCGCCATCAGCTCGCCGAGCATTTGTGCGACCGGCTCCGGATAGGCGTGCTTGGCGAGGACTTCGGCGTAGCTACGCTCCAACGCCACCAGCTCGCCACGGGCATCGCTGTCATCGAAGATGAAACGTTGGGTGTAGTCGGTATCCGGTAAATCAGTCATAGGGTCTGGTATCTGAGGTAATGACAAATGATGGCGGGCATTTTATGGCCATTCAGGGTGGGTTCCAAGCAAGGCTTGGGTTTGCCTGACGGGAAGGGGCTGACGCCTCAACTGAATGTGTAGGCTGACACATTGTGGCGAGGGAGCTTGCTCCCGCTGGGCTGCGCAGCGGCCCCAAAATCTTACGGTCGCTGCGCAAC
>NZ_CAKKMI010000012.1:0-97861 GCF_918698105.1 Pseudomonas brassicacearum | reverse complement strand
CACTCCGGCATTGCTCCGTGGGCCGCCGCGAAGGGCCATCCATGGCCCAGCGCGGCTATCCCGGCATCCATGCCGGGATGCCCACTCCACAATGCCTGCGTTCGGCCATCGTGGTTAACGGGGCGCCGAGATCAACGTCCGTCGCGAGGCGGCCTCATAGCCGACCTGGCTCTTCCGGTCGTACTCCGGTCCAATTGTGGGAGCGAGCCTGCTCGCGAAGGCAGTCTGATAGCTAGCCAGAGATTCTGACCAACCCCATTTCCCGTGGAATTTAACCTTTTCGCTACCGTGCAGCCTTGACCTGGAATTTGTTATAGAAAATCAAGTGTTTGCGTTTTGTTTGATAGGAGCTTGCTCCTGCCGGGACCTGTAGGAGCTGCCGAAGGCTGCGATCTTTTGATCTTGATCTTTCGCTTGAGACTCAATGGGGGCGAAAAGATCGCAGCCTCGCTTCGCTCGACAGCTCCTACAGCACCCTGTGCGAGCATGCTCGCTCCCACAGGGCACTGGTATGGCCGCACCTGCGGTTTCTAGCCGATGGCAGGCGGATGTTGCATCCGCTCGGCAATCCGCCGGGTGGTGTCCATCACCATTTCAACCACGGTTTCCTGGCGCAGCAGTTTGAAGCTGTCGGTGCTGCCGACGGCTGAAAGGCTGCCCACCACCTCGTCGAGCCCAGGGTTGATGATCGGTGCCGCGATACCGGTGAGTCCCAGGTTGAGTTCGTCGTGGGTCAGGCAATAGCCGTCCTTGCGAATCTTTTTCGCCGCTTTGGAGAAGCTTGCCCAGTCGTAGGTATTGTCAGGGTCGTTGGCCAAGTGTTCTTCGAACAGGCGTTGCAGGCGGCGTCCCTTTTGGAAGGCGATCAGCACCTTGGATTGCGCACCGCGAAAAAACGGCAGCGGCTGGCCGCGACCGAATGCGAACTGGTAGGTGTCATTGGGTTCGGCGATGTAGGTGTTGATGATGTGTCCGTCATAGAAAACGCTGGCGAACACCGCCAGGCCGGTGGCTTCGGACAGCTGGTGCATCAACTCGCGGCCCGCCACGAGGATCGGGTCGTATTGGCGCATCATCCAATCGAGCTCGATGATGCGTGGCCCCAGGCCGTAGCTGCCGGCATCCACCCGGACCAGCAGGCCCGCATCACACAAATCCTTGACGTAGCGGTACACGGTCGCCCGGGACAGGCCCATGCGCTCGGCAATGGTGTCGGGGTCGATCTTCAGCGTTGTCGGGCCGAACAGGTCCAGCACACTCAGCATTTTGCTCAGACTGCTCATTTCGCTCCTAAAGGGGGGAATGGCGCGTAGGTGGTCGTTTGGATGAGCACTATAGGTAGCTGCGCCAGTGATGGAAAGCCCGCTCGCTCGGCAAACGGGGCGTTGCCACGATACGCCAGTGCTTGAGAAAAACAAACACATTGAAGGCCGTATTTTCTCTGTAATTTTGCATAAATCTCAAAATAAGAGCTTTTATGAGTAAAAAATACTTGAGTGGAGGGTTTTTCTGTGTGATAAATCTCAGCCACTGCAAACGCTCGATCAAGAGGGCTGGAAATGAATGGTGCGCAACTGATAGTGAAAGCGGCGGTGGCAAGCGGTATCGAATACTGCTTCGCCAATCCCGGAACGACTGAAATTCCCCTGGTGGCAGCCATGGCCAGTGCGCCAGCCCTCAAGCCGGTGTTGTCCTTGTTCGAAGGGGTGTGCACCGGTGCTGCGGACGGCTACGGCCGGATTGCCGGCAAGCCGGCGATGACCCTGACGCACCTGGGGCCGGGCTTTGCCAATGGCATTGCCAACCTGCACAACGCGCGTCGCGCCAACAGCCCGATCGTCAACGTCATCGGCGATCATGCGTCCTGGCACGTCAATTACGATCCGCCGCTGGCCAGTGATATCCAGGCGTTGGCCGGCAGCGTTTCCAAGTGGGTACGTACTTCGCGTACGGCATCGGGTGTCGGCGAAGATTTCCAGGAGGCAGTGCGTGCCGCCTGGCAAGCCAACGGGCAGATCGCCAGCCTGATTCTGCCGATGGACCTGCAAGCCAACACGGTGCAGCACGAGAAAGCCTTCACGGCATTGCAGGCCCCGATTCGCCGTTTTGCCGGTGACCGGGTCGAGGCGGTCGCCCAGGCCCTGCGTGGTGGTCGGCGCCTGGTGTTTATCGTTGGCGACCAAGGCCTGTCCGTCGCGGGACTCGAAGCGGCGGGGCGCCTGGCCCAGTTGCCGGGCGTTCGTTTGTTCGCCGAAACCTTTCCGCGCCTGAGCTATCGCGGCGGTGGTTTGCCTGACCTGGATCGCCTGCCTTACTTCCCCGAAGTGGCCATTGAGATTCTCGACCAGTACGACGCAGTGGTCTGCGCCGGCGTCCCCGAGCCTATCAGCTACTTCGGCTACGAAGGCATTGCCTCCCGGTTGGCCGAACGTGAACGCCTGCTCTGCCTGGCGGAAGTAGGCGACGACGTTGCCGGCGCGCTCACTGCGCTCGCCGATGCGCTCGAAGCACCGGCTTATGTGCCCACGCCAACCGGTATCGAGCTGCCGCCAAGCGAAGCTACGTTGACACCGCAGTCCGTGGGTCAGGTGCTGGCTGCGTCGCTGCCCGACGATTGCATCGTTTCGGTGGAAGGCGGGACGTGCGGCTATCCGTTCTTCACCGCTTCGGCCCATGCCGCCCGGCATCGGGTCTTGACCAACACCGGTGGCGCCATCGGCCAGGGCATCCCGGTGGGCTTTGGCGCGGCCATGGCCGAGCGCGGCAACCGTGTGTTCTGCCTGCAATCGGACGGCAGTGCCCAGTACACCATCCAGACCTTGTGGAGCATCGCCCGCGAGCAACTGCCGGTGGTGATCCTGATCGCGGCCAACCATCGCTACGCCATTTTGCAGAACGAGCTGCGCCGCTTCGGCATGACCGAGCTGGGCCCCGAGGCTCTGAGCCTGACGGTACTGGACCGTCCACGCATCGATTGGAAGGCCTTGGCCAAGGGCTACGGCTTGCCGGCCAGCACCGTGCACACCAATGGTGAGTTGCAGCGTGCCCTGGCCAACGCCAAGGCCGATGGCGGTCCTTGCCTGATTGAAATGGCACTGTGAAGGAGCGGATATGAACCCGATTCAATTGTTACCTGCCGTCGAGAAGTTCCTGTCGCAGCCCGGGCGCCTGTTTATCGGCGGGACCTGGCAGGACGCCGCCGACGGCCGTCGGTTTGCCGTGGAAAACCCGGCCACTGAACACATCCTGGCGCAAGTCGCCGAAGGCGGCGAACGCGACGTGGATGCCGCCGTCGCTGCCGCCCGCGCGGCCTTCACCGGGCCCTGGGCGCAGCACTCACCGGCCCAGCGCGGGTTGTTGCTGTTTCGCCTGGCGGAACTGCTCGACCAGCATCGCGAAGAGCTGGCGCAACTGATCACCCTGGAAAACGGCAAGCCGATCGCCGCGGCCCGGGGCGAAGCGGCCAGTGCGGCCAATATCATTCGTTATTTCGCTGGCTGGCCGACCAAGATCGAAGGCAGCACGCTGCCGGTATCGCCCTCCAGCGGCGCGCCGATGCTCAACTACACCTTGCGCGAGCCGGTGGGCGTCTGTGCCTTGATCGTGCCGTGGAATTTCCCGCTGACCATGTGCGTGTGGAAGCTTGGCCCAGCGCTGGCGACCGGTTGCGTCGCGGTACTCAAGCCCGCCGAGCAGACGCCTCTGGTTGCGATTCGTCTGGTGCAGTTGATCGAGGCCGCCGGTTTCCCGGCCGGGGTGGTCAACCTGCTCACCGGCCTGGGTGTGCATACCGGCGCACCGCTGGCCCAGCACCCGGACGTGGACAAGATCGCCTTCACCGGCTCGACCCAAGTGGGCCGGCTGATCGCCCAGGCGGCCACCGGCAACATGAAGAAAGTCTCGCTGGAGCTGGGTGGCAAGTCCCCCAACATCATCCTGCCGGACGCCGATATCGTCCGTGCCGCCAAGGGCGCCGCCGACGGCATTTTCTACAACCAGGGCCAGGTCTGCACCGCCGGATCGCGTCTCTACGTGCACGCCAGCGTTCTCGACCAGGTGCTTGAAGAACTCCAGCGCCACGCGGCCGCCCATGTGTTGGGGCCCGGCCTGGATCCGGCCAGCAGCATGGGCCCGCTGGTTTCGGCCCGGCAATTGGGCACGGTGCGCGGCTACCTGCAACGGGGCCAGGAAGAAGGCGCCGAGCTGATCTGCGGCGGTGACCGGCCGGCCCATCTGGAGCGCGGTCACTTCATCCGGCCCAGCGTGTTTCTCGACCGCGCCGAGCGCGCCTGTGTCGCCCGGGAGGAAATCTTCGGCCCGGTGCTGACCGTCATGAGCTGGACCGAGATCGATGAACTGGTGCTGCGCGCCAACGACTCGCCCTACGGCCTGGCCGCCGGTCTCTGGACCCGTGACTTGCGTTCCGCCCATCGCGTGGCGGCCCAGTTGAAGGCTGGCTCGGTGTGGATCAACTGCTGGAACGTCGTCGACCCAGCCTCGCCATTTGGTGGCTTCAAGCAATCCGGCTGGGGCCGGGAAATGGGTAAGAACGTGATCGATGCCTACACCGAAACCAAGAGTGTCTTCGTCGATCTCGCCTGACCGAACAATCACAAGAGGAACTGCTATGGATCTGGAATTACAAGGCCGCGTGGCGATCGTCACCGGCGGTGGCATGGGCATCGGCAAGGAAGTCGCGCGCTTTCTGTCCCAGGAAGGTTGCAAGGTGGTGATCTGCGCACGGCGCATGGAATACCTCCAGCAAGCCGCCGAGGAAATCACCGCAGAGACCGGCAACGAGGTGCTGCCGCTGTTCTGTGACACCAACCAGATGTCGGCGGTGTCCGACATGGTCGAGGCGGCCCACAAGCACTTTGGCCGTATCGACATCCTGGTGAACGGCGCCGCGGCCCCGTCCGGTGTGGTGCGCAACGACATCGAGCATGCCGGCGACGACGAATTGCTCTCGGACCTCAACACCAAGGTGATCGGCTATTTCCGTTGCGCCAAGGCCGTGACCCCGCACATGAAGGCCGGCGGCTTCGGTCGCATCATCAATATCGGTGGCCTGACCGGGCGCGGCAGCAAGGTCCTCTCGGGGATGCGCAACCTGGCCATCGCCCACATGACCAAGACCCTTTCCGACCAACTCGGCCCTTCCGGCATCACCGTCAACCTGATCCACCCCGGCGTGGTCGATACCCCGCACATCCAGGAGCTGTATGAGCGCGAAGGGGTCAAGCAGGGCAAGACGCCCGAGCAGGTGGAGCAGGGCTACATCGACGCAACGCCGATCCGCCGCACCCTGGCGCCGATTGAAATGGGCTGGCTGATCGGTTTCCTCGCATCCCCCAAGGCCGGTGCGGTGACCGGGGAATCCATTGGCATCGATGGCGGCTTGACCCGCGGCATCTTCATTTGAGGAGCAGCAGTGATGAGTAACGGAACCCTTTTGGTCGCCACCGTAGGGCAGGCGGTGATCCGCAGCGCCGACGATGGCCGTACCTGGCATCGCCTGGGCCTGGGCCAGGACCTGGAATTCGACGCGATCACCCGTTCCCTGAGCTTGCATCCGGGGACGCCTGAGGTGATCTATGCCGGCACCGACGTCGGCCTGTGCGTCAGCCGTGATACCGGCGGCCATTGGCTGCGGGTGGACTCGCCCTTCAACGGCCAGACCGTCTGGAAGGTGGCCGTGGATCCTCAGGACGCACAGCGGATTTTCGTCGGCACCGGTGCGCCCTCGCGCGCGGTGCTGTGGCGCACCCTCGATGGTGGCCAGACCTGGGAACGTGCCCCGGTGGAGATCCCGGAGTTTTGCGAAGGGGTCAGCCGTCCGCGCTTGCTGGCGTTCGCCTACGACCCGACCGATCGCAACCAGTTGTGGTTCGGCCTGGAAGAGGGCGGGTTGTTCCACAGCCGTGACGGTGGCGATAGCTGGACCCGTGTCGATGACCGCCTGCTGTGGGACTTCAACTCGGACGTGCACAACATCGTGGTCCTGCCCAACCATGGGCAAAAGGTCATCGTGGTGGTGTGCGTCAACGCCGTTTATCGCAGCCTCGACGAGGGGCAGACCTGGACCGGCATCGTCGCCCGGGAAACCTTCGGCTTGTACTACGTGCGCGCCATGAACGCACCGCTGGGCAGCGAGGATACGCTCTACCTGAGCATTTCCGACGGCACCCCTGGCACGACCAGCAAGGTGCTGGTGTCACGGGATGCCGCCCTCAGTTGGGAAGTGCTGCCACTGCCGCAACAGCCCAACTCTTGTGTCTGGGCGATTGCCTTGAACCCTGCCGACCCACTCCAGATCGTCGCCGGCACCAAGTACGGGCATCTGTTCACTTCCGAGAACGGCGGTGACGGCTGGCAGAAGCAGTGGCGTGAATTCAGTGAAATCGCTGATGTGCTCTGGACGCCCGCCGTGGCGCAAATCAAGTCCGGGCATCAATCCATCATCAAGAAGAACTGAGGAATCGCGCGATGAAAGTCGAAGTCGTTCGTACTCACCTGTCGCTGTCCGTGAGCGACCCTGAAGTGTCGGCGCGTTGGTACGCCGACGTGCTGGGCATGCATGAAAGCGCCCGGGGTGAAAGCTGGATCATGATGGCCTTCGGTGCCAAGCACCACGACATCGCGTTGCTGCGCGCGGCACCCGGGGCCCACCAGGGCGGCCTGGGGCTGCAGCACTACGGGCTGGAGATTGCGGGCGACATGACCACCCTGCGCAAGCTCTACGGCATGTTGCTGAAGAAGGGCGTCGAGGTGGTGAAGATCACTGACCACGAGATCGGTAACGGCGTGTATTTCAACGACCCCGACGGCAATCGCCTGGAATTCTTCCTCGAGTCCGAACATGACGACGAGCGAGGCAAGGCCCGCTTCAAGGCCGCTGGAGCCCCCAGCCGGCATTTCGATCTCGACCCACTTTGAAAGAGAGTGCTCTTATGAAAACCGCCAATTTCGCCAGTTATCACATCCGCAAATGGTACACCTTCGTCGAGGAAACCCTGGCCAACGAAACGGGCCAGTTGGCCGATGGTGAGCCGCTGTTCAAGTACGCCATTGGCGCTGTGATCGCCAACCCCTATGCCGGCCGTTTCAGTGAAAGCCTGGCCGAGTTGATTGAGCCATCACCCTTGCTGGGTCAGGAGTTTGGTCGGCGCATCCGGGTACTGGCGGGCCAGCACAAGATCGTCAGCTATGGCAAGGCGTGCCTGGTGGGCAGCCAGGGCGAGTACGAACATGGCAATGCATTGTTGACCAACCCGGCGGCGGATCCGATCCGCGTCGCGTTGGGCGGCGGCAAGTCCTGGGTGCCTTCCACCGGCAAGCGTGGCGGGCCCGGTGTGACCATCGATGTGCCGCTGGCCCACAAGGACGCGCTGTATGTCCGCTCGCACTACGACAGCATTTCGCTGTCGTTCGGTGACGGTCCGGCGGCCGACGAATTGATCATCATCTGGGCCTTCGCCACGCGTGGGCGCTTGCATGCGCGCCTGGGTGGCCTTGAGGCTGCCAACGTCAAGGGCAATGACGGCCTGTATTGAGGTACGGATCGTGGGAAGCGAACGAATGTCTGCAAACAGCCAGTTCTTCACCAATCGATCGGGGCTGCGCCTGCATTATCTGTCCTGGGGCAACCCGTCAGGCATTGCGGTGGTGCTGCTGCACGGGTTGCGCTCTTATGCCCAGACCTGGGATGGCCTGGTCAATGCATTGGGCGAGCGGTACTGCTGCTATGCCCTTGACCAGCGTGGTCGTGGCCACAGTGACTGGGCAGATGCCTCCACTTACCGGACCGAGGCCTATGTCAACGATCTTGAAGATCTGGTGGCGCATTTGGCGCTGCAGCGTTTCGTCCTGGTGGGGCATTCCCTCGGTGGCACCAATGCACTGGAGTATGCGCGGCTCAATCCGGGACGACTGCAAGCGTTGGTGATCGAGGACATCGGCCCTGGTTCTTCGGTCAGCGGTGACGGCGCCGAGCGGATTCGGCGCGAGATGAGCCAGACACCGCTGTTGTTTCCTGACTGGGAGAGCGCCGCCCAGTTCTGGTTGCAAGCGCGACCTGGCTTGTCGCCGGAGGGGCTGGCTTCCAGGTTGATGTATTCCATGAAGGAAACGCTGGCTGGAATCGAATGGCGTCACGACCAGCAGGGTATTGCCCAGGCGCGGCTGAGTATTACCCCCACTGACTTGTGGCCGGCGGTACGGGCGCTGGATTGCCCGACGCTGTTCATTCGTGGCGCCCGTTCCGATTTCCTGCCCTTGGCGACCCTTGAGTCGATCAAGCAGGCCAATAAGTGGGTGCGCACCGAGGAAATCGCCGACGCCAGCCATTATGTGCATGATGACCAGAGCGAAATGTTCAACCTTGTCGTCATGGACTATTTGTATGACCAGTGCCTACAACCACAACAACAAAGCGGTGAATAGCGATGAAGCAGGAGAAAACCCAGGTTGTCATCGTGGGCGGCGGCCCGAACGGGATCACGGCCGCTCATTACATGGGGCTGTACGGCATCGACTGCATCGTCCTTGAATTGGCTGACGGCGTCCTGCCGTATCCCCGCGCGGTGGGCATGGATGACGAGGCCCTGCGTGTGTTGCAGGGCATCGGCATCGCCGAACTGGCCGCGCGCGACATGATCAGCAACGTGCCCCTGCGTTACTACAATGCGCGAGGCGTCTGTTTTGCCGAGGTCAAGCCGAGCACGGCCCACTATGGCTGGCCGATGCGCAACATCTTCATGCAACAGTTGCTGGAAACGACATTGCGCGAGCAGCTGGGCAAGCACGCCAGTGTCGAGTTGCGCCAGGGCCATGAAATGCTCGATCTGGAGCAGGATGCCGAGGGCGTGACCTTGCAGGTGCGCGATGCCCGGGGCGAGCTCTATCAGTTGCAGGCGCAGTACGTGATCGGCGCCGATGGCGGACGTTCCAGCGTGCGCAAGAAACTCGGCATCGAACTGCTGGGATTGACCCATCCACGCAAATGGGTGGTGATCGACACCGCCAACGATTCCCTGGATGCGCCGTATACGGCCCTGCATGCCGACCCTCAGCGACCCTTCGTCTGCATCTACCTGCCGTATCAGCAGCGACGCTGGGAGTTCATGCTCCTGGAGGGTGAAGACGAGGCCCGGATGTGCGAAGAGGCGACGATCCGGGATTTGATCCGTGGGCATATCGGCGATGCGGTCGATCAACTGGAAATCATCCGGATCCGTGCCTACACCCATAACTCCCGGGTCGCGGCGCGCTTTGTCCAGGGGCGCGTGGCGTTGGTAGGGGACGCGGCGCATATTTCCCCGCCCTGGGCCGGGCAGGGGCTCAATTCGGGTTTGCGTGATGTCGCCAACGTTTCCTGGAAGCTCGCCGCGATTCTTCAAGGGCGGGCGTCACCGGCGATTCTTGCCAGTTACGACCAGGAACGCCGTGGGCATGCGACCGATCTCATCGCGTTGGCCGACAACATGGGCGCCGTGCTGGGGCTGACCAACCCGTTGATGGCCGGTGTGCGGGACTGGTTGTTCCAGGCCGTCAACAGCGTCGACAACCTTCGCTCGCACTTGCTGGAATTCAAGTTCAAACCCAAGGCGACCATCACCAAAGGCCTGGTGTATCACGAGCGCGCCGAGTTGCATGAGGATGATCTGGTCGGGCAGTTGTTCATCCAACCGACCATCGAAGATGCCCAGGGCCAGCGCCGACGCCTGGACGACGTGCTGGGGCATTCCTATGCGGTGCTGGGGTATCGGGTCAACCCGAGCGAACAGCTCAGCGAGCAAACCGCCGCCTGGTGGGCGCGCTGGGAAACGCGCTTCATCCAGATCAATCGCTCGCGCAGTGGCGTGGGGCGAAACCAACCCTTGTCCGCCAACGGCGCCATTTGCGTCGAGGACGTCGATAACCGCTTGGGCGAATGGTTTGCCAAGGTGCGTGACTGCGTTGTGGTGGTGCGGCCGGATCGGTTCGTTGCCGCGATCACCACACCTGAGCGGCTCGAAGGCGTGTTGCGCAAACTGGCGGAGCAACTCTCATGAGACGCGAAGATGATTTCCTGGTCCGGCTTCAGGATGCCGTGCAGGCTGTACACGCCTTGCCTTCGTTGGAGCCACAAGCCGTCGCCTTGCAGGAGGGCTACACCTTGCAGCGCGAGGCATTGCGTCGGCGCCAGGCCGCTGGTGAGCGGTTGACCGGGTGGAAAGTGGCCTTCGCCGGCCGAGCCGCCCAGGACCGTTTCGGTATTGATGAACCGGTGTTGGGCGCGCTGACCGATGCCATGGTGGTAGAACCCGGCAGCACAGTGCCCCTGGCACGGCTGATCCAGCCCAAGCTGGAAATCGAGCTGGCGTTTGTCCTGGGGCGCACGCTGGTGCCAGGTTTCTACAGCGACGAGGACATCCTCGCCGCCGTCTCCGAGGTCGCGCCGGCATTCGAAATTGCCGATTGTCGCTGGCAGGACTGGCGTTTCGGCGTCGGGGCGTTTCTTGCCGACAATGCCGCTGCGGGGCTGTATTGCCTCGGGGCCAGGGTGGGGTTCGATCCGGATCGACTGCCCGAAGTGAACTATCGCCTGGCGCATGACGGCGTGTCCTGTGGTGAAGGTAACGTCCTGGCGCGCGAGGACACCCCCCTGGCGAATCTGTGTTGGCTGGTCCGGCGGTTGCTGGCCGACGAGCAGCGGGTTGAAGCGGGGCAGGTGGTGCTGTCCGGGGCGTTGTTGGCGCCGATGGACGTCAGGGCCGGCGAATATCGTTTGCACATGCTTGGCACGGAACTGGCTTTGGTTTTCCGGTAGGTGCTGCCGAAGGCTGCGATCTTTTGATCTTTTGATCTTATTTCTTTCGCTTGGGATTCAAGTGTCTGGGGAAAGATCGCAGCCTCGTTGCACTCGACAGCTCCTACGCAAGCTCCTACACAGCTCCTACGCAGCACCAGGTAACAAGCACGCGTCACCGAGGAACAATGATCATGTTCGCCGAAGTCCGTACCTTCAATGATCCTCAGCAACACGCCGGTTCGATCCTGGGCTGGCAACAGGTCTATGACCAACTCGGGCGTGGCTGCCTTTCCAGCGAGCTGCGGCAGGTGTGCGCCGATCGTTTCCAGATCTTCCAGGAGGTGCTGGATAAGCGTGTGGTGCAGCGCGGTTGCGCGCCAAAAGGGCGCTTGTGCATTGCCATGTCGCTGGGCGGTGCGCCGGTGGTCCAGGGGCACCAGGTGGGCGCCCACAGTGTCGTGCTGTTGCGCGATGGCGAGGACTTCGTCTTGCACGCCCCGGAAGGCACGCACTTCTTTGCGGCCAATGTCGACACGGTGCGGTTCGCCAAGCTGGCGGCCTACGAACTGTCGAGCGAACAGCTCAAACGCCTGCAAAGCGTGTCCCAGGTCAGCGTGGACGAGGCGGTGCTGCGCCGCGTGCAGCAAGGGATCCACCCACTGTTTCGTCACCTTTTGGAACAGGCGGACGCGGTCAATCCGGCCTCGGAAAAAATCCTCGAGGACGTGCTGCTCAACGCCTTTCTCGACCTGTTCAGTCACGCCACGGACGAGGTGCGTGGCCGGCGCGGCAATTTTGCCGTCAGTGCCTATCTGGTCAAGCGTTGCCAAGAGCTGGTCGTCACCAGCGCAGAGGCGCCCTTGAGCATTCTCGACTTGTGCGAACAATTGCGGGTGAGCCGCAGGACCCTGCAGAACAGTTTCCAGGCGGTCACCGGGATGCGTCCGGTGGAGTACCTGCGCAACCTGCGGCTCAATGCCGTGCGCCGGCGTTTGATCACGACCCGTGCGGCGGCACTCAACGTCAGTGAAATCGCCGTGGCGATGGGGTTTTTCCACCTGAGCCATTTTGCGGCCCACTACCGGGCGCTGTTTGGCGAGTCACCCTCCGATACACCCAGGGCGCCAGCTTGATGGGCTGCCGCCTGCGGTGTTACCCAATGATCCCCCTGCACCCATAAAAGGCGGCCGATGAGCTGTTTGGTAGCACACCTGTGCGGCTGATGGGTTAAAGCTGGCAGTCGTTTTCCTCGGCAAATTCCTCCAAATCAATCGCTTGCACGATTATTCGTGAGCTTGGCACGCATTCTGCTTTTATGAATCCATGGATAATTGGATACAAAAATGCAGAAGGTGCTGCCATGCAATTTGTTCCCACATACGCTGAACGCCCGCCGATAACGGCCGAGGAGGAGGCCTACAACTTCCTGCTCGATGCCATTTGTGGCGGTCGGTTACGCAAGGGCGACCGGCTGATTGCCGAGGACATCGCCAACGAAATCGGCATGAGCCGGATGCCGGTGCGCGAAGCCTTTCGCCGTCTGGATGCCCAGGGCCTGGTGACCCTGCGACCCAATCGCGGGGCGATTGTCAGCGGCCTGGACATCGATGAGTTGCATGAAGTCTTCGAGATGCGCAGCGCCCTGGAAGGCCTGGCGGTGCGTGTCGCGACAGCACGAATTGGCGAACGCCAGTTGGCCGCCTTGGAGCGACTGCTGGACGAAATGGACGATTACCGCGAGGAAAGCGCCGAGTGGGTCAGCCGCCATCGCGCGTTCCATGAATACCTGTGCAGCCTCAGCGGTCGTCCGCGATTGCTCAAGCAGATCAGCGCGCTCTATTCCCTGATCGAAGCGCCCATGCGTCTTTGGTTGCAGCATGTGGAAAAGCCCCTGAGTGCGCGCCAGGAACACATGCTGATCCTCGACGCCCTGCGCGCGGGCGATGCCGATAAGGCCGAGGCGGTGGTGCGTGCACACATCGAAGGCACCGTTCCTGAATTGATCGAGTTCCTGCAATCGAAAAAATAACGAGAGCAGGACACCAGATCCTGCCCGTGTTTTGACTTTGAGTACTGCCCGTTACTTACTGAACTGGAGTGTCTGGTCATGCATAAGCCTCGCCTGTTGGTTGCCGCTTTATCCTTGGGTTTCTGTGCGCAGTGGGCGGTTGCCGCGCCCGTTGTTCCGGAGCGTTTGCTCAAGGTCGATAAACTCGTCTACTGCTCGGGCATGGATTCGCCGCCGCTGGTGTCTTTTGATGAGGCGCAGAAACCCAAGGGATTGACCGTGGACCTGGGGCTGGAGATCGCCAAGCGCCTGGGCGACAAGAAGGTGGAGTGGCGGGTCATTCCCTTTTCCGGATTGCTCCCCGCCTTGCTGGCGCGACAGTGCGACATGATCGTCGACCAGCTGTTTGACAAGCCCGAGCGCCGCGAGGTGATCGACATCGTCAACTACATGTATTCCAGCCAGGCGGTGGTGGTGCCCAAGGGCAATCCAAAGGGCCTCAAGACGCTGGCGGATCTCTCCGCAGGCAAAGTCGCGGTACTTAACGGTTCCACCATCAAGACCCTGCTCGACGCCGAGAACGAAACCTTGGCCAAGGCCGGCAAGCCGCCGATGAAGCTGGTGGTCTACAACTCCGACACCGATGCCTTCCAGGCCCTGCGCATCAGCCAGGTCGACGCCTACGGCACCACCGTGGAAACTGCCGGTTACTACGCCGCCATGGCCCCCGATCTGTTCGAGGAAGGCGTGCCAGCCTTCAGCCGGATTCTCACTGGCCTGGGTATTCGCAAGGACGATCCGCAACTGACCGCCGCCGTGCAGCAGGTCATCGGCGATATGCGCAGCGATGGCAGCTACAGCCAACTGCTTGGCAAATGGCATGTCGCCAGTGACACGCTTGATTGAGGTGAACCACCGATGAATTTCAATTGGGATGTGTTCTGGCAGTACCTGTTGCAGCCCAGTGGGGTGTACCTCACGGGGCTCTGGCTGACCTGCCTGATCAGTGTGCTGGCGATGCTGCTGGGCTGTGCCCTCGGGCTGGCCGCCGCGCTGTTGCGGTTGTCGAAGAACCCGTTGCTGCATTTGCCAGTGCGCTTTTACGTGTGGCTGATGCGCGGCACGCCGTTGCTGGTGCAGATCGTCTTTCTCTACACCGCGCTGGCCGCCGGCGGGATTTTCCGCTTCGAAGACATCGACCTCTTTGGGCTGGTGATCCCCGGCAATATCCAGGCGGCGATCATTGCCTTGGGTCTCAACGAGGGGGCCTACATGGCCGAGATCATCCGCGCCGGCATCGGTGCGGTGGACAAGGGCCAATACGAGGCCGGGCGCTCGCTGGGCATGACCTTCGCCAAACTGATGCGCCGCATTGTCCTGCCCCAGGCGTTCCGGGTCATCGTGCCGCCGCTGGGCAACGAGTTCAACGTGATGCTCAAGAACACCACGCTGGTCAGCGTGATCGGTGTACAGGAACTGTTGCTCAGTACCCAGATGGTCACGTCGGCGACGTTCCGGGTGTTCGAACTGTATCTGGTGGTGGCGATCTACTTCCTGTTGCTGACCACGTTGTGGGGCTTTTTCCAGCGCTGGCTGGAGGCCCGTTTCGGTCAGTCGGACCGGCCCTCGTCACCGCCGCCGGCGTCGACGCGGATGTTCGGGCGCAGCACTTTGAACCTGCTGAGGGCACGTTAACCATGGCGCATAAAAGCGAAGAGCTGATTATCGAGGCGCTGGACGTCCACAAGTCCTTCGGCGAGTTGCAGATTCTCAAGGGCATCTCCCTGCAAGTGCGGCGCGGCGAAGTGGTGGTGCTGATCGGCGCTTCGGGCTCCGGCAAGACCACCTTCATCCGCTGCATCAATTTGCTGGAGGACATCCAGGGCGGGCGGATCCGCGTCAACGGCCGGGCCATGGGCTATCGCGAGCGGGCCGATGGCAGCCTGGTGCGTGAGTCGGAGCGCAACATTGCCCGTCAGCGGCGGGACATTGGCATGGTCTTCCAGCGCTTCAACCTGTTTCCTCACATGACGGCCCTGGAGAACATCATCGAGGCGCCGATCCAGGTGCTGGGCGTGACTCGCACCGCCGCGCTGGAGCAGGCCCGCGGCCTCTTGGAGCGGGTCGGCCTGGCGGACAAGGCCGATCACTACCCGTCGATGCTTTCCGGCGGCCAGCAACAGCGGGTGGCGATTGCCCGGGCCCTGGCGATGAAACCCCAGGCCATGCTGTTCGACGAACCCACCAGCGCCCTCGACCCGGAGACGGTCGGCGAGGTGCTGCAAGTGATGAAGGAGCTGGCCGAGGAGGGCATGACCATGGTCGTGGTGACCCATGAAATGGGCTTTGCCCGGGAAGTGGCCGACCGTGTGGTGGTCCTGGACCAGGGCGAGCTCATCGAGCAGGGGCCGCCGGAGCAGATTTTCTGTCACCCCATTCATCCGCGTACCCGGGCCTTTCTCAGTCGCGTGTTATGACCTTTCCCGGCCACTGAATTCCTGTATCGAAGAGCCTTCGCCATGCTGAAATTTTCTGCCCACGAATATCCTTATCCTTCGCAACGCCAGAGCGTTTTCGCCCGTCGGGGCATGGTCGCCGCGTCCCAGCCCCTGGCGGCCCAGGCGGGCATCGAGATCATGCAAAAGGGCGGCAATGCCATCGACGCCGCCATCGCCACGGCCGCTGCGCTGACGGTGGTCGAGCCCACCGGCTGCGGCATCGGCGGCGATGCTTTTGCCTTGGTCTGGTGCAAGGGCCAGTTGCACGGCCTCAACGGCAACGGCCATGCGCCGGCGGCCTTGAGCATCGAGGCGGTCAAGGCCGCCGGCCACGGGCAGATGCCGATCTATGGCT
Source organism: Pseudomonas brassicacearum (assembly GCF_918698105.1). Lineage (GTDB taxonomy): Bacteria > Pseudomonadota > Gammaproteobacteria > Pseudomonadales > Pseudomonadaceae > Aquipseudomonas > Aquipseudomonas brassicacearum_F. The sequence continues at coordinate 82,208 of NZ_CAKKMI010000012.1, read as the reverse complement.
GGACGCCGGTGACCGTCCCTGGCTGCCCGTCGGCCTGGGCCGAGTTGTCCCGACGCTTTGGCAAGCTGCCCTTTGCCGAGCTGCTGCAACCGGCGATCAGCCTGGCCCGGGACGGCTTTGCACTGTCGCCGGTGGTTGCCCATCAATGGCAGGTCGCGGTGAATGAGTTCACGCCCCATCGGGATGCCGTCCTCGAAGCCTGGTTCGAAACGTTCCTGATCGAAGGCCGGGCGCCACGGGCCGGGGAGGTTTTTCGCAACCCGGCCCAGGCGCGTACCCTCCAGGAATTGGCCGACACCCGCTGCGAGAGCCTGTATCGCGGTGCGTTGGCCGAGCGCCTGGACGCCCATTCCCGGGCCAGTGGCGGCTACCTGCGCGCCTCGGACCTCAAGGATTATCGCGCCCAGTGGGTGGACCCTATCCACGTCAATTACCGAGGCGTGGATGTCTGGGAAATCCCGCCGAGCGGGCAGGGCCTGGTGGCCTTGATGGCGTTGAAGATTCTGGAAGGTTTCGACTTCGATCAGCGTGACAGCCAACAGACCTGGCATCGCCAACTGGAAGCGATGAAGCTGGCCTACAGCGACGGCCTGCACTACATCACCGATCCTGTGCACATGCGCGTGGCGGTGGCTGACCTGCTCAGCGATGACTACAGTGCCCACCGTCGTCGACAGATCGGCGAACAGGCCCAACCGCCCGCGCCCGGCGACCCCCACGCCAGCGGCACGGTGTACCTGGCGACCGCGGATGGGGAGGGCAATATGGTCTCGTTCATCCAGAGCAACTACCACGGGTTCGGCTCCGGCGTGGTGCTGCCCGACAGCGGTATTGCCTTGCAGAATCGAGGGCAGGAATTCAGCCTCGATTCGACCCACGCCAATTGCCTGGCCCCAGGCAAGAAGACCTTCCATACCATCATTCCCGGTTTCCTCACCCGCAATGGCGAGGCCCTCGGTCCCTTCGGCGTGATGGGCGGCTACATGCAGCCCCAAGGGCATGTGCAGATGGTCATGAACCTGGTGGATTTCGGCCTGAACCCGCAAGCGGCGCTGGATGCACCGCGCTGGCAATGGCTGGGGGGAATGAAGGTCGGGATCGAGCACGGCGCCTCACGGGACCTGGCCAATGCCTTGGTTCGACGGGGGCATGAGGTGCAGATCGCCAGCGACCTGACCGACTATGGCCGCGGCCAGATCATCCTGCGCGACCCGGTCAGCGGTGTGCTGTGTGGTGGGACCGAGCCTCGGGCGGATTCGCATATTGCTGTTTGGTGATGAGCGGTTTCACTTATCGGCCACTCCGGAGTGAATCTTGATGACAACCTTGCCCTTCGAGCGTCCTTGTTCGACATAGCGCAGGGCATCGGCTGTCGCCTCGAAGGGGAAGGATCGGTCAAGCACCGGCTTGATGCTGCCGGACTCGACGAGCGTGGTGATCTCACGCAGTTGAGGACCGCTGGCGCGCATGAACACGAAGGTATAACCCACACCTTTTCGGCGGGCCTTGCGGCGTATACCGCTGCTCAACAGGCCCATGATCAGTCTCAGCACCCAGGAAAATCCCTGGGCCTGGGCGAACTGTGGCGTGGGTGGACCGGAGATGGAAATGAGCTGGCCGCCAGGTTTCAGGATCTTCAGCGATTTCTCCAGCTCATCGGCGCCCAGGCTGTTCAACACGACGTCATAGTCCTGCAGAACGTTGGCGAAATCCTGTTGCTTGTAATCGATGACTACGTCCGCGCCCAGGGCTTTGACCCACGCCACATTGCCGGTGCTGGTAGTGGTCGCAACGAAGGCGCCGAGGTGCTTGGCAAGCTGGATGGCGAGGGTGCCGACGCCACCTGAACCAGCCTGGATGAAGACCTTTTGGCCTTGCTTCAGTCGGGCGGTTTCAACCAGTACCTGCCAGGCGGTCAGGGCGACCAGGGGCAGGGCAGCGGCTTCTTCCATGCTGATGTTTGCCGGTTTCATGGCCAGGGCGTTTTCGTTCACTGAAATCTGCTTGGCGAAGGTGCCGATGTGCCCATCCGGGGCGCGGGCATAGACCTCATCGCCCGGCTTGAATTGCTCGACACGGGATCCCACGCGGACCACGACCCCGGCCAAGTCATGACCCAATGCCAAGGGAAATGAGTAGGGCAGGATCAGTTTGAATTCACCTTTGCGGATCTTTGAATCCAGCAGATTGACGCTGGCGGCCTGCACGCGGACCAGAACGTCATGGTCACCCACGTCAGGGGCCGGTAGCTCGCCGATACGGCCACTGTGCTTGCCGTAGCGGTCGATTAAAAATGCCTTCATGGTGCTTTGCTCTCATAAGGGATGCGGCGCAGTGATCGCCCGGCACGGCATCCGGAAACACCGGCGCTGTCCTTCGCGCCAGCGCCCGCTAGGCAATGATCACGCCGGGTCTTGATAGCGTTCGGCAACATGGGACTGCCGGATTTGCCCGAGCAGGCCTTGACGCGCGGCCTGCAAGGCATCCCAGCGTGCCGCTTCATGCAAGGGCGGGATGGTCACCGGCTCGCGACGATCAAAACCGACCAGCGCGGCATCGACGAGGTCAGCGACTTCCATGACTTCATTCAGGGTGTTGATGTCGATGCCCGCGCGTTCCCAGATCTCGGTACGGGTGGCCGCTGGCAGGACAGCTTGAACATAGACGCCTTTCGGGGCGAGTTCCAGGCTGAGTCCCTGGGAGAGAAACAGCACGAACGCCTTGGTCGCCCCGTAGACCGACATACCGAACTCCGGTGCCAGGCCAACGACGGAGCCGATGTTGATGATCGCGCCGTCACCCGCTTTGACCAGGCGTGGGGCGATGGCGCTGGCCAGCCGGACCAGCGCGGTGGTATTGAGCGACACGAGGTGCGCGACGCTGTCGGTCGACTGTTCGATGAAGGTCCCGGATTGGGCGGCGCCGGCGTTATTGACCAGGATGCCGATGTTGGCGTCGTCGCGCAGCCGGGCTTCGACGGTTGTCAGGTCGCCGATCTGGGTCAGGTCGGCCTGGAGAATATCCACGGCAACGTTGTGTTCGCTGCTCAGCTTGGCGGCCAGTGCTTGCAGGCGCGCGCTGTCGCGGGCCACCAGGACGAGAGCGTGCCCACGTTGCGCAAAGCGCTGGGCATAGACAGCGCCAATACCGGTGGAGGCGCCAGTGATGAGAACGGTTTTGCGAGTGTCCATGGGTGATTCTCTTCTTCAAGGATTGATGGGCGAGTCATGTGCAGCGGATTGCGAGTGGCTTGCCATTAGGATGATGGTCGAAATCTAAACTGTCAACGAATTTGATTATGCTCGACATCTATGTATGATGAGGGCCTGATTTTCGAGCTGCACGAGGGAGTGAAAAATGCGGGTGACCAAGGCCCAGGCCCAGGCAAATCGGGAGCACATCGTCGAGACGGCGTCTGTCTTGTTTCGTGAGCGAGGGTTTGATGGCGTGGGTGTGGCGGACCTGATGGCGGCCGCCGGCTTCACCCATGGCGGGTTCTACAAACATTTCGGCTCCAAGGCCGACCTGATGGCCGAAGCGGCAGCCAACAGCCTTGCGCAGTCGGTGACCGACAATGCGGGCATCGACGTGCCTGGTTTCGTCGATCTTTACGTGTCCAGGGGTCACCGCGACGGCCGGGGTGGCGGTTGCACCTTGGCGGCGCTGTGTGGCGACGCCGCCCGTCAATCGCCCGAACTGAAGGCGACGTTTGCCAGCGGCATCGAAAACACGCTGGCCGCGCTCGAAAGCGGGTACGAGGCCGGGCAAGACGCGCCGCAGGAAGCGATCAGGGCCAAAATGCTCGACATGTTGGCGCATGCCGTCGGTGCGATCATGTTGTCACGGGCCTGCCCGGACGATTCCGCGCTGGCCGATGAAATCCTTGAGGTATGCCGCGCCCAGATCATCGCGGCGCTGCCGCCGTCGCCCGTGACGCAGCCTTAGTGATCATTTGTTTCATGAGAACGTGCTCCCGCTGGACTTGTGTAGGAGCTGCCGAAGGCTGCGATCTTTTGATCTTGATCTTTCGCTTTCGATTCAATTGCCAAGGGAAAGATCGCAGCCTCGCTTCGCTCGACAGCTCCTACACAGCGCCTAGAGGAGCTCCCTCGCCAGTCCTATAGCGACGCCCTGACCACCAGGGGGCAATCCACCGGCTGGGCACCCGTTAGTTCGAGGTTCTCGATCAGGTGCCGGGCCGCCTGGCGACCGATCTCGTAGTACGGCAGTTGTACGGTAGTCAGTGGCGGGATGAACAGTTCGGCGATACCGATCATGTTGTCGTAGCCGAGCACCGCGACATCGTCGGGAATTTTCAGGCCGCGCCCCAGCAACAGCTGATAGGCGCAAAAGGCGATGCGGTCGTTGCCGCAGACCAGGATGTCGAATTGCGGACGGCCGTCAACGATATGCCGGTCGAGAATGGCGGCGGTTTCACCGTAGGCGTCGTGATCGGAAAGGTCGTACTGCAGGAGTGCTTCAGGTGCCAGCCCGACGGCCTGGCAGGCGCGTTTCAAGCCTTTCTGGCGCAGGCCCCAGGCAAGACTCTTCCTCGGCAAATTGATACACAGCGGGCGCCGATAGCCTTGGCTCAACGCATGCTGCATGGCTCGATGCTGCCCGGCTTCATCATCCGGCACATAACTGACCAGGTGGCTGTCATCGGCCAGGCAATTGGCGAGCACCAGCGGTTTGCGCTTGAGTCGCTCGGGAATGCTTACCTGGCGCAATCCCATCGCACTGAAGATCAACCCGTCGGGGCGGTGCGACAGCATCAGGTCGATGTTCTGGTCGGTGGGCGGGTTGCTCAACAGGTTGAGGATGAAGACGTTCCAGCCTGCCTGCTGCGCAGTCTGTTCGATGGACAACAGCAACTCGACGGCGAACGGCGTGGTCGCGGTGTCCAGTGCGAATACACCGATGGTGCGCGCCTGCAGGTTGTCGCCGCGCATCCTGCGCGCCGACAGGCTCGGTACGAATTGCAGTTCCTCAATGGCGCGACGTACCCGCTGAAGGGTTTCGGGGCTCAGTTTTTCCGGCGTGTTGAGCGCGCGCGAAACCGTCATCAGGGATACGCCGGCCAGCTGTGCAACGTCTTTCACGGAAGTCATGCGAAGTGCGGCCAGTCAGGTTGACGCAGAATCATGACACAGGCCCTGGCCTTCTCGCGACTCGAATGACGGTACTCACAGCCAGCCCGAGTCCAGCGGCCACGCCTTGGCAATGGCGACGCGCCCGCCAGTCCCGTTCGCCAACAGTTTCACCCCGAGGCTGTCGGGCCGCGGATAGAGGCGGCTGCTGAAGCTGAAGCGGCCGTTTTCCTCGAACACCTCGATGGACGAGCGATCGAGAAACACCCGCAGGTGCAGTTGTGTTTGCGTCGGCTCGATCGACACGCTGCGCTGACCGCTCACTTGCGCACCCGAGCGGCTGCGATCGAGCACCAGGCGTTGCAGTGACGCGTCGTAATAAAGCAGGGTTTGTTCCTGCTGATCGGCACTGCAGCGCAAGGCGATGCCCAGGTGGCCTTCGGTGCAGCCGAGCAGATCCAGATGCACGTGGATTTCCAGCCTGTCGCCCTGCACCTGCGGCACCCAGCAGCTGCCGGACTCGCCCCACGGTGCGACGCTCGGCAACGGTGCCTGGCGCAGCGCGGTCAGTTCCCGTGCCGGAAACACGCCAAGGCGATCGCCCTGCAGTTCAAGCTCGCGGGGCAAGCCGAGCATGCCGCACCAGTGATGGGCCTGGCTCGGCATCGGGCTTTCCCACATGTCCAGCCAGGCCCACACCAGGCGCCGCCCATCGGCGGCCTCCAGCGTTTGCGCGGCATAGAAATCGTGACCGTTATCCAGTTCGATGAACGGTCCGCCGGTGAAGTGCCATTGGTTGTCGAGCCGGCCAATGCGATAGCCGGTCTGGTACTTGTTGAGGCGTTCGTAACCTTCGGGTTGCATGCCCTGGGGGGAGTACAGCAGCACGTCGCGCCCGTCGAGGCGAAACAGGTCCGGGCATTCCCACATGTAGCCATCGCCCTCATTGCCGCTGGACACGTAATCGAGGAATTGCCAGGTGTGCAGGTCGGTGGAGCGGTACAGCGGCAGCAGCGGCTTGTCGCCCAGGCGCGCACCGGCAATCAGGTACCAAAAGCCGTCCTCCTGCCAGACCTTCGGGTCGCGAAAGTGCATGATCGTTTCTTGCGGTGCGTGCTCGATGACGGCGCCATGCTTGACGAACCGGATGCCGTCGTCACTGGTGGCCAGACACTGGACCTGGCGGATAAAGCGTTCGTCACCCACGTCCCCCAGCCAGGTGTGCCCGGTGTAGATCAGCGCCAGGGTGTCGCCACACACCACCGCGCTACCGGAAAAACAGCCGTGGCGGTCGAAGTCATCGCCTGGCGCCAGGGCCAGGGGCAGATGCTGCCAATGGACCAGGTCGGCGCTCTTGGCGTGCCCCCAATACATTGGCCCCCATTTGGCATCGAAAGGGTGGTGCTGGTAGAACACATGATATTCGCCACGGAAAAACACCACGCCGTTAGGGTCGTTCATCCAGCCTGCGACAGGCGCCAGATGATAGTCAGGTCGATAATCGTCGATGACGCGAGACTGACCTTCACTCAGCGCCTGCTGCGCATGTTCAAGGGGGGAGGGCACAGGGGCGTTCATGGCATTCACAGACACGGTCATAGAACGCCTGCTTTTGGCGAGCGCTGCGGGACGTCCTCCGGGAGGACTCCAATAACAGCAGGAGGGCGTCTCAAGGCCGTGCCATCCGCGTCGAACAGATGCACGCTGGCGAACGCCAGTTGCAGTTCAACCCGGTCGCCCACTCGCCATCCAGCGTTGACCTCGCAACGACAGATCAACGGTTCGTCCTCGCCTGATTCCAGGTGCACGTAGGTTTCGCTGCCCAGGTATTCGACCCCGACCACGACGATGCCGACGCTGCCTTGCGCCGCTTTGAGCGACACGTGTTCCGGGCGAATTCCCAGGGTCAGCGGGCTGTTCGCCGCCAGGTGGGTGCTGTCGAAGGGCAGGGGCGTCAGGCCCAATAAAGGGCTGTCGATCTGGCTGGTTTCACCTGGGATGTGCAGGTGCGCCGGCAGAAAGTTCATCTTGGGCGAACCGAGGAAACCGGCGACAAAACGGCTGGCCGGATGCTCATAGAGTTCGCGTGGCGAGCCGACCTGCTCGATGCGGCCGCCATTGAGCACGACAATCTTGTCGGCCAGGGTCATCGCTTCAACCTGGTCGTGGGTCACGTAGATCATGGTCGAGCCCAGGCGCCCATGCAGCCGGGCGATTTCGTTGCGCATCTGCACGCGCAAGGAGGCGTCGAGGTTGGACAGCGGCTCGTCGAACAACAGGATGTCCGGTTCCCGCGCCATGGCCCGGCCCATGGCCACCCGCTGGCGTTGCCCGCCCGACAGTTCCCGTGGCTTGCGTTGCAGCAGTTTGTCCAGCTGCAGGATCTGCGCGGTTTTCAGCACGCGCTCGCGCAGGCTGGTCTTTTCGGTCTTGGCCAGTTTGAGGCCAAAGCTGATGTTGTCGTAGACGCTCATGTGCGGGTACAGCGCATAGGACTGGAACACCATGCCGACGCCACGCTCGCGCGGTTCCAGGTCATTGACCCGGCGTCCGTCGATCAGCAGGTCGCCGTCACAGATCGAATCCAGTCCGGCGATCAGCCGCAGCAAGGTCGACTTTCCGCAGCCCGAAGGGCCGACGAACACCACGAATTCACCCGCCGAGATTTCCAGGCTGACGTCGCGAAGAATGCGTGTGCCGCCCAATTGTTTGTTCACGTTATCCAGCTTCAACTTGATCACGATGCTGTTCCTTTCTTGTCAGTGTTGGGCCTCAACCCTTTAACGCGCCGGCAGTGAGGCCGGAAACGATGCGGCGCTGGAAGACCAGCACCAGAATCACCAATGGCACCGTGACCAGCACCGACGCCGCCATCAATAAGCCCCAAGGCAATTCATGAGGGCTGCCGCCGGAAATCAGCGCGATGGCGACCGGGACCGTGCGTTGCGAGTCGGTCAGGGTGAAGGTCAGGGCGAACAGGAACTCGTTCCAGGCGGCGATGAAGGCCAAAAGCCCCGTGGTGACCAGTGCCGGCCAGAGCAGCGGCAACAGCACGCGGGTCAGCGTGACCCAGGGTGACGCACCGTCCATGATCGCGGCCTCTTCCAGCTCATGAGGCAGTTGGCCCATGAAGGTGGTCAGCACCCAGACGGTGAAGGGCAGGGTGAAAATCGTGTAGCTCAGGATCAACGCCCAGGACGTGTTGTACAGGCCCAGGGCACGGATCACTTCGAACAATCCCGACAGCACCGCGACTTGTGGAAACATCGAAACACCGAGGACCATCATCAACACCACGCCGCGTCCGCGAAACTTCACGCGGCCCAAGGCATAGGCGGCGGTCAGGCTGAGGAACAACGCCAGCGCGACCACGCTCAGCGCAACCACCAGCGAGTTGCCGATGGCCCGCAGGAACGAGGCCTGGCTCAGCACGGCGGCATAGTTGGAGAAGTCGGGTTTGTCGATCCAGTAGCTCACCTGGAACAAGGCGCTGGACGGCTTCAGCGACGTCACGATGGCGTAGTAGAACGGGAAGACCGCATACAGCAGCAAGATCCCGATCAGGCACCAGAACCCGGCGCGCAGCAGGGTTTTTTTCAGCAGGCGCGGGCTCATGAGCGGACCTCCAACTGACGGCGTCCGAGGTACAGGTACGCCATGGCGATAACCGCCACGACCAGGAACAGCAAGGTCGAAGCGGCGCTGCCGTAACCGACGTCCTGGAATTCCACCAGGTGCTGGCGGGCATAGACCGACATGCTCATGGTGCTCGATGAGTTCGAGGTCAACACATAGATGACGTCGAACACCCGCAAGGAGTCGAGGATGCGAAAAATCGCCGCCACCAGCAAGGCCGGCATCAACAGCGGCAGGGTGACCCACCAGAACACTTTCACCGGGTGAATGCCATCGACCCTGGCGGCTTCGTAGCAGTCGCTGGGCAACATCTGCAAAGCCGCCAGCATCAGCAGCGTGACGAAAGGCACGGTCTTCCAGACGTCGACGATGATCACTGCCCACATCGACAGGTCTGCGTCGGCTGTCCAGGCCAGGGGCGCATCGATCAGGCCGAGGCCGAGCATCAGGTGATTGATGATGCCGAACTGGTCGTTGAGCATCCATGACCAGATTTTCGCCGAGACGATGGTCGGGATCGCCCAGGGGATCAGGATCAGCGCCCGCACCAGGGCGCGTCCGCTGAATTGGACGTTCAGCAGCAACGCCACCAGCAGCCCCAGGACGATTTCCAATCCGACTGACACCACGGTGAAATGCAAGGTGTTGCGCACCGCGTTCCACCACTGTGGATCGACCAGAATGCCCGACCAGCCGGCGCTGCTGTGAAACAGATAATTGCTCAAGCCGACAAAGCTTGCATCGCCCGTGTCGGCCAGGCTGGCGTCGGTCAGGCTGAACCAGAAGGTGCGCAGCAGCGGCCAGGCCGCCACCAGCGCCAGGCACAGCAGCATTGGGCTCAGGAACAGCCAGGCGGCGCGAACGCGACGGCGTTGTACGGGCGTTTCCCGGGTGAGCAGGTACTCGTCGTCGGGGGCGAGTGTGGTGGAGACAGACATGGTGATTTCCTTCCTTGTGGCTTACCAGTTCCGGCGTTTGATGCGCGTGAGTTCGCTTTCCAGTTCGGCCAGCGCCTGATCGATCGGCCGTTCGCCCGCCAGCACGCCGTGCACTTGATCGAAGAACGCATTGGAGACCCGTGGATAGCGGTCGGCGGTGATTGAAGCAGGGCGCATGACCCCATCATTGAGGATGCTGCGCAGTTGGCTGTAGTAAGGCATGGCCGCGAGCAACTCGGGATCCTGGTACAGCGACTCGATCACCGGGTTGTAGGCACCCACCAGGGCGCGGTGTTTCTGTTGCTGGGCGCTGCTCAGATAACTCACCAGTTCGGCGGCGAGCTTGGGGTTGGCGCTGTAGCGCGACACCGCCAGGCCCCAGCCACCGAGAGTGGACGCATGGGTGCCCGTCGCGCCGCCGCGGGGCAGGGGAGCGACGCCGACCTTGTCCTTCACGACGCTGTCCTGGCTTTGCACCAGGGCCCAGACATAAGGCCAGTTACGCATGAACAACGCATTGCCCGATTGGAAGACGCCGCGTCCTTCTTCCTCGGTGTAATTGAGCACGCCACGCGGGGCGATGTCGCCCACCCAGCTTTTGGCCAGGGTCAATGCGGCCCTCGAGGCCTGGCTGTTGACCACGATGTCGCCTTGCGGATTGACCAGCCCGCCTTGCGGCTGACTGCTGATCCACTCCAGTGCGTTACACGTCAGGCCTTCGTAGGCGCGCCCTTGGAATACATAGCCCCAGGCATTGGCGTTCCCGGCATCACGCTCGGCCTGCTGGACAGCCCTGGCAGTCGTGGTCATTTCTTCCCAGGTCTGGGGCACGGGCTTGTTGTATTTCTCGAGCAGGTCCTTGCGGTAATACAGCAGCCCCGAGTCGGTGAACCACGGCATGGTCACCAGGCGCCCATTCACCGTGGCGTTGTCCACCTGGGCCTGGAAGTAACCCTGGGTCGCGTTGGCAGGAAGCACCTCGCGCAGGTCCATCAAGTGCTTGGCAAGCATCCCCGGCCACACCATGTCGATCTGGATGATGTCGATGTCGCTGGATTGCGCACTGAGGATCTGTTGGTAGAACGACAACCGCTCGGTCGCCGAGTTAGGCGTGGAAACCACTTCAACGCTGTTGCCGGTCTGCTTCGACCACGCCTCGACGGCCTCCTTGCAAAGCTGCAGTTCAGCACCCACGGCACCGCAGGAAATCGTCAGGCTGGCGGCTGTGGAGAGGGACGGAAACCCGACGCACAGGCCGAGCAATGCCGCTGGAAGGAGCGATTTGAGCTGTTTCATAAAGCCCTCTTTATTTTTGTTTTTAGAAAAGTTAACGTTAACATCGCCAAATGTAGCAGTGTATTTGCGATGAGGCATCCTTTTTTTCCTTTGGTTTGACAATTCAGAACCTGGGCGAAAAAGGCCGGTCGCGGCACCAGAACAATAAAAACAAAACAGGGAAAATCCACATGCAGAAAGCATCAAGCTGGCTACTCGCAGGCGTGCTCGGCGCCGCGGCGACCACTTCTCAGGCCGCGACTCTGGAAGAGCGCATGGCCGCGTTCGAGGCCCGTGCCAGCGCAGCGGAAAAACGCGCAGCCGCCGCCGAACAGCAAACCCAGGCACTCGCCAGGGAATTGCAGCAACTCAAACTCGCCACGCCCGCCACACAACCGGTGGCGTCCGCCGCTACGGTCCCCACGCTCGATGCTCGCCTGGCAAAACTCGAAGCCAGCCAGCAAAGCACGGCGAAGCAGGGCAGTGGCGCCCACCTTACCGACGGCTTCAGCTTCAAGGGCTACGCCCGCTCCGGGTTGCTGATCAATGATGGGTTGGGCGGTGGTCGTGGCGGTCCGTACACCACTCCGGCCGGTTCTGTGGGTGGCGCCGTCGGGCGACTCGGTAACGAGGACGACACCTACATGCGCATCGACCTGTCGAAAGAGCAGTACGCGCAGAACGGCACCCACTCCAAGTTCACGGTGTCCATCGCCGATGGCGTGGAGAGCTCCAACGACTGGACCGCCGATGAAAGCAACCTGAACGTGCGCCAGGTGTTTACCGAACTCGATCACCTCGCGGCCTTCAAGGGCAATTCGATGTTCGAAAACTCCACCCTGTGGGCCGGCAAGCGCTTCGACCGGGACAATTTCGACATCCACTGGCTGGACTCTGACGTGGTCTATCTGGCCGGCACCGGTGGCGGCATCTACGATATACAGATGACCAAGGACTGGCGCTCGAACTACTCATTGATCGGTCGCAACTACGGGGATTTCAGCGAGGGTGGCGTCAATGCCGATGTGGAAAGCTACATCCTGACGTCCAACCAGTTTTTCGACGGTGGCCAGTGGCAGTGGATGTTCAACGCCATCGGCTCGAAGAAAAACGATTTTGCTACCCGCACCAACGAGGCGGGGCTGACGCCGGCCGATTCCGGCTTGCACAGCATGGTCGCCAATCACCAGAAAAACTTTTTCGGCCGCGAAGGCTTCTTCAAGACGGCGCTGCTCTATGGGCAGGGGTTGGGGGCTGAGGTCAAGAACGTTGGCTCGGATGGCGAGCTGATTGACGACGCTCGTGCCCTGCGTCTGGCGCTCTACGGCGAGACCCCTATAGCGTCCGGCTGGCGCATCGGCCCGAGCCTGCTGGCCGAGCAAAGCAAGGATCGCTACGTCAAGGGCGACGACTACCGCTGGATGACCCTGAACGTGCGGTTGGCCAATGAAATCAACAGCAATTTCGAGATGGCCTACGAGATGAGCTGGCAAACCATGCAGCTCGATCCCAAGGGCTACCTGCAACGCAATGCGGTCGACGGCAACTTCTGGAAGTTCACGGTCGCCCCGACCTTCAAGCCTGACTTGGGCGATCTGCTCACGCGTCCCGAGCTACGCCTGTTCGCCAGCGTCATGAACTGGTCGTCGGACCTGGACAGGTACAGCTCCACGGATTCCTTCGGCAAGACCGACTTCAACGCCGGCGGCACCTGGCAGTACGGCATCCAGATGGAAACCTGGTTCTGAGGCCGGTCAGTTGACATGGATTTTGTTGACCGGGTACATATCCAGTGCTGCGGTAACGGCTGCTTAGGGTTCCGCCCTGACGGCGGCTCACTTTTTTTCAGACGCCAAAAAAAGTAAGCAAAAAAGGCTTGCCCCACCACTCGGTGCCTCGCCTAGGCTCGGCATGCCCGAACGAAGGCATTGCTCCGTGGGCCCGCCGCGAAGGGCCATCCATGGCCCAGCGCGGCTATCCCGGCATCCATGCCGGGATGCCCACTGCGCAATGCCTGCGTTCGGCCAGCGTGGTTAACGGGGCCTCCAGATCAAAAGCAAAAGCGAGGCGGCCTGACAGCCGACCTATCTCTCCTGCCGTACCCTGATCCAACTGTGGGAGCGAGCTTGCTCGCGAAAGCGGTGGATCAGTTTGCAATGATGTTGGATGTGCCGACGCCTTCGCGAGCAAGCTCGCTCCCACAGGTATGCGGTTCACTTAAGAACAACGGTGGATTTGTGGCGAGGGAGCTTGCTCCCGCTGGGTCGCGAAGCGGCCCCAATACCTGCCGAATGGGGATATCAGACCCACCGCATCCACCGGTTCACGACTGCTTCGCAGCCGGGCGGGAGCAAGCTCCCTCGCCACAGGTCTGTCGACGGACTTTGTGATTACCCCCGCGCATGCCAGCCCAACTGGCTTGAGATCTGTTGGGTGGCTTGCATCAGTTGCTTGACGTAGTCCTGCTTCAATTCTTCTCTGAAGCGAAAGCAGGGAAATGAAACGCTCATCCCGCCGATCACATGGCCGAAACGGTCGCGGATCGGTGCCGCCAGGCAACGCATGTTGTCTTCGAACTCTTCATGGTCCTCGGCATAGCCTTGCTGGCGGACGGTCTCCAGTTCCTGCAAATACGCTTCGGCACTGGTCAAGGTATTGGCCGTGCGACGCTCGAAGCTTTCCTGCGCCAAGTGCGCCAGCAACTCCTCTTCTTCAAGCCAGGCCATCAACACCTTGCCGATGCCGGTGCAGTACAACGGCGCCCGCCGGCCGATCCGCGAGTACATGCGCAGGTTGTACTTGGAGTCGATCTTGTGCACGTAGACGATGCTGCCTTCGTCGAGAATCCCCAGGTGGACGGTCTCGCCGGTCAGCTCGTTGATCCGCCGCATGCCCGGTTCCGCTTCCCGGACGATGTCCAGGTGGGGCAGGGCCTGGGCCCCCAGTTCAAACAGCCGGACGCTGAGGCGATAGCGATCCTCGGCGTCCTGCACCACATACCCACGCGCCTTGAGCGACTGCAAGAAGCGATAGACCGTGGCCTTGGACATGTCCAGCTTGTTGGCGATTTCCGAGACGCCGCTTTCTTCCGGATGCTCGGCCAGTGCCTCAAGCACGGCCATGGTCCGGCCCACCGCCGACACCAGATCGTTGTTTGGAATGACGCTGTTGTCCATGAAGGCTCCAACGTGAAAGTAAAACCCAAGGATATACGCAAGCAGAACAAAACGCTGTTTCATTTTTGCTTGACGAGGCGGCAAATCTGACTAGACTCGGGCCTTGAGATAAAAATGAAACGCCGTTTTAAAAACAAGAAAGGCGCGTTGATTATGGATTTGACGCTTAACCATGGCCCAGAGACCCGCTTCGCCCGCCCGCTGAAGGTGGCGTTGGTGGGGGAATGCATGATCGAGATGCGCGGTGAGCCGGGTGCCGCGATCACGCAGACCTTCGGTGGCGATACGCTCAACACCGCGGTCTACCTGGCCCGATTGAATTTGCCTGGCGCAGTGGCCGTGGACTACATCACGGCCGTGGGCAGCGATGCGTTCAGCGTTGCCATGCGCCGGTCCTGGCGGGACGAAGGGATTGGTGATGCCCATGTCCGCGTAATCGAAGACGCGCTGCCGGGGCTGTATTTCATCCAGACCGATCCCCACGGCGAGCGGCGTTTCCTCTACTGGCGTGGGGAAGCGGCGGCGCGGCGCATGTTCGAGGGCTCCGAGGCAGCGGTCATGCTCGATGCGCTGGCCGATTACGACTACGTCTACCTGAGCGGCATCAGCCTGGCGATCCTCACGCCAGAAGGGCGCCAACGCCTGATCCAGGCCTTGCACCTGGCGCGCCGGGCGGGCACGCGCATCGTCTTCGACAACAACTACCGCCCCCATCTCTGGCCCGATCCTGAAACGGCCCGGCAGGCCTACCGCGACCTGTTGCAACTGACCGACCTGGCCCTGGTCACCTGGGAAGATGACGCAGCCCTGTTCGGCTATCGCGACACCCAGGCCTTGTTCAATGCCTACACCCAGGCGGGCATCCGCGAAGTGGCCCTCAAGCGCGGCGCCGCCAGCTGCTTGATCCAGTGCCCGACAGGGCGTTTCGAAGTACCCGCGCAAACCGTCGCCCATGTCATCGACACCACCGCTGCCGGTGATTCGTTCAACGCCGCCTACCTGGCCTGCCGCCTGCGTGGCGGCGATCCAGAGCAAGCCGCCCGCTGGGGCCATCGCCTGGCTGCCCAGGTCGTCCAATACCGGGGTGCGCTGATTCCCCAAGCGGCGATGCCGAACATGGGCACGTCCTCACTCCCTTCTGTTGCACAGGTCTGACTTTATGAAAATTGTTGAAGCGCGCGTCATCGTGACCTGCCCGGGTCGCAACCTGGTCACCTTGAAAATCGTCACCGATGAAGGCCTCTACGGCATTGGCGATGCGACGTTGAATGGCCGCGAACTGGCGGTGGTCGCGTATCTGGAGGAGCACGTGCTGCCCGCGCTGATCGGCCGCGACGCCCATCGCATCGAAGACATCTGGCAGTACCTGTACCGCGGTGCGTACTGGCGCCGGGGGCCGGTGACCATGACTGCCATCGCCGCCGTCGACGTGGCGCTCTGGGACCTCAAGGCCAAGGCCGCGAACATGCCGTTGTACCAGTTGCTCGGTGGCAAGAGCCGCGAACGGGTGATGGTCTATGGGCATGCCACCGGCAAGGACATCGAAGGGTGCCTGGACGAAGTCGCCCGTCACGTCGAGCTGGGCTATAAAGCCGTGCGTGTGCAATGCGGCGTGCCCGGCATTGCCACCACCTACGGTGTCGCCAAGCGCAGTGGCGAGCGCTATGAACCGGCCGACAGCGACCTGCCCGCCGAACACGTCTGGGACACCGCCAAATACCTCAACTACGTCCCCAAGCTGTTCGCTGCCGTGCGCGAGCGCTTTGGCGACGACCTGCATATCCTCCACGACGTGCACCATCGCCTGACGCCTATCGAGGCCGGGCGCCTGGGCAAGGCCGTGGAACCGTACAACCTGTTCTGGCTGGAAGACTGCACGCCGGCCGAAAACCAGCAGAGCTTTCGCCTGATCCGCCAGCACACCACCACGCCGTTGGCCGTTGGCGAGGTGTTCAACTCCATCCATGACTGCCGCGAGTTGATCCAGGAACAATTGATCGACTACATCCGCACGACGCTGGTGCATGCCGGCGGCATTACCCATGTGCGGCGTATTGCCGATTTCGCCGCGTTGTTCCAGGTGCGCACCGGTTTCCACGGCGCCACCGACCTGTCACCGGTGTGCATGGGCGCGGCCCTGCATTTCGATACCTGGGTGCCCAACTTCGGCATCCAGGAACACATGCCTCACGAAGAGCGCATCGATGAAGTCTTCCCCCATGCCTATCGCTTCGAGGACGGCCATTTCACGCCGGGCGAAACACCGGGACATGGCGTCGACATCGATGAAGACCTTGCCCGCCAATACCCCTACAAGCGCGCCAGCCTGCCGGTCAACCGTCTTGAAGACGGCACGCTGTGGCATTGGTGAAACGCTTTTAACCCTTTGAGCAAACGGGGCGAACGTCCCGTCAGGAGTGATCCGATGAAAGCGTTCCAGGTAAGAGCACCCTTCGAGTTCGGGCTGGCCCAGGTCGACAGACCCCGGATCGCCCATGGCGAGGTCCAGGTCGATGTGGCGTATGCCGGCATCTGTGGCTCGGACATGCACATCATTCATGGGCAGAACGCATTCGTGCGTTTCCCCCGTGTCACCGGCCATGAGTTCTCCGGGGTGGTCCGGCAAGTCGGCGAGGGCGTGGAACACCTGCACGTGGGTGACCGAGTGTGCGTCGATCCGGTGATCAGTTGCGGCACCTGTTATCCCTGCCGGATTGGCCGACCGAATGTCTGCACCCGCCTGCAAGTGATCGGCGTGCATCGTGACGGCGGTTTCAGCGAACAGGTGTGCGTGCCGGCCGAGAATGCCCACCGCTTGCCCGATTCGATGTCCCTCAGCCACGGCGCCCTGGTCGAGCCTTACTCCATTGCCCTGAACGTGCTCGATCGGATGCAGCCCCATCCGGGCGACAGCGTATTGATCTACGGTGCCGGGGTGATCGGCCTGACCCTGGTGCAGATGGCCCGGGCGCTGGGATTGACCGACATCACCGTGACCGATGTCATCGACAGCCGCCTGGAGACGGCGCGGGCGCTGGGCGCCAGCCGGACCCTCAACGGCCAGCAAGTCGACGTCGAGGCCACGATGCGTGAATTGACTCAGGGTGAAGGCGTGCCGTTGATTGTCGATGCCGCCTGCATTCCGGCATTGATGCCGCAGATGGTGCGCCTGGCTTCGCCGGCCGGGCGCATCGGATTGCTGGGGTTCAATGCCACGCCGAGTGATTTGGTGCAGTTGGAAATGATCAAGAAGGAACTGACCCTGGTGGGCTCGCGGCTCAACAACCGCAAGTTTCCGCGGGTGATCGAACTGATCGCCAGTGGCAAGTTGCAAGTCCAGGACCTGATCAGCCATCGCGTCAGCTTCGACGAAATGCCCGGCGCCATCGACCTGATCGAAAAACACCCCGAGCAAACCCGAAAAGTGCTGGTGGAGCTGACGAACGCCCATCCCTGAGTCGTCCGTACTACCGGTTTCATCGTGCCTGTCATGGGCACCCTCACCGAATAAACACAACAAGCGGGAGGTTCCACCATGTTTGGTCAAGGACGTAGCTTAATCATCATCATGCTGTTCCTGGCCGGGGTCATCAATTACCTCGACCGGTCGGCATTGTCTGTGGCGGCGCCTTTCATCCAGAAGGACTATGGTCTGAGTACGGGTGAGATGGGCATGATCTTCAGCAGTTTCTTCGTCGGTTATGCCGCCTTCAACTTCATCGGTGGCTGGGCCGCCGACCGCTACGGCGCCAAGACCACGTTGCTGCTGGCCATGGTCCTGTGGTCGTTGTTCAGCGGCCTTACCGTGTTGACGGTGGGTTTCGCTTCGCTGGTGCTCATCCGGATCCTGTTCGGCATGGGTGAAGGACCGCTGAGCGTTACCACCAGCAAGATGGTGAACAACTGGTACGCCCCCAAGCGCCGGGCGCGGGCGATTGGCACGTCGATGTCCGGCACGCCGCTGGGCGGGGCGATTTCCGGTCCGGTGGTGGGCTTTATCGCCGTCACCTACGGCTGGAAGATGTCGTTCATCATCATCATGGTGATCGGCCTGGTCTGGGCCGCCGTGTGGTTCAAGTTCGTCAAGGAACGGCCAGAAGGCGAGGGCGCCGAGGAGATTCTGCGGGCCGAGGGGCAAAGCGAGTTGGCGGCACAACCGGTGTTCCCACTGCGCTTCTACCTCAAGCAGCCAACGGTGCTGTTCACCTCCCTGGCGTTCTTTTCCTATAACTACACGTTGTTCTTCTTCCTGACCTGGTTCCCCAGCTACCTGACCATGGCCCACGGCCTGAACGTCAAGGACATGAGCATCGCCACGGTCATTCCCTGGGTGCTGGGCTTCCTCGGCCTGGCCTTGGGCGGTTTCATCTCCGACTTCGTGTTCAAGAAAACCGGAAAGATGATGTTCTCCCGCAAAGTGGTGCTGGTGACCTGCCTGCTGGCCTGCGCTGTTTGCATCGCGTGTGCGGGGATGGTCAAGACCCTGTATCCGGCGGTCATCCTCGTCGCCTTGGCGGTGTTCTTCCTGTACCTCACCGGTGCCATCTACTGGGCGATCATCCAGGACACCGTCCCGGCGGCGCGGGTGGGCGGCGTCAGCGGTTTCATGCATTTCCTGGCTAACACCTCGGGCATTGTCGGCCCGACCCTGACGGGCTTCCTGGTGCAGTTCACCGGCTCGTTCACCAGTGCTTTCCTGCTGGCGGGGCTGTTGACCGTGATCGGTGCCGTGTGTGTGGCGCGCTACGTGAAACCGCTGTCGGTGGCCGATACCGGCAACGCGGCGGCACAAAGCTCGCAACCCGCTTCGGCCCTGGGCCATCCCTGAACAGAAGGAGTGAGTCGATGCCTGTTGTGAAACGTGTACCTTGTACCGGGACTGCAGCGCAGATCGGTATCGTGCACCTGGGCCTGGGCGCGTTTCACCGCGCGCACCAGGCGGTCTACCTGCAACGCCATCTCAATCGCCATGGCGAAAGTGACTGGGGACTGTGCAGCGCCAACCTGCGCTCCAATCGCTCCTTGGTCGAGCAATTGCGCGAACAGGACGGCCGCTACCCTGTGGCCGAGTACCGCGACCGCGAGCAGGTGACCCTGCGCGAGATCGGAGTGTTGCGCCAGGCGTTGTATGTGGGTGAGGGCGGTGATGAGCTGGAACAGTTGCTGCAGCGCATGGCCGCGCCGCAAACGCGGATCGTCACGCTCACCGTCACCGAAAAAGGCTACTGCCTGAGCCCTTCCTCCGGGCAGTTGCGCCGCGACGACCCGACGATTGCCCATGACATTGCGCAGCCACAAACGCCGCGCTCGGCCCCCGGCATTGTCCTTGAGGCCTTGCGTCGACGCCGCGCGGCAGGCATCCCGGCCTTCACCGTGTTGTGCTGCGACAACATGCCCGACAACGGCCAGCGCACCCGCCAGGCGGTGAGCGCCTTGGCGGCGTTGCAGGATAAGACGCTGGCGCAGTGGGTCGAGCAACAGGTGGCGTTTCCCAGCTGCATGGTCGACCGCATCGTGCCGGCCATGGACGATGAATCCTTCCGCCGGCTGGAGCAGCAACTGGACTGCCACGACCGCGCGGCAGTGGTCTGTGAAAGTTTCAGCCAGTGGGTGATCGAGGATCACTTTCCCCTCGGCCGCCCGGACTGGGAAGTGGAAGGCGTGCAGATGGTCGACGATGTGCGTCCGTTTGAAACCATGAAACTGCGCATGCTCAATGGCAGCCATTCATTGCTGGCCTACGTGGGGTTGCTGGCCGGCCATGAGTCGGTCTTCGACGCCGTCAGCGACGTGAAGCTGGCGCGCCTCATCGAGCGTTTCATGGCTGAAGAAGCCGCACCCACACTGGACATGCCGGCCGGCATCGATCTTTCGGTGTATGCCCACGACCTGCGGGCGCGCTTTGCCAACGACAGCTTGCAACATCGCTTGCGCCAGATCGCCATGGACGGCTCGCAGAAACTGCCGCAACGCTGGTTGCTCGGCGCGCAGCAATTGCTCGACCAAGGGCGCAGCATCGACTGTACCGCCCTGGGCATCGCGGCCTGGATTCACTACTGCACGCAACCGTTGCCTGGTCAGTCGATGCACGTGATCGACGACCCGCTGAGCGCAACCTTTGCCGATCTTGCGGGACGCTTCGAGGGCGCATCGCGGGTGAATGCTTTCCTCGACCTGGATGAAGTCTTCCCGCCGCAGCTGGCGGCTCGCGCAGCATTTCGCGATGCCGTGCACCGCGCCTATCGCATCCTGGTCCGCGAGGGTGTGGACAGCCTGTTGCCCCCTCTTGCCGCATCCAACTGATAACAAGGAGAAGAACATGGAACAGACATGGCGTTGGTTTGGCCCCAAAGACCCGATCTCCCTGGCGGACGTTCGCCAAACCGGTGCGACCGGCATCGTCACCGCGCTGCACGAAATCCCCAATGGGCAGGTGTGGCCGGTGGAGGCCATCGCGGCGCGCAAGCAGATGATCGAAGCGGCCGGCTTGAGCTGGTCGGTGGTGGAAAGCATTCCGGTGCACGAAGACATCAAGCGCGGCTGTGGGCGGCGCGACGAGTACATCGCCAACTACCAGCAAAGCGTGCGCAACCTGGCGAGCTGCGGCATCGATATCGTCTGCTACAACTTCATGCCGGTGCTGGACTGGACCCGTACCGACCTGGCCTATGAGCTGGCGGATGGCGGTTGGGCACTGCGTTTCGATCAAACCGCATTCGCTGCTTTTGACCTGTTCATCCTCCAGCGCCCGGCTGCGCAGGCCGAATACAGCGCCGAGGATATCCAGCAGGCCAAGGCCTACTTCGAACAACTGTCACCTACCCAGCGTGAAACCTTGGTCAACACCTTGATCGCGGGCTTGCCCGGCGCCGAGGAGCACTACAGCCTGGACAACTTCCGTGACTTGCTGCGTACCTACGCCGACATCGACGAGGCCACGTTGCGCGAACACCTGGGGTATTTCCTGCGCGCGGTGATCCCCGTCGCGCAGGAGGTGGGGGTGCGCATGGCGATCCACCCGGACGACCCGCCCCGGGCGCTGCTCGGTTTGCCACGCATCTTGTCCACTGCCGAAGACGCCCAATGGCTGTTGGACGCGGCGCCTAGCCCGGCCAATGGCCTGACGTTCTGCACCGGCTCCTATGGCGTGCGTGAAGACAACGACCTGGTGGCGATGGCCAAGCACTTTGCGCCGTTCATCTACTTCACCCACCTGCGTTCAACCCGCCGGGAAACCGACCCACGCAGCTTCCATGAGGCCCATCACTTGGAGGGTGATGTCGACATGGTCGGGGTCATCGCCGCCCTGGTGGCTGAAGAACGCCGACGTGAGCGCGAAGGCGGCCCGCGCTTGCCGCTGCGGCCAGACCATGGGCATCAATTGCTTGACGATCAACAGCGCAAAAGCAATCCCGGTTACTCGCTGATCGGCCGTCTCAAGGGCTTGGCGGAAATTCGCGGCGTGGAACTGGCGGTGCGGCAACAGCTGAGTCAAGTAGCGCACTAACCCCTGTGGCGAGGGAGCTTGCTCCCGCTGGGCTGCGCAGCAGCCCTAAAATCAGGCGCCTCGGTGCATCAGCCAGATCGCATTCAACCGGTTTGGGGTCGCTGCGCAACCCAGCGGGAGCAAGCTCCCTCGCCACAAGAGCCAAACCGCAGGCTTAGTCGCGGCTGTCTTCCGGTTCCAGCGCTTGCAGCCAACGGTTCTCCGAGCGGCTCAGATGCTGGCGCATGGAGGTTTGGGCGCCGAGCACATCCTTGTTGGCTACGGCGTGCAGGATCGCCTCATGCTCGACGACCGCAGCTTCCCACGTCAGGGCGTTTTCCGAGTGTTTGCTCAGGTGAGCCGAAATCGGGTTGTGCCGTTCATCAAAGAGCGCAGTGATGATCCGGACCAGGGCCGAGTTGCCGCTCATCTTGGCCAGGCGCTGATGGAAGCGACGGTCATCCTCCAGCGGAGGCTGGCCATTGGCGATGCTTGCGCGCATGGCATCGATACAGTCCTGCAGATAGCGGTAGTCGCTTTTCTTGCCATGCAGACACGCCAGGATCACCGACTCACCTTCGATCAAGGCACGCGCCTGCATCAGTTCCGACGGGCTCTCGCCCAAGGTCATGCTCGGGTTTTTTCCGTCCTTGGGCTTGGCGCGCACGTACACGCCGGAGCCCATCTTGATCTCGATGTCGCCGTCAATTTCCAAGGCAATCAGCGCCTCGCGCAGCGAGGGCCGGGAAACACCCAGCAGTTGGGTCAAGTCACGCTCGGGGGGAAGCCGGGAGCCTGCTTTGAAATCCCCCTGGGCGATGTAGTTGCGCAGTTGATCGGCGATTTTCTGGTACGGCTTTCGCTCGGCGGTTTTGATCGGTGAGACCATGGGGTGGCGTCCATCGGAGAGTCCGCAAAGGCTACCATAGGCGCTTGATGGTGTTCATTTATGTGGGAGCGAGCTTGCTCGCGAAGGCAGTGGGTCAGCTTGCATCAGTGCTGAATGTACCGCCGCTTTCGCGAGCAAGCTCGCTCCCACAGGGGAAGGGTTGCGGTGACTCCGTCATTCACATCACCGCGCCGATCTGCCAAGGCAGGAACTCGTTGTCGCCCAAGCCGTTTTCCTCACTGCAGGTGCGGTGTCCGGACGCCGTCTCCAGCATCAGCCGGAACAACCGCTCACCCGCCTGCGCCACGGACTCCAGGCCATCGACAATGCCGCCGGCGTTGAAATCCATGTCCAGTTCCATGCGCTGGAAGAGGCGGGTATTGGTGGCGATCTTCAAGGAGGGCGTGGGTTTGCAACCGTAGGTCGAGCCGCGGCCCGTGGTGAAACAGATGAGATTCGCGCCACCCGCCACCTGGCCGGTCGCGGACACCGGGTCATAGCCAGGTGTGTCCATGAACACCAGGCCTTGGGCATCGACCGTTTCGGCGTATTGGTAAACGCCCATCAGCCCGGTCGCACCGGCTTTCGCCACGGCGCCCAGGGATTTTTCCAGAATGGTGGTGATGCCCCCGGCCTTGTTGCCCGGCGAAGGATTGTTGTTCATATCACCGTCGTTGTGGCGCACGTAGGTTTCCCACCAGTGGATCCGCTCCAGCAATTTTTCCGCGATTTCGGCAGACGCCGCGCGGGCCGTCAGCAAGTGTTCGGCCCCATAGATTTCCGGCGTTTCCGAAAGAATCGCGGTGCCGCCATGCTGCACCAACAGGTCCACGGCCGCGCCGAGGGCCGGATTGGCCGTAATGCCCGAGTAACCATCCGAGCCGCCGCATTGCAAACCGACGCATAAGTGGCTGGCGGCAACGGTCGACCGTTGGTATTGGTTGATGACCGGTAGCATCGCTTCAATATGGGCGATGCCACGGCGCACGGCTTCGCGAGTACCGCCTTCCTCCTGAATGATCAGGCTGGCCTTGAGCACAGCGCGGCGATCCCCCAGGTCATTCATCAACGGCGTCAGTTGGTTGACTTCGCACCCCAGGCCGATCAACAGCACGCCGGCGAAGTTGGCGTGATCGGCATAGCCGCGCAAGGTGCGCTTGAGGATGTCGATGCCTTCCCCCTTGGCGCCCATGCCGCAGCCGCTGCCGTGGGTGATTGCCACGACGCCATCGACGTTGGGAAAGTCTTTCAGGCGTTCTGGAGAAAAGGCGTTGGCGATGTGCTTGCAGACGGTTGCCGAGCAGTTGACGCTGGAAATGACACCGATGTAGTTGCGTGTACCGACGCGCCCATCCTCACGGACGTAACCTTCGAACGTAGCGGGATCATTGCTCAACGAGGTGGGCACATAGACGTTCCGTACGCGCTGTTCGGCATTGCTGGCGGGCATGTCCAGGTTGTGCACGTGGACGTAATCGCCGGGCTCGATGTCCCGGGTTGCCTGGCCAATGGTCTGCCCGTACTTGAGCACCCGTTGGCCGGCCAACACCGCGCGCAGGGCGATCTTGTGACCGGACGGAACCGGCTGGCGGGCGGTCAGTGAAATGCCGTCGGCACTCACGTGCTGACCTTCGGCGATATCGCCCCGGGCCACTGCGACATCATCACCCGATGCCAGCACAAGCAAAGAAGCAGGCGGGTTCATGTGGCGTCCTCCGATTCCTAGCACTCGATGATGGCTTTGACGACACCCTGGCTGGGGTCGAGCAATGTGGAGAACGAATCGGCCACGTCGCCCAGTGTCAGGCGATGGGTATTGAGGGCCGCGTCCGGAATCAATCCGTCGCGCAGGCATTGCTCGACGTGGCGGAAGTCTTCCTGGGTGGCGTTGCGGCTGCCCATCAGCGTGGCTTCACGCTTGTGGAATTCAGGGTCGGAGAAGGTGATCGAGTCTCGCACCACCGAAATCATCACATAGGTGCCGCCGTGGGCGATGAACTCGAACCCGCGCTCCATGGCCCGTGCCTTACCGGTGGCATCGAACACCACGTCGAAAAAATCACCCCCGGTCAGTTCAGCCAGGGTCTGCTTGTCGCCTTCGCCGATGTGCACGGCGGCGTGGATATCCAAGTGTTGCTTACAGAACGCAAGACGATCCTCACGGGTATCCAGCACAGTGACTTGCGCCCCTCGCAGGCCGGCGAAGATCGCCGCCGCCATGCCGATCGGGCCGGTGCCGACCACCAGCGCGCGTTTATCCGCCTGGACATTTGAGCGCCGTACAGCGTGGGCGCCGATGGACAGGAACTCGATCATCGCCGCCTGATCGAGGGAAACACCCACCGCCTTGTGCACGAACTCGTGGGGAACGCTCAGGTACTCAGTGAACGCGCCATCGCAATGAACCCCCAGCACTTGAATGCGGGTGCAGCAGTTGGTCTTGCCCTGGCGGCAGGCGATACATGTCCCGCAGGAAAGGTAGGGCATCACATAGACAACATCACCGATGGCGAGGTCGCTGGCGCTGTCCGTCTCGTCGACAACGCCGGAGAACTCGTGGCCCATGACGCGCGGATATTCGAGGTACGGCTGATGGCCGGTGAAGATGTGCAGGTCGGTGCCGCAGACCCCGACGCGCTTGACCCGGATGAGGATCTCTCCCGGTTTCCTGAGGGGCTTTTCACGTTCGATGGCGGTTAACGAGCCGGGTTCGTTACAGATGACAGTCAGCATGTCGATGCTCCTTGGCTGGCGTGCAGGCAGTGGCTGCCTGCAGGCGGGAGGAGGGTTGTAAGCGCACGGCTGCCGGGACCGGGGCTCTTTTTTGTTGTGGGCGGGCAGTGACCTGCACCGATGGCCTTGGCCCGAAACTACACGCCGTAAAAAATATTGGCAAGACCAATTAATAAAAATATGAATTGGACTTACCAAATTCAATCTGGACGTCGCCCGTCGCTGCATCTTGAGTGAACCCAGGTCCATCCCGGCAGGTCACTCGTTTGTCAGGAACGAAAAACAGGATGGATCCTCTGATGCGACCTATCGACCTCGCCAGCCTCTCTTTCGCCGCGCTGCTGTGCGTGGCATGCACAAGTCAAGCGCCCGCAACATGGAGCTACGCAGACGCCCAAGGACGGGCCAACCTTCCCCCCAACCAGGCCTACCCCGAGCTTTTTGAAGCGGTGCAACGTGGGCAGGTGTTCACCGACCAGAAACATTTCGTGGACGCATTGCCCAACCGTGATCCGGCGCAGATCCGCGCCGATTACCTGGCCCAACGTGGCCGCGACGGCTTCGATATCAAGGCCTTCGTGTCAGATAACTTCATCGAATCCGGCGTAGCCGAAAGCCCGGCGCCCAAGCCCGGCGCTCCGATCAAGGCACACATCGACAGCCTCTGGCCGGTACTGAGTCGATCCTACAGCCAGGTGCCGGCCTACAGCAGTTTGTTGCCCCTGCCGCAGCCTTATGTGGTGCCCGGCGGACGTTTTCGCGAGATGTACTACTGGGATTCGTATTTCACCATGTTGGGGCTTGAGCAGAGCGGTGATAAGGCCCAGGTCCGGCAAATGACCGACAACTTTGCCTACATGATCGACACCTACGGCCACATTCCCAACGGCAATCGCACCTACTACTTGAGCCGGTCGCAGCCGCCATTCTTTGCTTACATGGTGGAGTTGCAGGCGCGCATCGAAGGCGACCAGGCCTATGGACGATACCTGCCACAGTTGCAGAAGGAGTATGCCTATTGGATGGAGGGCGCCCAGGCACTCAAGCCCGGCACGGCTGAGCGGCACGTGGTCAAGCTCGCCGATGGCAGTGTGCTCAACCGCTATTGGGACGCCAGCCCGACGCCTCGACAGGAATCCTGGTTGCAAGATGTCAGCACCGCCGAGCAGGCGTCGGACCGGCCCCGGGAGGAGGTCTGGCGTGACCTGCGCGCTGGCGCCGAAAGTGGCTGGGACTTCAGCTCGCGCTGGTTGGACGACGGCCAGAACCTGGCGAGCATTCGCACCACCGCTATTGTGCCCGTGGATCTGAATAGTCTGATCTATCATCTGGAAAACACCATCGCCAAAGCCTGCGCGACGGTGCAGAACAGCCCCTGCGTCCAGGCTTACGGCCGGCGTGCCGAACTGCGCCAGCGCGCCATCGAGAAGCACTTGTGGAATGCCGACAAAGGCTTCTACGTGGACTACGACTGGCAACGCAACCAGCCCCGCCAGCAGCTCACGGCCGCGACGCTGTTCCCGCTGTATACGGGCCTGGCGTCTGTCGAGCATGCCAATCGCACCGCCGATGCGGTACGCGATGGCCTGTTGCGCCCCGGCGGCATCGCCACCACCCAGGTCAGTAATGGCCAGCAGTGGGACGAGCCCAATGGCTGGGCTCCGTTGCAGTGGGTCGCGGTGGAGGGGCTGGACCAATACCGGCAAACCGCCCTGGCACAGCAAATTGGCAGCCGCTTCTTGCAGCAAGTCGAGAACCTTTACCGCAAGGAAAACAAACTGGTGGAGAAATACGATCTGTCCGGGCGCGGTGACGGCGGGGGAGGCGGCGAATATGAATTGCAGGACGGCTTCGGCTGGACGAACGGGGTGACGCTCAAACTGCTGGGTAAATATGGCGCGACTCCCCCAACCCTAGTAGGCAAGTGAATGCCGTACACATCCTGTGGGAGCGAGCTTGCTCGCGATGACTGAGTGCCAGCCACCCTCAATGTTGCTGAACCACCGCTATCGCGAGCAAGCTCGCTCCCACAGGGGGATGTGTGGTGTGGTCAAGTCGCATCATCACCTTAAGTAGGAAGGTGGGCTCGCTATTCATGCACCGTCACCCGATTGCGCCCGCTCTTCTTCGACGTATACAGCGCCTGGTCCGCCCTGGCGATCAGGTCGGCGTGGTCGTTCGAGGGTTGGCTCAGGTCGGCCACGCCCAGGCTGATGGTGAAGCGGATCGCCTGGTCGTTGTAGTGCACTTGCAGCGCTTCGACGGCCTTGCGCAGGCGCTCGGCGAAAATCTGCGCGCCGGCCTTGTCGGTGTCCGACAGCACCACGCCGAACTCTTCACCGCCATAACGCCCGGCCACGTCGGCCTCACGCACATGCTCGCGCAATAGCCTGGCGACGTGCTCGATGACCTTGTCGCCGGCCTGGTGACCGTAGGTGTCGTTGACCCGCTTGAAGTGGTCGATATCGAGCATCACCAGGCTCAATGCATGGCCGTAGCGCTGGTGCCGGGCGTAGGCGGCTTTCAGGTTGCTCTCCCAATGGCCGCGGTTGTACAGCCCCGTCAGCCGATCGGTGCTGGAGAGTTGCTGCAACTGCGCGTTGGCGGCCTGGAGCTGGTGCCGGTTGGTGGCGACGTCGGTGACGTCATAGATCACCAGGCAGATGTGCTTGATGGTGTTGTCAGGCGAGCGCAGCGGCAGCAGCGTGGTGTTCTGGTACATGAACGCTTCCTGGCCGGTGATCGGCTGGTAGCTCTTGAACCGGATCAGGTACGGTCGCTGTTCCCAGACCGTGAACGCCGGTGTGCCCAGGGTCGCGACACTTTCCACCTTGCGGCTGAACCATTGGCGATCGATTTCAGGGAATAGAGTGAAAAAATGCTGATTGTGCGCATCCTTGGGTTGCACCCCGGAGCGGTTCTCCATGAAGGTGTTCCAGACCTGCACGCGGTACTCGCGGTCGAGCACCACGACCCCGACGTCGATGCTCTGAACGATGGCCAGCAACCAGTGAAACTCGTTCAGATCGATGGAATCGTTCATGGGTCAGCTCATCAGGTAGGCGAGTTTGTGGGTCAACCGTTCGATGGAGTCTTCCGTGAACAGCAGCAACAGGTCGAAGCGAATATCGTGCCCTTCCAGGCTGTAGCTGATTTCCACGGCCAGGGTCTTTTTCCAGTGCTTGCGGTTGACCTGGATCAGTTCCTCGATGGCCGCGTGCTGGCCGAGAATCTGCGGATGGCCCTGGGAAAACACCACGTCGATCTGTTCGGCAATGCTGCTCAGGCACGCACCGATCAAGACGCTGGAAAGGTCCAGCAACATTTCCAGGTCCGAATAATCGGCGCTCTCGCGCTGCATCAATTGCGCGATGTCGGCGATTTCCGAGTCATGGAATATCAGCAGGGCTTCGCCGGCGATGCCGCTGCCGATGAAACCCTGGCAGATGGCCGTGAGTTGCTGGGAGCTGCCGACGTCGTTGAGCGCCATATGCAGTTCCCCGACCTCGAGGATGTTCACGTTCGGCACCGGCAACTGCACGAAGACCCCAAGCACCTTGGCGATCAGGGCCGCCGCCCGGCCGATGGCCACGTTGACCGTCTCGCGGAACACGTCGTGAAAACTGATGGTGGCGTTCGTGGCCGAACGATTTTGCAGCGGCACCTGGCCGGATGGGGTCAGTAGCCCCACCCGGGTGAGGGTCTGGCGCAGTTCGTTTTCGTCGAACGGCTTTTTCAGGAATGCCAACGCGCCCAGCTCAAGCACGCGGCGCACTGCCTCGTCCTGGACGTCACCGGAAATCACGATGACTTGCGCCTGCAATCCCTCGGCGCGCAAGGCACTCAGCACTTGGTAGCCGTCCATCTCCGGCATGGTCAGGTCGAGCAGCACCACTTGCCCCAGGCCCTGGCGTATGGCGTCCATCGCCTGGCGCCCGTTGACCGCCTCGGTGACCGAGACCGGCCAGTCTGTCGGCAACGCGCGCAACACCTGTTTGCGCGCCATGTTGGAGTCGTCGCACACCACCAGGGGAATCAACGACACAGGGGCAACCAGTGTCGTTCAATGGCAGGGGAGGTCCTACGTACATCATTCATAGGCTGGCAGGGGCCCTTTGCTTAACGAACGGGAGTTATCCGGCATTGCGTCCTGCATGAAAGACCTGCAGGACACTGTTGTATTAAAAACTGGACCAATAAGTCAGGGGCGTCAACTGCACTTCGTCATGATGACCAGCGCGAAGCCACGGTCGACGTGCCGATTGGCAGTGGCAGGCGCAGTTTGTGGTCTATAGTTTTCTGCAGGTCCGGAACCCTTCAGTGCTGGCGGCCAGGCATTACGGACGCCTCGCAGCGTTGCCGCGTCGGATACCCGCAGGCCGTCGGCAGTGAATAATGCAGGGAGCACACCATGGCGATCCAACGGGCGAGTGTACTGACGTCGGCCCAGGATGTCGGCCATCGTGGAAACACCTTGTCCGATGCGACGAGCGATCTGTTTCTGCGCCGCTTCGACCAGGTCAAGGAAGCCTACATTCTGTTCCCGCTGCTGGCGGCTCTCCTGCTGTCCGTCATATGGGCGGGCACCCTGTACCTGGTCAAGGTCCAACAGGCCCGTGCGCAGCAGGGCATCGCCGAGGCGAGCCTGGAAATCGGTGCCACCTACGAAGCGCAGATCCTGCGGGCGATGCGTGAAATCGACCAGACCCTCAAGCTCGTCAAGTACACCTACGAGTCCGAGCGCGAGACAAACCCGCTGCCCAAGCTCAAGGCACGCGCCTTGCTGCCTTCACCTTACTTGTTTGATGTCAGCGTGGTCGATGCCAGTGGCCTGGTCGTCGCCAGCACCCAGTCGAGCGAGCTCGGAAACCGGATCGCCAAGGATGAGCTGCAAGCGGTGGGGCGTGACACTGCACTGTCGATCAGCCGCCCGTGGAAAAGCCCGGCGACGGGGGAGTGGAGGTTGCGTTTCAGCCGGCGGCTCGACGCGGCGGGTGGCGCGTTCGCCGGGATCGCCATGGTCGAAGTCGATGCGGCCTATTTCGTCAGCAGTTATGACCCCTCGAAGCTTGGCAATCAGGGTTTGCTCGGCCTATTGGGCATCGACGGCATCTTTCGGGCACGGCGCAGCGGGGAAGCGATCTCGGCCGGCGACGAGGTCGATTACGCCGCTGTGGTGCCGGACACCGAAAACACTGAAGCCATACGTTCGATCAATGGATGGGACGGTGTGCGGCGCTACACCAGCGCCCGCCAGCTCTACGATTTTCCATTGGCGGTGATTGTCGGCTTGTCCGAGCAAGAACAACTGGCCGCGGTGAATCAGCAAGCGCGGACCTATCTCTGGCGCGCCGCGGGCGGCAGCCTGTTGCTGGTGTTGTTGGCGGGGCTGCTCGCCCGGATGAGCTGGCAACTGGTGCAAAGCCGCCTGCGCGCGGCCGAAGCGAAAATTGCCTACGCTGAAAATGTCGAGTACCTGGCCTATCACGACGGCCTTACGGCGTTGCCCAATCGCAGTCTGTTCAGCAAGCTGTTGAGCCAGAGCATCGGCGAGGCAGGCCGTTATCACCGGCAACTGGCGGTGCTGTTCCTTGACCTCGACCGCTTCAAGCAAGTCAACGATACGCTTGGGCACGATGCCGGCGATCAATTGCTCCAGGAGGTCGCGCTGCGACTCAAGGGGTGCCTGCGCGCCAGCGATACGGTGGCCCGGTTGGGCGGCGATGAATTCGTGATCCTGCTGCCGGAGCTGTCCGATGACAAGGACGTGGCAACCACCGCCCAGAACATCCTGGGCGCCATTGGCCGGCCCTTCAACCTCCAGGGCCAGGAGTTCCGGGTGACCGCCAGCGTCGGCATCAGTGTCTTCCCACAGGATGGCCTGGACGAGCAGACCCTCAAGAAAAACGCCGATATCGCGATGTACCAGGCCAAGCAACGCGGCAAGAATAACTTCCAGTTCTACTCCGCGAAGTTGAACGCGGACTCACTGGAACGGTTGACACTGGAGTTGAGCTTGCGCCACGCACTGGAACGCCACGAGTTCGAGCTTCACTACCAGGCCAAGCGAGATATCGGCAGTGGCCGAATGACCGGCATGGAAGCGCTCCTGCGCTGGAATCATCCGGACCTGGGTATCGTGGCGCCGATGCAATTCATCCCCGTCGCGGAAGAGACCGGTTTGATCGTGCCGATCGGCAAGTGGGTACTCAAGACCGCCTGCCAGCAAAACGTGGCCTGGCAGCAACAGGGATTGCCGCACCTGGGGGTCGCCGTGAACCTCACGGCACGGCAGTTTGCCGATGAGAACCTGCTCACGGACCTGGCGCAGATATTGGCCGAAACCGGTATGGATGCACGTCTGCTGGAGCTGGAAATCGCCGAGAGCCTGCTCATGCGGGACGTCAAGAGAGCGTTGAGCGTGTTGACCGGGCTCAAACACCTGAAGGTCCGCATCGCCATCGATGATTTCGGCATTGGCTATTCTTCGCTCTCTGCCCTCGAACAGTTTCCGCTCGACGTCATCAAGATTGATCGCTCGTGTATCTGCGATACCAGCAGCGTGTCGGAAGACAAAGCCTTGACCGAGGCCATTATCGCCATGGGCCGGACCCTCAGCCTGACCGTGGTGGCCCAAGGCGTGGAAACCAAGGAACAGGCCGATTTCCTGCGCGACAATGCCTGCGACGAGCTCCAGGGCTTTTACTTCAACAAGCCGGTTCCTGCCGATCAGTTCAAGGTGTTGCTGCAAGCCCAGGCGGCCGAGACGGATCTCGATACGTAAAGGCCCGTGCTTATTGCGGCAGTGCCCTGACGCTGCCGTCCACCTCCCGAGCATCGATATAGCCAATGGTGCCGGGGTTCTCTGCAACACGCTTCTTGACCTCTGCACTGCTTGAAACAGCCTGGGGCGGTTGGCCTCTGCCGGTAAAGATGATTTTCGACCAGTGCGCCTTGAGCTGGGAGGCGGACTTGCCGGTGAACGTTGTGTAGAACTCATCGCGCGTCGGCGAATCTTCCGTCAGGTCTATGGGAGTTGCCTGTCCGCCGTCGGGGAAACGACTGGTCTTGCCGAGGAAAATATCCGCCACCTGATTGCGCGCAAGCGCTTTCACCGGGCTGGACGTGGCGACGACCACGACCACCTCGGCCTTGACGGCAGCGCTGGCTGCGCACATGGCGAGCCCCGCTACGGCGAATCCGATGAGCCTCGCAAACCACATGGCCCGCTCCATCAGAATACAAAATCGACAGCTAGGCTGATGACGTTGAATGAGCCCCCCGGCTCGAAGTCCGATTGGGGGTTGATCAACGGGCCGACCGAGTTGCCCTTGAAGCGTGTGTGATCGTATTGCAGCTTGGCGTCCATGTTCTTGGTGAAATCCCAGCGCACGCCCAGGGAAAGGGTCTGCTGGCCTTCGTTGGAGCCCAGGACAGAGTTGAGTGCACCGTTGAGCTGCGCGGCAGCCCCCGCCAGGGCGGGCGGCAACGCCGATGTCGTCAAGCCCGGGCTGGAGACTTCTGTTTCGGTCTTGGAACGAGCGTAGGTGGCATAGGGGGTGAACGCTTCAATGCGGTACCCGCCGCTGATGTACCAGGCGCTGGTCCTGCCCAGGCCGGAGCGGCTATCGAGACGCCCCCATTCGCTCATGACGAACCAATCGCCCGGATCATAACTGGCGCCTACTCCAAGGAAGGTGACGGGCGTGTCATCGGAGTCGTAGCGATCGGCGATGGCGATGCCTTCTGCACCAAACTCCCTGAACGTATCGAAGAGTGAGTTGAACTGCTCCAGGGTCAGGTCGGCTTTCATGAAGGTGATGCGCGTGGTCAGCACGCCGAACTCGGTGGTGTTGGTGACCCCCCAGAAGTTTCTCGTCAGTACCTTGCCGGCGCCGTCAGGCCGGCGGCTGTCGGTCTGACCGTAGTGCGCCTGCACGGTATCGGTGATTTCATCGACATGAAACCGATAGCTGCCATCGATGCCGTCGCTGCTGGAGATCGGCATCAGGCTGTAGACCTCCATGGGCGCCCGCACCCAGGGCAGGGTATAGCCCACTTTTCGAGTGTCGGAGACCAGGAAAGTCGGCAATACGGTACGGCCAACGCGTGCGTTGAAGTCCGGCGTGAACTGGTACTTGATGTTGGCCCACTCGACAAAGGGTCGGTAGCTGTTGTCGTAGCGCTGCTCTGAAATGACCTGCACCACGGCCGACAGCTGCGGGGTGAACGTAGCGGTCAGCTGAGCACCGATCAGGCTGTCGACGTCGGCGCTCCAGTTGCGTGAATGACCGGCGCCGTTGGGTTTGAAGAGACTGGAGGTGAAGTCGGCTTTTTTCTCGCTGGAGTGAACGATCCCCACCGTGCCGAAGCTGCTCAACGAGAACATCGCCGTATCGGCTGTGTCGGCGCTGGCCCCGCCGGCATACAGCGTCATGACGGCCAGGGCCAGGGTATTGGGTCTTGTCGCCATAGGGTCAACGAGACCTCGTTGCATGGATCGCCATTCGTCTGTTCCTTGTAACGTTGGCTGAAACTGCGTGAAACCACCGAAGCGTAGTCTAGATCGCCAATTTGAGCGTAAAGGTCGCCCCCGTTCCCGGGCCCTCGCTGTGGGCCTCCAGCGAACCGCCCATCTCCATGGCCGCCAGGACGCAGCTGTGCAGGCCAAAGCCATGGCCATCCTTGCGCGTGGTAAAGCCATGGGCAAAGATGCGCGTCAGGTTTTCGGGGGCGATGCCTTCGCCATTGTCGATGACCTTGATCACCAGGGCGTTCTCTTGGGCAAGCTCACTCTGGAGGATGATTTGATGGGCAAGCTCCGGCCTGTCATCCATCGCCCTGCTGGCGTTTTTTATCAAGTTGACCAGGATCAGCAGCACCCGGTGCTTGTCCAACAGCAGCAAGGGCGTTTCGGCAAAGTTCCGCACCACGGTTATCCGGCGCGCCGCGATGATGCCGGCGTTCATGCGCAGGGCATCCTCGATCAGGTCCTTTATCTGCACGGTTTCGGCGATGCTGGAGGTGCCTGCATAGGATTGCTGGGCGGCGACGATTTCCTTGATGTGATCAACGCTTTTAGTCAGTTGGCCGAGTTCCTCGGTCATGCTCTGTTGCTCGATTGCAAGCGCGTCCACCAGTTGGTTCAGGTAGCCGGGCAGCAGCTTGCCTTTTTCGTCATGGGAGATGAAGTCGCCAAGATTCTCGGCATGCTCGTTCATCATTTGCACCGCCTTGCCGAGCCCCAAGGCTTTGCTGGTACGCAGCTTGCGGGTGACGAGGTCGGCGGAGATATTCACGCTGTTGAGCACATTGCCCACGTTGTGCAGGACGTTGGTGGCGATTTCCGCCATGCCCGCCTGGCGGGCGGCCGCGGCCAGTTGCGTCTGGGCTTCGGCGGCGCGCAAACGGCTTTGCGCCAGTTGCCAGCTCATCCGGGCGAGCAGGCTCACCAACAACACCAGCACCAGGCTGCCGCCCGCGGCGCGCCAGAGATAGGTGCGCGCTTGCTGGTTCACCGCGGCCAGTTGCTCTTGCTCGGACAAGCCGACAATCACCGCCAACGGAAAGTCGTAGAGCTGGCGGGCACTGGTGTAGCGCCGCACCCCGTCCCACCCATTGACCGAGAGCACGGCCTCGGTGTTTTCGGCGTCCGGCACCACGGCGCTGTAATCGACCGTATCGCCGGCCAGTACCGTTTCCCCGGTGCGCCGCACGCGGAAGATACCGTCAGTGCCAAGGAGCCCGAGCGCACCCTGGTCGCCGAGTTTCGAGGCGTCGTAGCTGCTGACGAAATAGGCCGCATCGACCTCGACCCTGGCGATCCCGGAAAGCCCGCCATCCGCCGCGTCGAGTCGCCGACTGAAGCGCAGGCGCCATTCCCCGGTGACAGGGCTTTTCCATGGGTGGCTGATGGACAGTGAGTCGCTATGGCGCAGCGTTTGTTGCTCATCCGGGTCCGCGATATTTTCCCGCTCGTTGACCCGCGTGCTTGCCACGAGCCTGCCGTCCGGGTTGACCACACTGACGTCAAACACCAAGGCCGGCGGCAACAAGGCCCGCTCCTGGAGCCGGCGCAAGGGATTGGGCTCACCCTCAGCTTCGTAGGTGTATTTGACCAGCTTGAGGGTTTGATCGATTTCGTGAATGGCGCGCAACATTTGCGCTTCATAGGTGGCGCCCATCTCCAGGCTTGCCGTCGCGGCGCTCTGTTGCGCGCGGGCCTGTTCAACCTTGATCAGGTACAGGGTCGCGGTCCAGATCGCCAGCAACAGCAGCGCGGCCAGCAACGGGAACAGAATGTAGGCTTCCTTGGCCTGGTCGAAGCCGAACCGAAACACGCCGGCCCCGGTATCCCCATCCATCTCTGCATGACGGACAGGGCCAGGGGCCAACCTCAGTGTCTCAGGCCGCTGGATCGGCATGGTGTGCTCCCTGCATTGTTCACTACCGAAGGCTGGTGGGCATCCGACATGGTTGCGGCTCGAGGGGGTGTTGCTCCTATGGCCCGAGCGAAACTCTGGATCTGTCAGGAACTATAGACCACAAAACCTGCATGCTAATAGGCGAGCAGGGATGTTGTGCCACACAGGTCGTTTACGCTTTTCAGAGATCTGTCCACGAAGGAAGGGGCACACGTCGCCCCCGTGGCGAGGGAGCTTGCTCCCGCTGGGCTGCGCAGCAGCCCCATAGGCAGCCACTGAGGTGTATCAGGAAGATGTCATCAGCTTCATGGGGGGCGCTTCGCACCCCAGCGGGAGCAAGCTCCCTCGCCACAGGGGCACTTTTGCACGCTCTATTGCATAGACACGGAATGCGGGTTCACACCGCTTGCTTGACCTTGCGATGCACCCACTGCGCCTCGTCCTGCAGTTCGAGGACTTGCCAATGGAAGTGCTCCAGGGAGGCGCTGTGCCCGACGCTGATCAGGATCGTGTCCGGCAGCGTTTGCTTGAGCAGTTGATAGCAGCGCGCTTCGTTTGCCGCATCCAGCGCCGAGCTGCTCTCGTCGAGAAACAGCACCGCAGGGCGGGCCAGCAGGGCCCGGACGAATGCACAGCGTTGCTGTTCGCCGACGCTGAGGGTCTGCGTCCAGTCCCGTTCCTGCTCCAGCTGATCGGCCAGGTGTTGCAGGCCGACTTGCTCCATGATCTGGCGCAGCGCCGCATCTTCTTCGCGGCGCGGTGGTGTGGGGTACCACAGCGCTTCGCGCAGGCTGCCCAGCGGCAGGTAGGGTTTTTGCGACAGTGTCAGGGCGCGCTCACGGTCATAACGACTTGAACCGCGAGCATGATGCCAAAGCCCGGTAATCGTGCGGATCAGCGTCGATTTGCCGTAGCCGGACGGCGCGCTGATCATCAGGCTGTCGCCGGGTTTGAGGGAAAGGTTGAAGCCTTTGAACAATGGCCGGCCGTTCGGCAGCCAGATGTCCAGGTCCTCGATGTCGAGGCCGTTGGCCTGCTGTTGGTGCCTGACCTGGGACTTGACCTCGACGTTATCCAGGCGCGCCTGGAAACCGGCCAGCCGATCGATCACCGACTTCCATTCCGACAGCTCCGGGAACACGCTCACCAGGTAGGCGATGGCCGCGTGCACTTCGCCGAAGGCCGCGCTTATCTGGGTCAGGCGGCCGAGGGGAAAGGCGCCGGCAAAGAACTGTGGCGCCATGATGAACATCGGGATGACCGTCGCGCTGCGCAAGTAGAAAGTCGAGTAGCCCATGATCAGCTTCTGTTTCTTCACCAGCGCCCAGAAGTTCTCCAGCGCCGCCTCCAAGCGATGGTTGAAACGTTCGTTCTCCACGACTTCGCCCCGGTATTGCGCCACCGAATCAGCGTTCTCCCGCAGGCGGATGAGCGAGAAGCGAAAATCCGCCTCACGCCGTTGTTGCATGAAATTGAGGCTGGGCAGCGCGCGACCCAACCAGAAGGCAAGGCCGGTTCCCAGCAGTGCGTACACCAGGGCGACCCACACCAGCAGCCCCGGAATGACCACCGATTGGTCGTTGAACGGCACACTGACGAGGCTGGAGGCCTGCCAGAGGATATGCAGGAAGGAAAACAGCGACACCACCGACGTCAACAAGCCCAGGCTCAACTTCAGCGACTTGACGATAAACAGGTCGATGTCCTCGGCGATCCGCTGATCGGGGTTGTCGACGTCGGTCTCGGTCAGCTTCAGTTTCTGGTAGCGCTGGTCGCCCAGCCATTGATCGAGCATGTTGCGGGTCGCCCAGCGCCGCCAGCGGATGGTCAGCTTCTGCTGGAAGTGGAATGCACCTACGGTAAAGGCGGCCGTGCCGATCTGCAGCAGGATGAATTGCAGGCTACCGACCAGGAAGCCGTGGTAGTCCAGGGCCTGCAAGGCGTTATAGAAATGCAGGTTCCAGAAATTGGTGAGGATATTGACGCCGACCAGGCACAGGGTCATCAGCACGGTGGCCAACAGCAGCAACAGGGCCGGGTACTTTTCCTCGGAGGCCCAGAAAGGCCGCGCGAGACGCCAGAAATTGCGAAGTGTGTGCATGGGGTCTTGGTAAGCCTGGTCGCTAACGACGTTGAGTTTGCAGGGGCAGGAGGATAGGATCAGCCAATGCTAATCGTTTGCATTAATTAGGGAAAGCCACGGGAGCCCCGTTATCGAATTTCCAGAATGGCTTAACCAGGCCTGGCCGCCGATACAGCGGGTTATCCGGCAGGCACCTGGCGACCAGCCTGCCATCGCGTTGAGCCTGCTTGCCGAGCCTGCCGTACTGCAACCCTTGCTGAGCCGGTTTGCCCTGCGTTACCCGGGCGTGAACCGCGCCGCCGTGGTCTCGCAGTGGTCGATGAACTACATGAGTATTGTCCTGCCGGCCACCCTGGCCTGCGTGCTGACGCGTTACTGCGCCATCGAATTCTGGGGCGAGGACGCGCTGCTGCTGCACGACGACGGTCAACCTGCGGCGCTGGGCCTGGCCACCGGGCTGTCGGCCTTGGGCGCGGATGATCGTGCCGCGTACTGGTCGCGATTGATCCACGAGCACCTGGCGCCGCTGTTCAGCACCTTGGCCGCCGCCGGTGGCCTGGCTCCGAAGATATTGTGGGGCAACTTCGTCGCCATCTGGGACGGCGCGTTCGCCAGGATGGACCCCGACCTGTCCAGGGACGGCTTCGCTGAGGCGCACCAGTGGCTGGAACAGGTCACGGTGAACAACGGACGCTTGAAGCTGCGGGGCCTGCAACGCATGGTTGAATCGCCGGCGCCGCAGATTTGCCCGTGCTTGCCGCTGCGTCGGCATTGCTGCCTGCATTATCAGCTGCACGAGCCGGTCGAAGGCCAACCGCCCGTGCTCTGCGAATCCTGTCCCAAGCTGCACCGCCTGCCGGTGGCGGAGCAGGTGAGCTATCTGCGTTACATCTATGAGTAGGGGGGAGCGCATCGTTTTCTTTTGGGGTGGGTTGGACTGGACTGGATTGGATTGGATTGGATTGGATTGGATTGGATTGGATTGGATTGGATTGGGTACATATCCGTTGCTGCGGTAACGGCTGCTTAGGGTTCCGCCCTTACGGCGGGTCACTTTTGGAAGAGCGCCAAAAGTAACCAAAAGCGCTTTGCCCCACCACTCGGTGCCTCGCCTAGGCTCGGCATGCCCTCACTCCGGCATTGCTCCGTGGGCCGCCGCGAAGGGCCATCCATGGCCCAGCGCGGCTATCCCGGCATCCATGCCGGGATGCCCACTGCGCAATGCCTGCGTTCGGCCATCGTGGTTAATGGGGCGTCGAGATCAACGTCCATCACGAGGCGGCCTAGTAGCCGACCTGGTTTTGGGTGATCGCGTTTCTCCTGTGGGAGCGGGCTTGCTCGCTAAGGCGGTGTATCAGGTTGCGGTGATGTTGGATGTGCGGGCCTCATCGCGAGCAAGCTCGGCTCCCACAGGGGATCTTGGATGTTCATAAGTCTTGTGTCATCGCAGGTCCATTGTGGGAGCGAGCCTGCTCGCGAAGGCGATGTCACAGCCGATGAAGATGTTGGATGTGCCGGCCTCATCGCGGGCAAGCTCGGCTCCCACAGGGGATCTTGGGTGTTCATAAGTCTTGTGTCACCGCAGGCCCATTGTGGGAGCGAGCTTGCTCGCGATAGCGGTGGCTCAGCCACATAGATGTCGGCATGTACCCCCGCTCTTGATCTTGATCTTGATCTTGATCTTGATCTAGGGCGCCCCGTTAACCACGATGGCCGAACGCAGGCATTGCGCAGTGGGCACCTCGGCATGGATGCCGAGGTAGCCGCGCTGGGCCATGGATGGCCCTTCGCGGCGGCCCACGGAGCAATGCCGGAGTGAGGGCATGCCGAGCCCTAGCGAGGCACCGAGTGGTGGGGCAAGAGCGTTTTGGTTACTTTTGACTGGGCCGGCTTCCGGGCTCTTCAAAAGTGACCCGCCGTCAGGGCGGAACCCTAAGCAGCCGTTACCGCAGCAACGGATATTCACACTACCCGCCTGGAAAAAGGCGAGTAGATGTTTCAAAAAAAGCGAACAGCATTCCCCACAATGTCCAGGTCTTCCTCAAGACATCATTTGCGCCAGGGACTCGGTATCAGCCTGCGGGGCAACTTCGCTGAGCTTGCCATGTTCGATGCGAATCAGCCGGTCGGCCAAACCGAAGTAGGCGTCGTCATGGGAGATGACGATCAGCAGTTTGCCGCGTTTGCGCAGGTCCGGCAGGATCCGGGTGTAGAAAAAGTGCTTGAACACCGGGTCCTGGTCGGCGGCCCATTCGTCGAACAGGTAGCACGGACGATCATCCAGGTACGCACTGAGCAGCGCCAGGCGCTTGCGTTGCCCGGTGGACAGCGCCAGCGTCGTCAGTTTGCCTTCCTCGATTTGCACCTTGTGGTCCAGTTGCAAGTGCACCAGGTAGTCCTGCGCCTGTTTCACCAGGTGCGGATCGTCGCCATCGAACAGGTTCTCGAACAGGCAGAAGTCGGTGAAGATCGCCGAGAAGTGCTGCCGGTAATGGTGGTTGTCATTGCTCGAAGACACTTGCTCGTCGAGCATGATCTCGCCGCTTTCCGGCCGGTACAGCCCGGTCAGCAACAAGGCCAGGGTGGTCTTGCCGCTGCCGTTGCCGCCGGTGATGAACACCACTTCGCCGGCATTTAGGGTGAGGTCGATGGGGCCCAGGGTGAAATGACCGTCCTCGCGCTCGCGGTAATAGGTGTGGGTGACCTGGCGGCACACCAGGCTGCGAACCTGGGTTGGCGAGATCGTGTCGAGGGCCTCGTCGGCGGTTTGCATCTCGCCTTCCAGGGCGCGGATCTTGTTCAGCGCCACGCTGGCCCGGCCGAGGGTCGGCAAGGCGTGCATCAGCTCCGACAGCGGCGTGATCATGTAGAGGATCGCCAGGATATAGCCGGTAACCAGGCTTGCGCTCAGGTCGATGAAATGCGGCGCGGCGAACAGCACCACGCCGATCAGCAGGTAGAACACCGCATTGCCCCAGTTCAGGACCAGGGCGTAGATGCTCATGCCCCGGACAAAATCGCGGCGATATTGCTGGCTCACCGGTATCAGCAGGCGGGTGAAGAAGTGCTGTCGACGCGGATGGTTGAGTTGCAGTTCCTTGCTGCCATCGGTGAGCAGGCGGTATTGATTGAACAACTGGTCCTTGAGCTCGCGAGCGCGGGAGATCGAGGTCAGTGCCCGGCGTTGTGGCCAGTGAAAGCTCAGGCTACCGAGGGCGATCAGCAGCAGCGTCAGACCGAGCAACGGCATGCTGAGCCAACCCAGGTAGCCGAGGCACGCGGCGATGATCCCGACGTTGACCAGCAGGATCGGCACCAGTTCCACCGCCTGGCTGATGGTTTGTGTATCGTCGGTGAGCATTGCCAGCAGGCGATGTTTGCCCAGGCGCTGCAATTGCGCGTAGGGCGTGTCGATCAGCTTGGCGCTCAGGTGCAGGCGCATGTCGTTGACCGCGGCCTGGCCCAGGCGCAGCAGGCTGATGTCGGAGACGATCCGCGACACCGCGACCAACACCACCAGGCCGGCGAAGAGCAGGCCATCCACCGGGCGCAGCTTATCGAACACCTCCAGGCTGTGGTTGATATTGGCGATCAGGCCGGCCGCTGCGAGGCCGCAGGTCAGCCCCGTCAGGGTCGCCACCAGCAGTGCGCGCCATGAGCGTTTAGCCATGAGTAACAACAGATCCATTTCAAACCGCTCCGTGTGTAGCAATGGCCATGAGGCGCGCCGCCAATTGTTCATGCAAGGCGCGTTGCTCAAGGATGGTCAGGTGTTGTGCGGCGATGACCTCGCGGGTCAGCGGCCCACTGCTCAGGCGTTCCCACTGCGGGTCGGCGAAGTCAGGCTGGTCCAGGGTGTCGCTGGCCCACCAGACATGCACCGGGCAACTGAGCCGGGCAGGTTGGAAAGTCGCCAGCAGATGTTGCGTATGCTGCTGGTAGCGCAGCCGCGTTTGCAAATGCTCCCAACTGTCGCCATCGAGTTGCAGGCCTTGTTGCCGTGCCCACTGGACCAGTTCCGGCAGGCGTGCCGCGGGGGGCAGGGCGTCCAGTTGCGCGAGCAACGCGGCCATGATCGGCGGCGGCAACTGGCGCAACACGGCCTGGCTGTCCGGTGTCAGTGCTTGGGTAGCCGATTCCAGCAGTGCTTGGACACTGTTTTCCGGCGCCTGATGCTGGTATTGCGAGTCGATGATACCGAGAAACGCCACTTCTTCGCCCTGGCGTTCCAGGCGCGCGGCTGCGGCAATCGCGAGCAGGCCGCCGAGGGAGAAGCCCAGCAGGTGATAAGGCCCCTGCGGTTGCTGCTGGCGCAGGTGCTCGACATAAAGCGCGCCGAGGCTCTCGATATCGCCGCCCAGCGTTGCGCTGTCGTCGCTCAGGTACGCCGCCTGCAAGCCCCACAGGTGCCAGCCCGAAAGCGGCGCCAGCAGCGTGCGGTAATCCTGCACGTGGCCGGTGGAGGGGTGGAAACAGAACAGGTTGGCGGCTTCAACGGCGTTGGGCGCCGACAGCCGGACCAGCGGCGAGAGCTTGAGCTCGGCCTGTACCAGCGCCGCAAACGCCGAGACGCTCGGGGCGTTGAACACCGCATTGACCGTCACCGGTGCCGACAGCGCGGTCTGCAAGCGGCTGGCAAGGGTCACTGCTGCCAGGGAGTGGCCGCCCAGCTCGAAGAAGTCATCGTCGATGCCCACCCGCTCCAGGCCCAGCACCTGTGCCCAGACGTCGGCGAGCAGGGCTTCCAGCGGCGTGCGGGGCAAGGCGCTGCCGACCGTGTCGAGGACTTTGTCGGCCCATTGCTGCAAGGTCTTGCGGTCGAGCTTGCCGTTGCCCATCAGCGGCAAGGCTTCGACGATCCGCAGGGTGGGCAGCATGTAGTCCGGCAAGCAATCCTGGGCCTGGCCATGCAGCCGGGCGACGGTGGTCGAATGCCCGGGCGCCAGGGTCATGAAGGCGAACAGTTGCTGGCCGAGCTCGCCCCGGGGGATGCATTCCACGGCAGCCTGGGCTACACCGGGAAGGCCGGTCAGTTGCGCCTGGATCTCGTCGAGTTCCACACGGAAACCACGGATTTTTACCTGGCGGTCTGCGCGTCCGGTGATTTCCAGGCTGCCGTCATGGCGATAGCGGGCCAGGTCGCCGGTGCGATAGAGGCGTTCGCCAGGCCGTTGCGCCAGTTCGATAAAACGCCCGGCGCTTTGTTGTGCCTCCAGGTAACCGCGGGCCAGTTGCGGGCCGGCGATATACAGCTCGGCGCTTTGGCCAGGGGCGGCCAGCGCTTGCTGCTCGTCGAGCAGGTACAGGCGCATGCCGTCGAGACGG
Organism: Pseudomonas brassicacearum; assembly: GCF_918698105.1. Taxonomy (GTDB): domain Bacteria; phylum Pseudomonadota; class Gammaproteobacteria; order Pseudomonadales; family Pseudomonadaceae; genus Aquipseudomonas; species Aquipseudomonas brassicacearum_F. The sequence continues at coordinate 39,153 of NZ_CAKKMI010000012.1, read as the reverse complement.
TCGCTCAGCGGCAGGCGGCGATAATCCATGGCCGGCTCGGCTTTGTGCATCACCACGCCAACGGTGGTTTCGGTCGGGCCGTAATGGTTGAAGACCGCCAGCGTCGGCGCGAGGTCGCGAATGCTTTGCAACAGGCGCCGCGAACAGATTTCGCCTCCGAGGATCAATTGCTTGCGTGGCAACACGGCAGCGCTTTGGGCGTGAATCAACCAGGCGTCGAGCAACGACGGTACGATCTTCAGGTGGTCGATCGGGTACTGCGCCTGCCAGGCAGCCCAGGCCTGGGCGTCCATCGCCGTTTCCTTGTCCAGCAGGTGCAATTCGCCGCCGCTGAGCAGTGCCGGGAACAGCAACGTGTAGCCCAAATCGGCCGCCAGGGAAGTCACCACCGCGCTGCGTTCGCCGGGCGCCAGCCCCAAGCGGCGGGACACGCTGGCGACATAACTGGCGAGCTGCCGATGCTCGACGATAACGCCTTTGGGCGTGCCGGTGCTGCCGGAGGTGAACAGCACGTAAGCCGCGTCCTCGGCTTGGATCTCGATGTCGACTGGCGTGGTGGGTGCTTGCTGCCAGGTCGCCTCATCCCGCAGGTCGAGGCTGCCGATGCCGGGCAACGCGGGGGCGCTGCCGGCCGAACCACTCAGGACCAAGACCGGCTGCGCCTGTTGCAGGATGGCCAGGGAGCGCTGTGCCGGCTGATGCACGTCCAGGGGGACGAACGCCGCGCCGCTCTTGAGCACGGCGAGCATGGCCAGGACCATCTGCGCCGAGCGATCCAGGTACAACGCCACGCGGTCTTCGCGACCCACGCCTTGAGCGCGCAGGTAATGCGCCAGTTGGTTGCTGCGGGCCTGCAATTGGGCGTAGCTCAGTGGCCCGCTGTGATCGCGCAGGGCCAAGTGCTCGGGGAACTGCGCGGCACACGCATCGAAGCGCGCCGGCACGCTGCTAAACGGCAGCGCCGCGACGTCGACTGGCGCCTGCAGGGCGGCCAGCGTCGCGGTGAAACTTGGCGACTGCAATGACAGCTCGGCCAAGGGCTTGCCCGGGTTGGCGAGGGCATCGAGCAGCAGCGATTGGAACTGCTCCAACAGGACCAGGGCGGCTTGTTCGCTGTAGCGGCTCGGCAGGTGGCAGAGGTTCAGGCGATAGCCGCCAGCGCTGGTTTCGGCCACCAGCAGCAGCTCCATGCCCGCGGGGACGGCTTGTGCGTCCAGCACGGTGAGCGTCGAGGCCAGGCTGCCCAAGGTGTCGAGCCGATCGGGCAACTGCCCACCCCACTGGAAACCGTACGGCGAGGCGTCGGCCGGCAGTGCAGCACTGACGCCGCAGTATTCCTGCCATTCCGTGGCTTGCTCGCAGAGCACCTGCAGGTTCGCCAGCGCCTGGGCAAACTGGCCGTCCGCCGCCGGTTGCCAGCGCAGGGGCAGGGGCTTGGCGAACAAGCCCCAGCAGTCGGCGAGTTCTTCGTAGTCGTCGCGGCAATCGTGGACCCAGTTCAAGGTCAGTGCCGGACTGTCGCCGGTACTCAGGCGCTGCAACAGCACGCCCCAGGCCGTCATCAAGACCTGCTCGGGCGATGCGTCGTGACGCTGGCAAAAGCTCTCCAGGGCCATGCTCAGCGGCGGGGTGGCGCTCAGGCGAGTGATGACCGAGGCGTCGGGGCGGTCGCTGCGTACCTGGCGGTAGAGCAACTCGCTGGCGGCCGGCTCGTCCAGGGCCTGGCTGGCCCAGAAGTGCCGGCCAGGCTCGGCGTCTTCATCGGCCTGCAACTCGTAGAGCCAGGCACTGTACTGGGTATAGGTCATGGCCTCGTCATCCACCGATGGTGCATCGGTCGAGGCCAAAGCCTGCGCCAGGCGCAGCAAGGTTCCGCGATCGGCGCTCAGTGCCTGCAGCTGCAGTGTCACCCGGTGGCGATCGGCCCCGAGCGCGTGCACCTCGACGCTGATGGCGTCCGCAGCCATGGCGGTGGATTCAACCACCTGCAACGGCATCAGCAGGCCCGGCTCGGGCCGCACCCGCAGGCGCAGGGCCTCGTGACACGTGCTCAGGGCAACGAGGCGCTGCTGCAGGCGCTCCAGGGCCAACGGGCCTTTGATTTCCAATTCCAGGCGCGCCGCTGGCGACCCCGCCAACCACTGGCTGCGTTGTTGCGGCGAGAGGGCGAAGGCTTCTTCACGTTTTTCGAAGGCGCTCATGCCTGCACCTCCGCAGCCGGCGACGGCTGTGCGTCGGGCAGGCTCCCGGTCAATTGTTCGCGACGCATCATCTGGCCCATGGCGACGCAGATCTTGCGCTCGCCCTCGAAGGGATCCCGGGCGTGGGCCACCAACATATTGTCCAGCATCACCATGTCACCCTTTTGCCAACTGAAACGTACCGCGCAGTCTTCATAGGCTTCGCCGATCACTTGCATCACTGCGTCTTCGATCACGCTGCCGTCGCCGTAGTAGACGTTGCGGGGCAGGTGCCCGGGGCCGAACAGGCTGATCAGGTTGCTGCGCACTTCCGGCTCCAGGCAGGCGGTGTGGTGCAGTTGCACCTGGTTGAAGAACGACAGTTCCAAGGTTTCGGGATGCGCGACGATGGCGGGGCAATGCTGGGCGATCCGCAGGTTGTCGGCCCCCAGCCATTCCCAACGCATGCCCGACGCCAGGCATTGGCGCTCGACTTCCTCGCGCTGTTCGGTCTTGAAGAAGTCCTGCCAGCGCACATCCAGCTTGTCGGTGAAGTGCCGCACATAAAGCAGCCCCAGGGCCTTGAAGCGAGCGACGATGTCCTCGGGCAAGCGCGCCAACACCTGCCGGCAATCGACGATGGGCGTGCAGCCGCCGCGCGGTGCCGGCGTTTCGCAATAGAACCACTGCTTGCGTGGCCACTGCGGCAGATGGGAGCTCTCGTTGTGGAAGAGAATCATGTGCTGTTCCGGGTACGGCGTGGAGTGGTAGATGTTCTTGCCGGACTTGTTTTTCGGCAGGTCGCCGTAGGTCCCGTAGAGGTCGGGTTCGATGGCCTGGGCGAATTGTTCGAAAGCGCCAGCGTCCGGCAGGTTGAAACCCCGGAACAGCAGCCCACCGTGGGTCAGCAACTGGGCATTGATCCATTCCCGGGCTTGCAGCGCCCAGTGCACCGGGTCCAGGTCGCCGAGCAACGGCTCGATCACCAACGGCAAGGCTTGCCCGGCGTTGAGGGTGCGGGTACGGACCTGCTCGTGGGCCACCTGGCTCACGGCGGTTGCACGGGTCTGCTTGAGCTTGCTCAGTTTCGACTGCTTGCGCGCGCTGCGGGCCGAGGCCTCGTCGAGCGGCGAATCAGGCGTGGCGCCAGCGTTGCTGCCTTCAAAGCGCCACGACCACTGGTCCAGCGCCTGCGCCGGGGCTGCGATGAGCTGTTCCAACAGGTGCTCGAAACCTTGTTCGAGGCGCTGGAGGGTCTGCTCTTGCAATACGCTGGTGCGATACACCCAGCGCACGTTCAGGCCTTGTTCCTCATCCTCTTCGACAAACACAGCGAGGTCGAACTTGCTGCTTTCCTGGGGCGATACCAAGTGCTCCACCTCAAGGTCCGGCAGGCTGGCATTGCCGCTGGGCGTGTTCTGCATGACGAACAGCACCTGGACCAGCGGATTGACCCCTGGCGTACGCGGCGGCTGCAACGCCTCGACCAGTTTGTCGAACGGCACTTGCTGGTGCTGGAACGCCGCCAGGCAATCCTCGCGCAAGCGTTGCAGGCGGGCGTCAAAGGTTTCGCCCTCGCTCAGGCGGGCCCGGATCGGCAACACGTTGACGAAGAAGCCGATGAGGTGTTCCAGGGCCGGATGTTCGCGGTTCGCCAGGTCGGTGCCGACGATAAAATCGTTGGCCCCGGTGGCGCGCTGCAACAGGCTGTTGAAGGCATTGAGCAAGACCATGAACAGCGTCGCCCGTTGCTGTTGGGCATAGGCCTTGAGCACCTGCGTCTGGGCCGCGGTGAAGCGTTGCTCCAGCGCCGCACCCTGGTAGTCGGGGCGCGTCGGGCGTGGCTGGTCAAGCGGCAGCGGGATCAGCGTTGGCGCGCCGTCGAGCTGGCGGCGCCAGTAGTCGATGGCCCGTGCCAGCAGGCGCTGTTGCGCTTCGCTGCGTTGCCAGTAGGCATAGTCGGCGAACTGGATCGGCAACACCGGCAGCACCGGTGTCGAGCCGCTGGTGCGGGCCTGGTAGCCGACGATCAGCTCCTGCATCAGGATGCCCATGGACCAGGCGTCGGTGGCGATGTGATGCAGCACCAGTTGCAGCACATGATCATCGCTGCCCAGGCGCAGCAGGTTGGCGCGCAGCATCGGCGCCTGTTGCAGATCGAACGGGCGTGCGGCCTGTTCAGCAATCAAGCGTTGCAGGGTTTGTGCCTGTTCTTCGCTGTCGAGCTGACTCAGCTCGGTCGGCGTCAAGTCCACCACAGGCGCCGGGCTGATGATCTGGCAAGGCTGGTCGCCGTGGAGGTGGAACGCCGTGCGCAAGGATTCATGGCGCTCGAAGACTGCCTGCAACGCCGCTTGCAGCGCCGCGATGTCCAGCGCGCCACGCAGCCTGACGGTGGTGGTCATGTTGTAGGCGGCGCTGGGGCCTTCGAAGCGATCCAGGAACCACAACCGTTGCTGGCTGTAGGACAGCGGCAACGGCTGGTTGCGCGGCGCCAGGGCCATCTCGCTGTCGCCGTCGACTTCGGTCTGGGCGTTGCGCTGCTGATCGACCGCCTGGGCCAATTGTTCGAGAGTGCCACGCTCGAACAGCGTGCGCAGTGGCAGGTTCACGTTCAACCGTCGACGAATCCGCGACAAGACCTGGGTGGCCAGCAGCGAGTGACCGCCGATGGCGAAGAAGTCGTCGTGCACACCGACGTCGTCCAGGCCGAGGATTTCCTGCCAGAGTTCGGCGAGCACCTTCTCGGTTGGCGTACGCGGCGCGACGCCTTGCGTTTGCGCTGTCTCGTCCTGGGGCAGACCCAGGGCGGCGAGGGCGCGACGGTCGACCTTGCCATTGGCGTTCAGCGGCAATTGCGCAAGGGCCAGCCAACGGGCCGGGACCATGTAGCTTGCCAGTTGCTGGCCCAGGTAAGCGCTCAAGACCTGTTGCGCGGACGCATCGCCGAGGTCGGCCGCTTCGTCGAGCACATACCAGGCCACCAGTTGCAACGCACCGCGGGCGTCGGGCAGCGCGAGCACCGCCGCGCTGTCCACCGCCGGGTGTTGCATCAGGCGGTTTTCGATCTCGCCCAGTTCGATGCGGTGGCCACGGATCTTCACTTGCTGGTCGCGACGGCCGAGGTACTCGATCACGCCGTCGGCGCGCATCCGGCCGATGTCACCGCTGCGATACAGCCGCGCATCGGCCTGGAATGGGTGCGGGACAAAGGCTTCGCGGGTGCGTTGCGGGTCGCGCAGGTAGCCGCGACCGACGCCGACGCCGCCGATGCACAACTCGCCGGGTACACCGATGGGGACCAGGCGCAGCGCAGAATCGAGGACGAACACTTGGTTATTGGCGGTCGGCTTGCCGATGGGCATGTGCAGGCAGTCGTCGGCCGGGGCTTGGGTGATGGGGTAGAAGGCGACGTCGTCCGAGCATTCGGCGGGGCCGTAGGCGTTCATCAACGGGATGGCTGGGAAGCGGGCGAACCAGTCTCGCGCCAGGGCCGGCGGCAATGCCTCACCGGTAGGCAAGAGCCAGCGCAGGCTCGCCAGGCTGTGGTGCGCGTGGCTTTCCTGGAGCATGCCGCGAATCAGCGCCGGCACGGTTTCCAGCAGCGTCAGTTGCTGCTCTTGAACGGCGTCGAGCAAGGCCACAGGGTCGTGGGCCTGGGCATCGGGAAGAATGTGCACGGTGGCGCCGAACAGCGGTGCGGCGAGGAACTGCCACACGCTGATATCGAACGCCGCCGAAGCCGTCTGGGCAATCCGGTCGTGCTCACCCAGGCCGAGGCTCGGGACCTTGCCGAACATGTTGTTGAGCATGCCGCGTTGTTCGACCATCACACCTTTGGGCGTGCCGGTGGAACCGGAGGTGAAGATCACGTAGGCCAGTTGATCCGGGTTATGCGCGTAGCTGACCGGCGGCTGTTCGCGGCCTTGCCAGAGTGCCTGGGCGATCAGGCAGGTGGGTTGCTGGCGCATCTGCGGCAGGACGTTGTCCAGTGCCGAGGTCGCGTGCTCGCACACCAGCAACAGCGGCGCTTCGCCCAGGTCCAGCAGCTCCGCCAGGCGGGCGTGAGGCTGTTGGATATCCACCGCCTGGAACGCGGCGCCAGCCTTGAGCGTGGCGATCATCATCGTCAGCAAGGCCAGGCCTCGCTCGGCGAACAGCGCCACCAGGGTTTCCGGGCCGGCACCGGCGGCTTGCAACGCATGGGCGATGGCGTTGGCGCGGCGATCCAGTTCTGCGTAGGTCAGCGATTGTCCCTGGCATACCGCGGCCAGGTGCTGCGGGCGGCTGCGCACTTGTTCGGCGAACAGCGCTGCATAGCCGCGCTCCAGCGGGAAATCGACGTCGCTGCGGTTGCAGTCGATCTGCAACTGCCGGCGTTCCGCCTCGGGCAGCATGTGCAGGCTGCCCAGGGGCGCCTGCGGTGTCTCCAACATGTTCGAAAGCAACTGCACCAGATGCCCGAGCATGCGCTGCACGGTGTCCGTGCTGAAACGCACGCTGTCGTAGGACAAACGAATGCCCAGGCGGTCGCCGGGGTACAACACCACCGTCATCGGGAAGTTGGTGTGCACCCGGTCTTCGTAGATATCGATGCTGAAGGCATCCAGTTGCACGCTGCTGATGTCCAGTGGCGCGTTCTCGAACACCACCAGGCTGTCGAACAACTGCTGGCCGCGCGGCACTTGGCTGCAACGCTGGATGTCCACCAGCGACGCGCTTTCGTGTTCGCGCAATTGCGCATTGTGCGACAGCAGCGCCTGCAACCAGTCGGCCACTGGCGCTTGTGGGTCGACATCGATACGCAGTGGCAGGCTGTTGATGAACAGCCCGACCATTTCTTCTACACCGGCGAGGTCAGTCGGGCGGCCGGCGACGGTCACGCCGAACAGCACGTCGCGGTTGCCGCTGTAGCGCGACAGCAACAGCGCCCAGGCGCCCTGGATCCAGGTGTTGGGGGTCAGTTGGTATTGCTGGCACAGCTGCTGCAGACGTTGGGTCTGGGCGATGCTCAGGGTCTGGTCGAAGTCGCCGACCTGTTCCGGCGCCTGTTCCGGGCCGGCCGCGGGGCTGTCCACATGCAGTGGCGTCGGCTCGCTGAAACCGGCCATTTGTGTCTGCCAGAACGCGTGTGCGGCGGCCATGTCATGGCGTTCCAGCCAGCTCATGTAGCCGCGGAACGAGCGCAAGCGCGGACGGGCCACCGGTTCCTGGCGCACGATGGCCTGGTAGATCGCCAGCAGGTCTTCCATCAGCAGGCCAAAGCACCAGGCGTCAGTCAGGATGTGGTGGAAGCTGCGCACCACGGCGAAGCGTCGCTCGTCGAGTTGGAACACCCGCAGGTGGGTCAGTGGCGCACCGGCCATGTCGAAACCTTGCAGGCGTTGTGCTTCGAGGGCCTGGTCCATGGCCAGGCGCTGCTGTTCTTCGTCGAGATGGCGCAGGTCCTGCCAGTCGAACGCCCGATGGGTTTGGCGGTACACGCATTGCAGCGGCTCATGGTCGTCCTGCCACCAGAAGGCGGTGCGCATCATCGGATGGCGCTCGAGGAACAACTGCCACGCGGCTTCCATCGCCGGGCGTTGCAATACCCCGTCCCAGCTGTAGCGTTGTTGCATCAGGTAGATGCCGCTGTGGGGTTGCAACAGCGTGTGCAGGAGCATGCCCTGTTGCATCGACGACAACGGGTAGACATCTTCGATGTTCAACCAGTCCAGCGGCTCGGCCGCCAGGGTCGCTGCTTGCTTGTGGCACAACGGGAACGCCTGGCTGGCAGGGCGCAGGTCCGGTGCGGCGACCAGTTCGGCGAGTTCGCCCAAGCGTTGAGCCAGGCGCGGTGCCCAGTCGGCGGCGAGGGTGCCCTGGCTGCGCAGGTGCAGACAGTCATCCTGCCACCAGGCGTCCAGGGTCAATGGGCAAGGCGAAGCTGCCGATGGGCTGGCGGCTTCGACCTGGGCCAGGATGCCGCGCGCTTCGCGATGGCTGTCGAGGTTGCCCAGCCAGCGAATGGCGACCGAGGCCGCCGGCAGGTCGCGCAGCGGTTCTTGCAGGTAGGTGTTGTCCGACAGGTAGCGCAGGGCGCCATAGTCGACGCCGTGTTGCGGGTAGGCGCGCATCTGCGCGGCCAGTGCCTGCAAGCGTTGCAGCAGGCTGTCGCCTTCGGGCTGGAGAAAATACGGCACTGCCAGTGCCAGCGGCCCGACGATGCGTAACGGGTCGAGGTCGGCCATGGCAATCGGCGCCGCGACCGGCAAGCGCTCGACGCTCGGCCGCGCATCGTGCACGCTCAGCGCGATCAGGCCGTTGCCGCACAGTTCACGGCACTGTTCGGCCACGGCCGCGGCCAACAGGCTGTTCCAGTCCAGTTGCAGCACTTCGCCCAGGCGCTTGAGTTCGCCTGAGGTGGCGACTGCCAGGGTCTGTTCGATCACGCTGGCCGGTTGCTGGCTGTCAGGCAGTTGCAGCGGTTCCGCGCCTGCATATTGCAGCCAATGCTCCCAGGCGTCGTCCAGGGCATCGCCTTGTGCGTGAGCCTGTTGGTGCCGCGTCCACTGGGTGAAGTCACCACCGGCGTAGGACAGGCGCACCGGCCGCTGATAACGCAGTTGCGCCAAGGCCAGGTTGAGGTCAGTCAGCAGCAGCGCCCAGGAGGCTTCGTCCAGGCACAGCGGATGAGCGGCCAGCAGCAGCGAATGTTTGCCGTTTACCTCCAGCAAGCTGGCGTGCAGGGTTTGGCCGGCGTCCAAGTCCAGCGCGTCGACACCGGCCTGGGCCAGGGCTTGCAGTTGCGCCGGGGCGCAGGCTTGAAGTGTTTCGGTGGTGATGACCGGGGCCTTGGCCGCGACCAGCACCCGTTGCTGCCATTCACCCTCCGGCAGGGCCTTGAGCGCCAGGCGCAAGGCTTGGTGGTGTTGCTGCAAAGCGCCGATGGCCTGGCTCAGCAGCTCGCTATCGATTGCCTGGGTCAGCGCCACGCAACGCCAAGTCGCGTGCAACGGCCCTTGTTGCAAGCGCGCCCATTGCCCGGCGGCCAGCGGCAGTTCGTAGCCATCGGCAATGGCTTGTGCCACGCCCTGGCTGGCATCGGCGCCCAGCACTCGGGCGATGTCGGCGATGGTGCGGTTTTCGAAGAGCTGGCGAGGCGTGAGTTTCAGCCCTTGCTGGTTGGCGCGGGCGATGATCTGCAAGTTGATGATCGAGTCGCCGCCCAAGGCGAAGAAGTTGTCATGCACGCCGACACGCTCAAGCTTCAGCACCTCTTGCCAGATGGCGGCCAACTGCGCTTCGACTTCATTGCGCGGGGCAACGTGGGTGGCGCTGTCGTCCGTAGGTTTTTGCGGGAGCGGCAGGCGCTGGACATCGACCTTGCCGTTACGGGTCAGGGGCAGTTCATCGAGGGTGATGAAGTGCGCCGGCACCATGTAGTCCGGCACCCGCGCGGCGAGGTCGTTACGCAGCTTGGTGGCGGACAGCGACTGGCTGGCAACCAGGTAGGCCACCAGGCGCAGGCTGCCGTCCAATTCGACGGCGCGGACCAGCGCCTGTTCGATCAGCGGCGACAGGCGCTTGAGCTGCGCCTCGACTTCGCCCAGTTCCAGGCGGTTGCCACGGATCTTGACCTGGCTGTCGACCCGACCGAGGAACGCCAGTTGGCCGTCCACTTGCCAGCGCACGCGGTCGCCGGTGCGGTACCAGCGTTGCTGATCGGCGTCGAGGTGGAAGCGTTCGGCGGTCAGGTCCGGGCGGTGCAGGTAACCCCGGGCCAGGGCGCCGTTGATCAGCAGCTCACCGGACACCCCGGTGGGCACCAACCGACCGTTGGCATCCACCACTTGCAGTCGGCGGTTCGGCAGCGGCCGGCCGAGGGCGATGCTGCGCAGGCCCGCGGGCAGTTCGGTGGCAATCGCCCCGACCGTCGCTTCGCTAGGCCCATAGTGGTTGAACACCCTGAGCCCTGGGGCCAGGCGGTTGACCTGCTCCAGCAGGGCCGGGCTGAGGGCGTCGCCACCGAAGACCAGCAGGGCGCGCGGCAATAGGCGGGCATCGGGCAGCGCCTGCAACAGGCCCGCCAGATGGCTTGGGGTGATCTTCAGCACATCCACCGGATGTTGCTCGAAGAGCTCGGCCAGTGCCAGGGGGCTGAAACCGCTGTCTTCATCCACCAGCAACAGGCTGGCGCCGCTGCACAGGGCGCCGAACAGCTGGGTGTGTCCGAGGTCGGCGGCGATGCTCGACAGCAAGCCGTAACGGGCCGCCGACGGTGGGTTGAGTACTGCGTGCACCGCCGTCAGGTAATCAACGATGGACTGGTGCTCGACCACCACCCCCTTGGGGGTGCCGGTGGAGCCCGAGGTGTAGATCACGTAGGCGGCGTCAGTCGGGTTGTGGGCCACGGTGGGTGGCGTGTCTGGCTGCGAGGTGATGGCCTCGGCTTGTTCCGCCAGCCACAGCGTCGGCGTGTGCTCGGCCAGGCCCTTGAGCAGGGGCGAGGCGGACGCGCCGATCAGCAGCGCGGCGCGGCTGTCCACCAGCACGTCGGCCAGGCGCCCGGCGGGCTGCTTGAGGTCCAGCGGCAGATAGGCGGCGCCGGCCTTGAGGGTGGCCAGCAGGGCAATCACGAACTCGGCGCTGCGCTCCAGGGCCAGTGCCACGACGCTGTCGTGGCCGATGCCCTTGGCGCGCAAATACTGGCTGAGACGGTTGGCCTGCTGGTCCAGTTCACGGTAGCTCAGGGCGACCTGACGGTCGCGGACCGCCAGGTGTTCCGGGTGCGCGGCCACCTGTTGTTCGAAGCGCTGGTGCAGGCACGCAGCGGGCACCGGCAGTTGTACGCCGCGACCCTGCGCGAGCAGTTGTTGGCGTTCTTCAGGGCTCAGCCACTCAAGCTCGCTGACCCGGCACTGCCCTTGCGCCGTCATCGCCAACAGGATGGCGCGCAATTGCGCCGACAACACCGCGATCTCGGCATCGCTGAAGCGACTGCGGTCGTAGCTGATCAGGTAGTGCAGTTGTGTGTCCGGCACCACGATCAGCGACAGCGGGAAGTGGTTGCGGCCTTGGGTGAGGGTGATGCCGTCGGCCTGCTGGTCGCTGCTCGGGGCACTGAAGCTCAAGCCGCCGGTGTCCTGGTTGAGCGCGTCGGTGACCGGGAAGTTCTCGAACACCAGGATCGAGTCGAACAGCGCCTGTTCGGCGGCGATACGCGTCATCGACTTGAGCTTGCCCAGCGGCAGGTAGGCGTGGTGACGCAGATCGCTGTTGGCTTGCTGCAAGTGTTGCAGCCAGGTCACCAGCGTCGGCGCGTCAGCCCATTGCACGCGCAACGGCAATGTATTGATGAACAGCCCGACGGTGCTGTCCACCGCCGCCAGGTTCTCCGGACGTCCGGCGACGGTGACGCCATAGACCACGTCATCACGCCCGGCGTGTTGGCCCAGCAGCAGTGCCCAGGCGCCCTGGATCAGCGTGTTGATGGTCAGGTCGTGCTGACGGGCGAAGTGCGCCAGTTGCTCGGTTTCGCTGGCCGCCAGCAGGCTTTCGCGCTCGGCGAACGGTGCCCCTGCCGGTGCTGCCTGGCGTTCGGCGAAGGTGGGCAGCGGGGTCGGCTCGCTGACGTCCTGCAACTGCTCGCGCCAGAAGCCTTCGGTGGCGGCCATGTCCTGCTCCGCCAGCCAGGCGATGTAGTCCCGGTAAGGGCGGGTCGGCGCCAGGTCGGCGGGGCGGCCATGGGCTTGTTCGTAGTACAGCGCCAGCCACTCCTGGACGGCAATGCCGACGCTCCAGCCATCCATGAGGATGTGATGGAAAGTCCAGATCAGGTGCCAGCGCTCGGGGGCCAGGCGCACCAGGCACACGCGCATCAGCGGCGAGTCATTGAGCTCCAGGGGTTGCGCCCGTTGCTCCAGTGCCAACTGTTCCAGCGCGGCCTGTGGTTCGGCGCGGTCTTGCCAGTCCAGTTCGGTCAGGGGCAGCGGTACTTCCTGTTGCACCACCTGATAGGCATCGTCCAGTTCTTCCCAGAGAAACGCACTGCGCAGCACCGCGTGGCGCTGCATCAGCGCCTGCCAGGCAGCGCGAAACGCGCTCAGTTGCAGCGGGCCGTTCATGTCCAGGCTCAACTGCTGGTAATACACCCGCGAATCCGGTTCATAGACGCTGTGGAACAACAGGCCGTGCTGGGTCGGCGAAAGGGAGTAGATATCTTCGATGTTGTTCATGCTTGCTTGGTCCATTTCAAAGTCTTGAAAACTCAAGTGAGTCGATCCCGGCGCCGCGCGGGTCTGAGACCTGCGCCGGCGCCGCGTCGCTCGCTAGCTTTGGGAATTGGGTTTGGTCTTGAGCTTGCCCAGCAGCTTGTCCAGGGATTTCTGGTTCAGCGCCTTGGCCAGCGGGAAGTCCGCGGGCATCAGCGAACCTGCCTGGGGGTCGAGGCAGTGTTCGACCAGCGCCTGCAAACGTTCCAGCAGGCGAGCGGGCAAACGGCTGTCGGCATTCGGCGTGACGCTGTGCCATTCGACACGCAACACGCCGTCCTCCAGCCAGGCCACCACTTCACGGGCGTGGGTCACCCGGTTCACCGAGGCCACGTCCGGCGGCGGGACCAGGCTGCTGGCGCGCAACCAGCCCGCTGGCGTTTGCTCATGCCCCAGGTAGTTGAACAGCACATCACCGTGGCTGGCCGGCAACTCGCCGCGCTGGCGCAGCAAGCCGTAGCCCAGGCCCTGGCCGGGTACGTCACGCAAGGCTTGCTTGGCGTTGCGCACCTGATCGCCCGCGACGCCGCTGGCATTCACGCGCAGTGGGTAGAGGGTGGTGAACCAGCCGACGGTGCGGCCGACGTCCAGCCCGGCAAACGGTGCGTCACGCCCGTGGCGCTCCAGGTCCACGACGATGTCGCTGCGCTGTTCGACCTCGGCCAGGGTCGCGGCGAGGGCGGCGATCAGCAGTTCTTCCGGTTGCGTGCGGTAAGCCGCGTGGGACTCGGTCAGCCATCGCTGTGTACGGCTGGCGTCCCAGCGGGCCGACAGGGTCTGGCGTTCGGCGACCGTGGCCATGGGCGGCGGGTTTGCGCCGACCTGGGCACGCCAGTAGCGATGCTCGGCGGCAGCCTTGGCGGCATGGGCTTGCAGGTGTTCGGCCCATTGACGATACGAGGTGGTTTTCGCTGGCAACGTCGGGCTCTCGCCACGCTCCAGTGTCGGGTACAGCTGTTGGAAATCTTCCAGCAGCGGCGTCCATGACACTGCATCGATCACCAGGTGATGAGCCACCAGGTACAGGCGCTGCGGCGTGCCCTCCAGCAAGGCCGCGGCAAACAGCGGGCCGTGTTGCAGGTCCAGGCTTTGCGCGACTTGCAGCAGTTGTGCCGGGCGCTCGCAGCAGGTCAACTGGGCTGGGGCCACCGGCGCGATGTGCGCCTGCCATAGGCCGTCGACGTCGGTGAAACGCAGGCGCAGGGCGTCGTGGTGGGCGACCAGTCGATCCAGTGTGGCTTGGACGATGGCCGGCTCCAGGCGACGGTCGCTGTCGGCCAGCACCGATTGGTTCCAGTGCGTGGCCTGGACCTGTTGCTGGTCGAAGAACCACTGGTGCAAGGGCATCAGCGGCATCGGCCCGGTCACGTCACCTTGTTCGGCCTGGGTCAGCAGCGCCGTGGTCACATGGGCCAGGGCCGCTGGGGTTGGCGAACGGAACAAGTCCCGTGGCGTGAGCGAATAGCCCTGTTCACGCAAGCGCGAGATCAGTTTCAGGCCGAGAATCGAGTCGCCACCCAAGGCGAAGAAACTGTCCGAGGTGCCGACTTCACGGCCGCCGGACAAGGTGTCGCCGAGCAGCTCGCCGAACAACTGGCAAAGCAGGCGTTCCAGGTCGGTGCGCGGTGCCGCGTAGTCCTTCTGGGTGTTCGGCAAGGGCAGAGCGGCCAGGGCCTTGCGGTCGATCTTGCCGTTGGTGCTCAGGGGCAGGGCCGGGATCTGCACCCACACCGCCGGCACCATGTAGGCCGGCAGTTCGGCCGCGAGCTGGCTGTCGAGGTCCGATTGCGCGGTGCTACTGCTGTAGAACGCCACCAGGCGGTTGTCGATGACCAAGGTACAGGCTCCGGTGATGGCCGGCAGGTTCAGCAGCGCTGAGTCGATTTCCCCCAGCTCGATGCGCTGGCCGCGCAACTTCACCTGATGGTCGAGACGTCCCAGGTATTCGATGTTGCCATCGGCCAGGAAGCGGCAACGGTCGCCAGTGCGGTACAGGCGATCACCGGCCACGAACGGGCTGGCAAGGAAGCGTTCCTCGGTCAGGTCCGGACGTTTCAGATAACCCCGGGCCACACCGACGCCGCCGATGTACAACTCGCCGATGCTGCCAATCGGCAATGGCTGCATGGCCTCGTCGAGGATGTACAGGCGCAGGTTGGCGATGGGCTTGCCGATTGGCACGATCAAATCGTCCGCCGAGCAACGCCAGACCGAGACGTCGATGGCCGCTTCGGTCGGGCCGTACAGGTTGACCAGCGCCGCCGGGTGTTGACCCATGAAGCGCCGCACCAGGTCCACCGGCAGGGCTTCGCCACTGGCGAATACCTGGCGCAGGCTGTGGCAGTTGACCAGGCTCGGTTCTTCGACAAAGGCGCGGAGCATCGACGGGACGAAGTGCAAGGTCGTGACCTGTTCCTGCTGGATCAATTGGCTGAGGTAGGCCGGGTCGCGATGACCGTCCGGGCGGGCAACCACCAGGGTCGCGCCGGTGATCAGCGGCCAGAAGAACTCCCACACCGACACGTCGAAGCTGTACGGGGTTTTCTGCAGCACACGGTCGTTCGGGCCAATCGGGAAGGCGTCCTGCATCCAGTGCAGGCGGTTCATCAAGGCGCCGTGTTCGTTCATCACGCCTTTGGGTTGGCCGGTGGAACCGGAGGTGTAGAGCACGTAGGCCAGGTCGTGGGCCTCGACGCTGATGGGTTCGAACGCCGAGGCCTGGGGCAGGGCGTCGAGGGTCCAGGCTTGATGCCCGACCGGGAGGCGCGACAGCCACTGCGCTTGGGTCAAGGTGACCCGGGCATCAGCGTCTTCGATCAGGAACGCCAGGCGCGCGGCAGGCAACTCCGGGTCCAGCGGCAGCCACGCGGCGCCGGCATGGACGATGCCGAGCAAGGCCACGACCATCTCCACCGAACGCTCCATGCACAGCGGCACGATGCTGTCGGTGCCCACGCCAGCGGCGCGCAGGGCGCGGGCGACGGTTTGCGCCCGCTGGTCCAGCTCGGCATAACTCAGGCGCTGGCCTTCGAACACCAGCGCCGGAGCGTTGGGGCTCAGGGCCGCTTGTTGGCTCAGGGCGGTGTGCAGGTTGGTTGGGCCGCTGTAGTGGCGGTCGGTGGCGTTCCAGCGGTCCAGTTGCTGCTGGTCCTGCTGTTGCGGGAACAGTTCCACCAGGGTGCGTCCAGGGTTTGCCACCAGTGCATCGAGCAGCGCGCACCACTGCGCGCTCCAGCGTTGCATCGTCGTTTCGTCGTACAAGGCCGGTTGGTATTCCAGCGCCAGCGTCATGTCGCTGCCGTCGTCCTGGACTTCCCAGCTCTGTTCAAACTTGGCGTCGATCACCGGCAGCATCTGTTCTTCGACGTTCAACCCCGGCCATTGGCTGCTGTCCACCCGGCCATAGTTGAGGGAAAACAGCACCTGGAACAACGGCGTACGGTTCAAGTCGCGGTTTTGTGCGATAGCGCCGACCAGGGTGGCGAAGGGCAGGTCGGCATGGGCCTGGGCGGCACGCAGGTCGGCTTCGAGGCTGGCCAGCAGTTGCTCGGCCGGGGCCCGTTGGTCGACGTCGCTGCGGATCACCAGGGTATTGACCAGGCAGGCCAGCAACGCCTGGGTTTGCCCGTGGTCACGCTGGTCCGCCGGGGTGCCGAGACGAATCTCCCGCTGGCCGCTGTAGCGGGCCAGCAGCGCGCTCAGGGCCGTGGCCAGTACCACGTAGGTGGTCGTGCCGCGCTGACGGGCGAACTGGCGGATGGCTTCGGCGCGCTGGGTGCCAAGGCGTACGTTCAGTTGCCGGGCGCGACGATCGGCTTCGGCGCCGCGTGGATGGTCGATGGGCAGGTCGAGCTGGTAGTCGTCCTGGCCCAGGTGGTTTTTCCAGTAGCCCAGGCTGTCACTGCGCCGGGCCTGGGTGTCCGGGTGCTGTTGCCTCAGGGCGAAATCGACGTAATCGATTTCCAGCGGCGCCCAGGCGGGCGACTGCCCGTTCAGGCCGGCGGCGTAGGCCTGGGTCAGTTCGTCGATGAGCAACTGCATGGCCCAGCCGTCGGTGGCGCTGTGGTGCAGGCACACCAGCAACAGGTTTTCGTCACTGCCCTGGCGTTGCAGCAGATGCGCCCGCCAAGGCGCCGCGGCGGCCAGGTCGAACGGCGTCATCAGTGCGTCCTGGGCGCTGGCGCAGGTCGCTGCCCAGTCCTGGGTCGCAACACAAGTGACCGCGAGCGCCGGGCCGTGGTCGTCGATCAGCAATTGCGGCTCGCCGTCGACTTCGACGATACGGCTGCGCAGCACCAGGTGGCGCTGGCTGACCTGCGCAAAGGCCTCGCGCAAGACCTCGACCTGCAACTCGCCGCGCAAGGTCAGGGCGAATGGCATGTGGTACTCGCGGGACTCCGGCACCAGGCGGCTGAGCATCCAGAACCGGCGTTGAGCCAGACCCAGCGGTAATTGCGTCGGGCGCGGTTGTGCGCTGATCGATTCACCGGGCATGGCCGCGCGCAGATGCTCGGCCAGGGCTGCGACCGTCGGTTGGGCGAACACCAGCGGCAACGGTAGGGAAACCCCTAGGCGCTCACGGACCCGGCTGACCAGGCGGGTGGCCAGCAAGGAGTGACCACCGAGTTGGAAAAAGTTGTCTTCGATGCCGACTTCCGCACCACCCAGCACTTCGCTGAA
This sequence comes from Pseudomonas brassicacearum, assembly GCF_918698105.1. Taxonomy (GTDB): domain Bacteria; phylum Pseudomonadota; class Gammaproteobacteria; order Pseudomonadales; family Pseudomonadaceae; genus Aquipseudomonas; species Aquipseudomonas brassicacearum_F. Next base: position 22,040 of record NZ_CAKKMI010000012.1, on the reverse strand, counting down.
CAGTTCGCAGAGCACGCTTTCAGTGGCATCGCGCGGCGCGGTGCGCGGCTGGTCGCTTTGGCTCTGTGGCAGCGGCGTGGCGGCCAGGGCCTTGCGGTCGAGCTTGCCGTTGCTGTTGAGCGGCAGGTTATCGAGCTGCACGAACAGACTTGGCTGCATGTGCGCGGGCAGGCTGTCATTCAAGTCGGCACGCAGGGTCGCCTCATCGGCGTCACCGCACCAGAAACTCACCAGGCGCTGGTCGAGCAACAAGGTGGCGGCGTCGCGCACACCGGCCAGGGCCAGCAGCGCAGCGTCGATTTCCCCCAGCTCGATGCGCTGGCCGCGCAACTTCACCTGATGGTCGAGACGCCCCAGGTATTCGATGTTGCCATCGGCCAGGAAGCGGCAACGGTCGCCAGTGCGGTACAGGCGATCACCGGCCACGAACGGGCTGGCGAGGAAGCGTTCCTCTGTCAGCTCCGGGCGTTTCAGGTAACCCCGGGCCACACCGACGCCGCCGATGTACAGCTCGCCGATGCTGCCAATCGGCAATGGTTGCATGGCCTCGTCGAGGATGTACAAGCGCAGGTTGGCGATGGGCTTGCCGATTGGCACGATCACATCGTCCGCCGAGCAGCGCCAGACCGAGACGTCGATGGCCGCTTCGGTAGGGCCGTACAGGTTGACCAGCGCCGCCGGGTGTTGACCCATGAAGCGTCGCACCAGATCCACCGGCAAGGCTTCGCCACTGGCGAACACCTGGCGCAGACTCTGGCAATTGACCAGGCTCGGCTCTTCGACAAAGGCACGCAGCATCGACGGTACGAAGTGCAAGGTCGTGACCTGTTCCTGCTGGATCAACTGGCTGAGGTAGGCCGGGTCGCGATGACCATCCGGGCGGGCAACCACCAGGGTCGCGCCAGTGATCAGCGGCCAGAAGAACTCCCACACCGACACGTCGAAGCTGTACGGGGTCTTTTGCAAGACGCGGTCGTCCGGGCCAATCGGGAAGGCGTCCTGCATCCAGTGCAGGCGGTTCATCAAGGCGCCGTGTTGGTTCATCACGCCCTTGGGTTGGCCGGTGGAACCGGAGGTGTAGAGCACGTAGGCCAGGTCGTTGGCGTCGACGCTGATGGGCTCTCCAACTTCAGTATTTGGCAACGCATCCAGCGTCCAGGCTTGATGCCCGGCGGGCAGGCGCGACAGCCATTGCGCTTGGGTCAAGGTGACCCGGGCGTCGGCGTCTTCGATCAGGAACGCCAGGCGCGCGGCAGGCAACTCGGGATCCAGCGGTAGCCACGCGGCGCCGGCATGGACGATGCCGAGCAACGCCACGACCATCTCCACCGAACGCTCCATGCACAGCGGCACGATGCTGTCGGTGCCTATACCTGCGGCGCGCAGGGCGCGGGCGACGGTTTGTGCGCGCTGGTCCAGCTCGGCATAGCTCAGGCGCTGGCCTTCGAACACCAGCGCCGGGGCGTTGGGGCTCAGGGCGGCTTGTTGGCTCAGGGCGGTGTGCAAGTTGGTTGGGCCGCTGTAGTGGCGCTCAGTGGCGTTCCACTCGATCAACTGGCGCTGACGCTCGGCCGTCGGCAGCGGCGTCCAATCCCCGAGGCGGGTGTGTGGCGCGTCGAGCATGGTTTCCAGCAGTTGTTGCCATTGGTCCAGCCAACGCCGGGCGGTGGTTTCGCTGAACAGCGCGGCGCGGTATTCCAGCAACACCGACAGTACCTCGCCGTCATGCACTTCCCAGTTCAGGTCGTACTTGGTGGCCTGGGCGGTCACCGCCCGTTCGTGCACCTGCAACTGCGGCCAGTGAGCCGAGGACGAGTTGGCGTTCTGCATGGCGAACAGCACTTGGAACAGCGGCGTCTGGCCGAGGCTGCGCGAAGGTTTCAAGTGCTCGACGACCTGGTCGAACGGCACGTCCTGATGCTGCTGGGCATCCAGCACACGGTTGCGCACCTGCTTGAGCAAACCTTCGAAATCCAGCGCCGGATCCAGGTCGGCACGCATGACCACGGTGTTGACGAAGCAGCCGATCAGCGGCTGCAGCTCGGCCAATGGACGCTGGGCCACCGGGCTGCCAACCCGCACATCGCGCTGGTTGGCGTAGCGGCCCAACAGCAACTGCGCGGCGCCGAGCATGAGCATGTACAGCGTGGCGCCGCGTTGCTGGGCGAACTGTCGCAGGCGTTCCACCAGGGCCGGCGGCAATTGCAGTTGGACCGCGCCGGCCGCCGGGGCGAGCTGGTTTGGCCGGCCCTGTTCGGTGGGCAGGTCCAGCAGGTAGTCGCCGTCCTCCAGTTGGTTGCGCCAGTATTCCAGTTGGCTGCTGAACGCGGCCTGTTGAGCGGATTCGCGCTGCCAGAGGGCGTAATCGGGGTATTGCAGCGCCAGCCCTGGCAGTGCTGCCGGGGTGCCCTGGCACTGGGCGATGTAGCACTGGCGCAGTTCATCCAGCAGGTTCTGGCTGGAAGCGTCGTCGGTGGCGCAGTGGTGCACGTTGAGCAACAGCAGCGACTGGGCAGCGCCGCTGCGTTGCAATAGCGTGGCGCGGACCGGTACTTCGGCGGCGAGGTCGAAGCGGCGGCCGGTTTCTGCGTGGATCGCCGCGTCGGTCAGTTGCTGCCAATGCTCGTCGCTGGTCGCGTGCAGTGCCGTCACCTGCATACTGATATCGACCTGCGGTTCGATCACCAGCGCCAACTCGCCATCGCTATCGCGCACGATGCGGCTGCGCAGGATCTCGTGGCGTTGGACCACGCTGTTCAGGGCCGTGCGCAGGGCCTGGACGTTGAGTTCGCCGTCCAGTTGCACGGCGCTGACCACGTTGTACTCACCACCGCCGGTGCTCAGTTGTTCAAGGAACCACAAGCGTTGCTGTTCGAACGACAGCGGCAGGCGCGCCGGACGCGTCGCCGGGACGAAGGTCGCCGCCGGGGCTTGCAGGGGATCGCCCAGCAGCGCGGCCAAGGCGTCGAGGGTCGGGTGTTCGAACACCGCCCGCAACGGCGGTACGCTGGCGAACTGTTGACGCAGGCGGGCAAACAACGTCGCCGCCAGCAGCGAGTGGCCGCCGAGGTAGAAGAAATGGCTGTCACGGCCGATCTGCGACGACGGCACCTTCAGCAACTCGGCCCACAGGGCGGCCAATTGCTGTTCGGCGGCGCTGCGCGGCGGATCGAGGGCATCTGGCGCGGCTTGGATGTCCGGGGCTGGCAAGGCCTTGCGGTTGAGTTTGCCGTTGTCGGTCAGTGGCAGATCATCGAGCAGTACGAATGCCGAGGGCACCATGTAGTCGGGCAGGGCGGCGCCGATGGTTTTGCGCCAGGCGTGGATGTCGGCCTGCTGGTCGCACGTCACGTAGGCGACCAGGCGCTTGTCGCCGGGCACGTCTTCGCGGGCCAGCACCACAGCCTGGCGCACGCCCGGTTGGGCGCCGATCAAGGTTTCTATTTCCCCCAGCTCGACACGGAAACCACGGATCTTCACTTGATGATCCATGCGTCCCAGGTATTCGAGCTGGCCGTCGGGCAACCAGCGCACCAGGTCGCCGGACTTGTACATCCGCGCCCCGGCCACGGTGGAGAACGGATCTTCGATGAACACCTTCGCGGTCTGCTCGGCGCGGTTGAGGTAGCCCAGGGTCACGCCGGCACCGCCGATGTGCAGTTCCCCCGGGACGCCCACCGGCATCGGGTTGAGGAAGGCATCGAGCACGTAGGTGCGCACGTTGGCGATCGGCCGGCCGATGATCGGCCGCAGCGGGAAGTCATCCACCGCGCAACCGGTGGCATCCACGGTGCATTCGGTCGGGCCGTAGGTGTTGAAGAAGCGGCTGCCGGCAATCGACGGCAGGCGTTGCCACAGTTGCGCGTCCACCGCATCGCCACCGAACAGCACGAAGCGCGGCAGGTACACCTCGCCCCGGCGAACGCCGTCGCTTTCAAGCAGGGCCTTGAGTTGCGCCGGGGTGCATTCGAAGGCGTCCAGGCGGGTGTCGCGGAAGAATCCGGCCAGGCCCTCGGGGTCGTAGCGCACGTCTTCCGGGGTCAGGTACAGGCTGTGGCCGTCGAGCAACAGGATCAGCTCGGCCACCGAACTGTCGAAGGCGAACGAGTAGTTGAAGCTGGTGCGCATCGGCTGGTCGGTGTAGCGGCGATACAAGCCATGAATACGCGCCCAGGCCAGGTTGACCACTGAACCGTTGGTCACCAGGGTGCCCTTGGGCTTACCGGTCGAACCGGAGGTGTACATGATGTAGGCCAGGTCTTGCGGCCCGGCGAGCGGGGCAGGGTTGCTGTCCGGCTGGTTGGCGAACAGGGCTGCGTCGCTGTCCAGGCGCAAGCGCGGCAGTTCGGCGCCCAACTGTTCCAACAGGCCTTGCTGGCCAAGCAACAGTGCCGGTTGCGCGTCTTCGAGCATGTACGCCAGGCGATCCACCGGGTAGGTCGGGTCCAGCGGCACATAGGCACCACCGGACTTGAGAATGCCCAGCAGGCCGACCAGCAGTTCCAGCGAGCGCTCGACACACAGCGCCACCGGGCGGTTGGCGCCGACGCCGCGGCTGCGCAGGTAATGCGCCACCTGGTTGGCGCGACGATTGAGTTCGCCGTAGCTCAGGCGGCGGCCTTCGAAACACAGGGCGTCACGCTCCGGGGTGCGTTCGGCCTGTTGTTCGAACAACTGGGCGAAGGTCAGGTGCGTCGGCACCGCCATCTCGGTGCGGTTCCACTCGACCACGGTGCGTTGCCATTCCGCGTCCATCAGCAGCGGCAAGGCGGCGACCGGGCGCTGGGGCTCGGCGAGCATGTGTTCGAGCAAATGTTCCAGGCGCGCCAGGGTCTGGCGGGCGCTGTCGGCGACGAACAGGTCGAGGGCGAACATCAGCTCCAGCTGGATTGGCGCATTGGCCGGGCACAGCACGTGCAGGTCCAGGTCGCACTCGGAATGTCGCAGCGGCGTGTCCAGCGCTTCGAACTCCAGCCCGGGGAAGCGCAACCGCGACTCCATGGCCAGTTGCTGGGCGACCATCACCTGGTACAGCGGCGCATGGCTGAGGCTGCGTGGCAGTTGCAGGTTGTCCACCAGTTGCTCGAAGGGCAGGTCCTGATGCAGCAGGCCACTGCGCAGACGTTCGGCCACCTGTTTGACCAGGGCAGTGAAGCCGGCTTGTGGCTCGAAGTCGGCGCGGATCGCCAGGTTGTTCAACAGAATGCCCAGCAGGCCTTCGGTGCCTGGCTGTTCACGGTGGGTGACCGGGGTGCCGACCAGCACCGTGGCGTCGCCGCTCAAGCGGTGCATCAACACGGCAAAGCCGGCGAACAGGACGGTGAACGGCGTGGTGCCGAGGCGACTGGCAAAGGCTTGCACCCGGCCACTGAGGTCGGCGCTGAGTTCACGCTGCACGATCCCGGCGCGGTAGCTTTGCACCGACGGCCGTGGATGATCGGTGGGCAAGGCCAGCAGCGGGCTGGCGTCGCTGTCGCGCCGGTCCAGGGTGGTGGTCCAGTAGTCGAGTTGACGCTTGAGCTCGGCGCCTTGCAGGTGTTCGCGCTGCCAGAGGGCGAAGTCGGCGTATTGCAGTGGCAAAGCTGGCAGTTCGGCGGGGGCGCCGTTGCAACGGGCCTCATAACCCAGGGCCAGCTCGCGCAGGGCGATGGTGGCCGACCAGGCGTCCGAGACCAGGTGATGCAGGGCGATACCGAGCACGTGCTCGCCCGGCGCCAGGCGCAGCAAGCGCGCACGCAGCAGCGGTGGGCAGGTCAGGTCGAAGGGCTGCTCGAAGGTGTCTTGCAGGGCGTTGAACTGCGCGCCGGCGCGCGCGGTGGCGGTCAGCCCCGACAAGTCTTCGAAGGGCAGCGCGATGTCCAGCGCTGGGCTGATGCGCTGGCACGGCACGCCGTCGGTGCTGTGGATGCCGGTGCGCAGGATTTCGTGGCGCACCAGCAGGTCGTTCAGGCTGGCGTGCAGCGCCTCGACATTGAGTTCACCCTTGAGGTGCAGGGCGAACGGGATGTTGAACAGGGTGGTGCCCGGCGTCAGTTGCTCGATGAACCAAAGGCGTTGCTGCGAAAACGACAGCGGCAGCAGCGTCGGGCGTGGCTGGGCCTTGGGCACGCTGAGGGCGTTGCCTAGCGGTGCGGCGGCCTCGGCCTGGCGGGCGGCGATGGCCACGGCCAGCAAGGCCACGGTCGGCTGTTCGAACAGCACCCGCAACGGCAGGTCAAGCTTGAACTGAGTGCGCAGGCGGGCAACGATCTGGGTCGCCAGCAGCGAGTGTCCGCCGAGGGTGAAAAAGTTGTCTTCCACGCCCACTGTGTCGCGTCCCAGGACCTCGGCCCAGATCGACGCGACGGTGGTTTCCAGCGCGTTGCGCGGGGCGATGCTTTGCTGGGTGTCGGCCTGCCAGTCCAGCTCCCGAGCAGCCAGGGCCTTGCGATCGACCTTGCCGTTATTGTTCAGGGGCAGTTTGTCCAGGCAGACGAACGCCGCCGGCACCATGTACGGCGGCAGTTGCGCCCGCAGGTGTTCGCTCAGGCCGTCGCTGCCCAGGGTTTCGTCATGGGCCGACCAGTACGCCACCAGCCAGGCTTCGCCGACGGTGTTTTCCCGCAGCAGGACGGCGGTTTCGCGGACGTTCGGGTGCTGGGCGAGACGGTGTTCGATTTCCGTCAGTTCGATCCGGTGCCCGCGCAGTTTGACCTGCTGGTCGCGGCGGCCGAGGTATTCAATCACCCCGTCTGCACGCCAGCGTCCCAGGTCACCGGTGCGGTACAGGCGACCTTCAAATTGAGGGTGGTCGATAAACGCCTCAGCGGTGCGCTGCGGGTCGTGCAGGTAACCGCGGCCAACGCCGACGCCGCCGACACAGATTTCCCCGGCCACGCCCACCGGCACCGGGCGCAGGGATTCGTCCAGCACATACAGGCGGTTGTTGGCGGTCGGTTGGCCGATGGGCATGTGGCTGACCTCGGCCCCCGGTGCTTTGAGGATCGGTTGGAAGGCCACGTCATCGGCGCATTCGGCTGGCCCGTAGGCGTTCATCAGGGCGATGTCGGGGAACCGTGCGAACCAGTCGCGGGCCACGGTCGGCGGCAGGGCTTCGCCGGTAGGCAACACCCAGCGCAGGTCCGGCAGTTGCAAGTCGCACGGGCACAGCGCGAGCAAGGTGCGCATCAGGCTCGGGACGATTTCCAGCACGTTCAGGCGCTCGCCGGCGAGCACTTGCAACAGGCGTTGCGGGTCGTGGGCGACTTCATCGGCAAGAATGTGCACGGTGGCGCCGAGCACCGGCGCGGCGAGGAACTGCCACACCGAAATGTCGAACGCCACCGAGGCGGTCTGGGGAATCCGGTCGGCGGCGCTGAGGCCCAGGGCCGGTACTTTGCCGAAGATGTTGTTGAGCATGCCGCGCTGTTCGATCATCACGCCCTTGGGCGTGCCGGTCGAACCCGAGGTGAACAGCACGTAGGCCAGGCTGTCGGGGCGGGCGAGCACCGGCAGTGGCGCGTCGTTGCCGGACGTCCAGCAGGCTTCGGCGAACAGCGCCTCGGGTGCCTGGTCGAGGCCGCTGAGCAGTTGATCGAGCAGGCCGCTGCAGGCTTCGCTGGCAACCAGGAGCGGGGCGCGGGACAGCCCGAGGATTTCCCGCAGGCGCTCGGGCGGGTGATTGACTTCAAGGGGCAGCATCGCCGCGCCGGCCTTGAACACGGCCAGCATCATGGTCAACAGCGCCAGGCCACGGGGGGCCACCAGCGCGACCAGTTGGTCTTCAGCGGCGCCGGCCTCGCGCAGGGCGTGGGCCAGACGCGTAGAGCGCAGGTCCAGCTCGGCGTAGGTCAGCGACTCACCGGCGCAGGTCGCGGCGACCTGTCCCGGGCGCTGGGCGACTTGGGCGGCAAACAGTTCGGCGTAGCTTTGCTCCAGCGGAAAATCATGCGGGTTGCGCGCCCACTCGCCCAGCAGCTGCTGGCGTTCCTCCACGGCCAGCAGCTCGAAGCTGGCCAGCGGCGCCTCGGGTGCGGCGAGCATGCCGCGCACCAAGCTGGCGATGTGGCCCAGCAGGCGTTGCACGGTGGCGGCTTCGAAACGTTCGCGGTCATAGGAGACGCGGATGCCCAGCTGTTCGCCCGGCAGGATCACCACGGTCAAGCCGTAGTGGGTGTGCACGCTGTGGTCCATGCCTTCGAGGCTGAACTGGAAACCGCCTTCGAGAATCTGTTCGTCGATGGGCGCGTTTTCGAATACCAGGATGCTATCGAACAGGGTTTCGCCCCGAGGGAAATCGCTCCAGCCCTGAATGTCGGTCAAGGGCGTGTGTTCGAAGTCGCGCATGTCGACGTTGAGCTTTTGCAGGTCGCCCAGCCAACTGCCGAGCGAGGCGTTCGGGTCCACCGAAACCCGCAGCGGCAAGGTGTTGATGAACAGGCCGATCATTTCCGCGACACCGGTCAGGTCGGCCGGGCGCCCGGCCACGGTGACGCCGAAGACCACGTCCTGTTGCCCGCTGTAGCGTGACAGCAGAAGCGACCAGACGCCCTGGAAGAACGTGTTCGGGGTGATCCGGCGACTGCGACAGAACGCCGCCAGTGCCTGGGTTTCCTGTGCGTCGAGGTGGATCAGTTGGTCGTCCACCAGCACCGCATCGGTGTAGCGGTCGCGGGTCACGCCGTTGTCCACGGTCAGTGGCGTGGGGGCATTGAGGCCATGCAGCTGGCCGCGCCAGAACTGCTCGGCCTTGCTCGCGTCCTGGCGTTGCAGCCACTGGATGTAATCGCGAAACGGCCGCGGGCTTTTCAGCTCCGGTGTGCGGTCGTTGCACAACGCTTCGTAGACTTTGAGGAAGTCCACGGTCACCAGGGAAATGCACCAGGCGTCCATCAGGATGTGGTGGAAGCTGCGAATGAACTCGTAGGACTGATCGCCCAGGCGTACCAGCCGGAAGCGAATCAGCGGTGGCTTCGACAGGTTGAAGCCGACTTTCTGCTCGTCTTCCAGCAGCGTGCGGATTCGCGCTTCCTGCTCATGGGGGGCGAGCCCGCGCAGGTCGAGGGTGTCCAGCGGCACCTTGACCTGGCGGTGGATCACCTGCACCGGTTGCTTCTGGCTTTTCCATTGGAAACTGGCGCGCAGGGACGGGTGCAGCGCCACCACCTGGCGCCACGATTCAAGGAACGCCCCTTCATCGATGGCCCCGCCGATGCGGTAGCGATCCTGCATCAGGTACACCCCGGAGTCTTCGTGCAGCAGGGAGTGGAACAGCATCCCTTGTTGCAGCGGCGACAGCGGGTAAATGTCTTCGATCGGGTTACCGGTGGTTTTTTCGGTGGTCATTGAAAGCGTCCTGCGTAAAAAGGGGCAACGGTGATGGCGGGGCGACGGGACGAGCCGCTCACAGGTCGGCCTCGTCCAGTTCGGCCATCAGCGCTTGCATTTCGTCATCGGAAAGGCCCGAGGCGCTGAACTCGGTGCTCTCGGCCTGCGGCTCGGCGGCGCTCGGCGCCAGCGGTTGTGCGACCTCGGCCATGGCCGCGAGGGTCTGGCGTTCGAAGACTTGTTTGGCCGAGAGCGCGATGCCTTGCTCGTGGGCCTGGGCCACCACTTGCAGGCTCAGGATCGAGTCGCCGCCGATGGCGAAAAAGTTGTCGGTGACGCTCACCGTCGAGAGCTTCAAGACCTTGGCGACGATCGCTTGCAGGGCGGTTTCCATGGCGTTGCGCGGCGCCACGTGGGCGCTTTCGTCGAACTGGTCCGGGTCGGGCAATTGGCGGGTGTCGAGCTTGCCGTTGGGCGTGCGCGGAAAGCTCGCCAGGGTCAGCACCAAGGCCGGCACCATGTACGACGGCAGGCGCTCGCCGAGGAAACGCTTGATCGCCTCGGAGTCCGGTGCGTAGCCGTGGGCAGCGAGGATGTAGGCGAGCAGGCGCTTGCCGGCGGCGTGTTCCTGGACGATCACCGCGGCTTCGCGCACGTCGCTGTGGCTGCACAACTGGCGTTCGATTTCACCCAGCTCGATGCGGTAGCCGCGCACCTTGACCTGATGGTCCTTGCGCCCCAGGAACGCCAGGCGCCCGTCGGCCAACCAGCACGCCAGGTCGCCCGTACGGTAGGCGCGAGTGCCGTCGGCCAGGGTGACGAAGGCCTTGGCGGTTTCTTCGGGTTTGTGGCGATAGCCGCGGGCCAGGGTCGGGCCGGCGAGGACGATTTCCCCTGGCTCGCCAATGCCGCAGGCGCTGTCGAATTCGTTCAGCAGGCGCAGGTCCATGCCGGCGATGGGGCGGCCAATGCTGACGTTGCGATTTGGCTCCAACACTTCATAGGTGGCCCAGACCGTGGCTTCAGTGGGACCGTATTCGTTCACCAGCCGGGCGTGGGGCAGGGTCTTGCTGTGTTGCGCGATCAGCGATGGCGGGCAGGCTTCACCGGCGACGATCCAGCAGGCGAGGCTGTCGGTGCCTGCGCTGCGCTGCAATTGATCGAGCAGGGCCTGGTACAGCGACGGCAGCGACAGGCCGTGGCTGACCTGATGCTGGGCAATCAGTTGCGCCAGGCGGGACATTTCCAGCTCTTCCCCTGGGGCGGGCAAGACCAGGCGTCCGCCTTGGGCCAGGGTCCAGAAAATCCCGGCGACCGAACTGTCAAAGGCAAACGACGACAGCAGCAGGTAGGCGCGCACCGGGGTCTCATAGGCAGCCATGCGCACCTGGGTCGAGAAGCTCAGGGCGCCGTGGCTGATTTCCACGGCCTTCGGCGCACCGGTTGAGCCCGAGGTGTAGATCAAGTAGGCGAGGTCGTTCGCGTCTGGCAACGGTAGCGCCGGCCAATCGCCGAGGTCCGGCGCTGCCAGGTCATCCAGCACGAAGCGTTGCAGGTTGGCCGGCACGCTGTCGGCCAGTTCGCTGCTGACCACGATGTGGGCAATGGCGCTGTCGGCGAGCATGTAGGCGCGGCGGTCGGCTGGGTAGGTCGGGTCGATCGGCACGTAGGCGCCGCCGGCTTTCAAGACGGCGAGCATGGCGACAATGGCCGCGTTGCTGCGGGCGAACAGGATGCCGACGGGTACGCCGGGACCGATGCCGGCGGCGACCAGTCGATGGGCTAGGTGCGTGGCGCAGGCGTCGAGGCGGCTGTAGCTCAGGTCACCGTCCTGGTCGCTGAGGGCAATGGCGTCTGGCTGTTGGCGAACCTGACGGGCAATCAATTCCACCAGCGTCACCGGTTCGATGGCCGGCACGCTCGTGTGGGTGCCGATCAACTGCGATTGCAGCGTTCCACCCAGGGGCAGTTGGGCCCAGGCCCGTTGCGGTTCAGCCAGGGCGCCTTGCAGCAGTTGCAGCCATTGCTCGGCGAGGCAGCCGGCGGCTTCGGCGCTGAGGGCATGGCGGTCGTAGACCAGTTGCGCGTGCAGGCTGGCGGGCAACTGGCGTACGTTCAGGCACGCTTTCAGCGGGTTCATCACCGCGCTGGCCTGGCGTTCCTGGGCATCGCCCGAGCGCCAGGCAAAGGCGTATCCGGCGTTGAGGGTGCCGGTGTAATAGTCTTGCCAGCCGACCGCTTGTTCCAGGGTGCGAGCTACTTGAGTGCTTTGCTCCAGCAGGGTCGCCTGGGCATCCAGTGCGATGCTCACGGGCAGGCACTGCTCGAACAGCCCCAGGGTGTTTTCCAGCTCCGCGCCGCGACTTTCATGGATCAGGGTGAGCGGCACCTGTTGCTGGCCGGCCAGTCGTCCCAGTACCGCAGCCCATGCCGCCAGCAGCAGGTCCGGGGTCAGGGCCGAGTGACGGGCGAGGTCGCTCGGCAGGGTCAGGTCCAGTCGGGTTGGTGCGAACCCGCCATCGAGGGCCACTTCGAGCGGCAGTTGCAAGGTGGCCTGTTCGGTTTCGCCCGAGGGTGTCCAGAAGCTCACGCCCGGATGGTCCGGCGCGTCTTCAACCAGGCTCCAGCGCCATTCGGCGTAGTCGGCGTACTGCAAGGTCTCGGACAGGTCCGTGGCGCTGTCTTGCAGCAGTGCGCCGGCCAGCCATTTCAGGCTGGCGAGGTCGAAATGGCTGCTGGCCGCCGCCAGGTCCAGGACCGCTTGTTCATCGGACAGGCGCACCAGGGTCACGCACAGGGCGGTTGCCCAGTCACGGGGCTGGTCGGCGAGCCGGGCCAGCGCGGCGTCCTGGTCGGCGCGGCTGTGCTGGCGCAGGTCCTGGAGGTTCACCGCCTGCGAGCCGGCTTCGTCGATCACCTGCACCGGGTGGCGCAGGCCGGGTACGGGCACCAGGCACGTGCGCAGGATTTCACTGCCGGCCACCAGGGCTTGCAAGCGGTTGTTCAGTGCAGCGACGTCCAGCGGCTGCGACAGCGACCATTGCAAATGGCAGCTGAACGGGTGCTGCGCCGCGCCGTTGATGTGAGGGTAAACCGATGCCTGTTGCGGCGAAATACGAAAACCTTGAAGTCCGCTCATGTTCATCTCGACTGGAAAAGGGCTTGAGCCTGGATCACCGCACAGGCGCCGGGGCTTGCTGGACACGTGTCAGGCAAGCCGCCTGCGAACGGCGGGTGGACCCGTTGAATGTCAGACGGCAACGTCGCTCGACAGCAGGGCTTCCGCCATGCCGGTCATGATGGCGCGCTTGCCAGTGAAGGGTTCGCGACCGTGCACGGCAAGCATGTTGTCGATGAACAACACGTCCCCCTGTTGCCAACTGAACCGCACCAGCGAATCGAGGTAGGCCGCCCGTAGCGACTCCAGGACCTGCGGTTCGATCGGTTCGCCATCGCCATAAAAGGTGTTGGTGGGCAGGTCGAGGTCGTTGAAGTTGCTTTGCAGCGAATCGCGGATTCGCCCGGGCAGGGTGCTGATGTGGAAGAACGTGGCGTGGTTGAACCAGACCTCTTCGCCGGTGCGCGGGTGGCGCACCACGGCCGGTCCGCGTTGGCGGGTGCGCAGGCGATTGTTGTCTTTCCATTCCACTTCGATGCCGACGCTGGCGCAGTAGGCCTCCACTTCGCGGCGATCTTCGGACTGGAACACGGTCTGCCACGGCAGACCGAAACCGTCGCCGTAGTTGCGCACGTACAGCACGCCTTTTTCCCGGAACCGCGCTTCGATCTGCGGGCTGATCCTGGCCTTCACCGCGCGGGTCGAGCCAATCGGTGTTTCACCACCGGTTTCCGACGGCAGTTGGCAGTAGAAGAACAGCCGCAGCGGGAAGCGCGGCGAGTAGGAGTGCTCGTTGTGGGGGAAAATCATCTGGTCGGCCGGGTAGTCGGTCGAGGTGTAGATGTTGCCGCCGACCCGTGTCCGGGGCGAGGCGCGGAACATGTATTCCAGGGCGCCGGGGGAGAGGGCGGCGATCACTTGGTCGAACTGCTCGACGGACGCGACGTTGAAGCCGCGAAACAGCAAGGCGCCGTACTCCAGCAGTTTCTTTTCCAGCGACGCGCGTTCCCGGGTGGCCCAGGCGATCAGGTCGACGCCACTGACCGCCGGCTCGATCACCAGGGGCAGGGCGTGGTCCGGGCTGAGCAGGCGCTCGGTGACCAACTGTTGTTCCGAGACGTTCATGGCTTTGCGACGCACGGCGCCGAGGGCGCGTGGCGATGGGGGCACGATAGACATAACGGCATCCGACTCGGTTAAAGGGACAAGGAGCGACGTTTGGCTTGCATCATCTGGCTGCGACCGGCCAGCGCCTGTGACTGTTGTCGCTCACGGGCAAAGGCTTGGTCCCAGTTGTCGATGCGCTCGGCCAATGCCGGCAGCGGCTCGTCCAACAGGGTGTGTATCTGTTCCAGCAGGCCCGTCCACAGGTGTTGCAGGCGCAGGGCACGCTGCTGGTCGAAGTATTCGCCGCGATACTTGAGGGTCGCGGCGAGGCCTTCGCTGCCGTGCACGAGGTCGAGCACCAGGTGGAAATCCCCCGGTGCCTGGGCCACGTCCAGCGCGGACAGCTGCGCACCGGCGATGGCGGTCGGGGTCACCCGTGACGGTTGATAGTTGAGCTTGACCTGGAACAGCGGCGAGTGACCGGGGCGACGTTGCGGCGCGAGGGCCGAGACCATCAGGTCGAAAGGCAGGCCTTGATGGGCATAGGCCAGGCGCGCTTCATCGCGAACCCGCTCAAGGAAACCGGCCAGGGTCGGTTCGCCACGCAAGTCGCAACGCAGGGTCAACTGGTTGACGAAGAAACCGATGACGTCGCTGTGCTCGGCCAGTGGCCGGCCACTGACGTCGGTGCCCAACAGGAATTGCTGCTGGCCGCCCAGTTGCTTGAGCACCAATTGGTAACTGGCCAACAACAGCATGAACAAGGTCATGCCTTGCTCGCGGGCCAGTGCTGCCAGCCGTTCGCAGCGGGCCTGGGGCACGTTGAAGTCCAGGCTGTATTCGCCCGGGGCCTGGCCGCTGCCACCCAGCTCCAAGGTTTGCGGCATGCCGGCCAGGTGTGTGCGCCAGAAGTCCTGCTCGGTGGCGATCCGCTGTTCGCTCCAGTACCGGGCTTCCCATTGGGCGAAGTCGAGGTATTGCCCCGGCAGCCCCTCGTCCGTCGAGCCCGCCAGTTCCGCCAGCAGCACTTGCGCCGAATGCCCATCGAAGGCGATGTGGTGCAGGGTCAGCAGCAGGTCATGCTGTTGGTCATGTCGGCTAAGCAACTGCGCTCGCAGCAGCGGGCCGGCCTGCAAATCGACAGGGGTGGCGTGTTCGTGGGCCAGGTGCTTGCTCAGCGCCTGCTGTTGCTGCGCTTCATTCTGTTCACGCAAATCATGATGGATCAGCGCTACCGCCGTGGCCGGCAACACCTGTTGTTGCGGGCCATCGACACCGTCGCGGTACACCGTGCGCAACACGCCATGCCGCTCGACCAGCGTGTTCAAGCGCAAGGCCAGCGTCTCGATGTCCAGCGGCCCTTGCAGGCGCAGATGCAGCACCAGGTTGTGGCGGGTGTCGTCCGGGTTCAGTTGGCGCAGGAACCACAGGCGACGTTGGGCGAACGATTGATGGCCCTGGCTGAGGTTGGCCTCCTCGGTCGAAGCTTCGGCCGTGGGCGCTGGTTCATTCAGGAAACCTTGCAGGGCCAGCGCCCATTGCCCCAGGGTGGTGTCCCCGAACAGGCTTTGAGTATCGAGGCTCCAGCCCAGGTCCTTGTGCAGGCGCGCAGCGAAGTCGGCCACGCCGATGGAGTCCAGGCCCTGGCCGATCAGGCTGCGTTCGAAGTGGGCGGACAGATATGGGTTGACCGTGTGCAGCGTCTGTTCCAGCCATTGGCGGCAGGCGACTTGGGCCTGTTGCGGTGTCTCGGCCACCAGGCGCTTGAACTGGGCAAGGTCAAGGGTCTCGCCGTGCGAGGCAGGCTGCCCACCGCTCTGGGCGATGATGCTCAACGTGCCCGCGGCCAGTTGTTTGCGTGCGCCTTGGCGGGCGATCTTGCCGCTGGTGGTCATCGGGATCGTGCCGGCTTGCACCAGGACAATCTGGTCGATGCCGCAGTCGGCGGCTTCGCGCACGGCGTTTTGCATCGACGCGAACAGCGCCGGATGATGCGCCGGGTCGACGAACTTGCGCTGCGGCTCGGCGACGATCACCAGTTTCTCGCGGCCCAGGGCCGGGTCCATTTCCGAGAAGGCGGCGATGCGTCCAGTGCGGATGCCTGGCTCGGCGTCGGTGATGGCGAATTCGATGTCGTGGGGATAGAGGTTGCGTCCGTTGAGAATCAGCAGGTCCTTGAGTCGTCCGCAGATGACGACCTGACCTTCGTGCATGAAACCCAGGTCGCCGGAGCGCAGGTAATGCTCCGTTGAACCGACAATCCGTGCTTCAAAGGCTTCGCGAGTGGCCTCGGGGTTCTTCCAATAGGACTCGGCGTTGCTCGGGCCCTTGAGCCAGACTTCGCCGATGCGGTCGGCAGCGCAGCGTTCGAAGGTGTGCGGGTCGACGATGGCGATGCCGTGCAAGGCTTGCGGGTAACCGCAGGCGACGAACTCCACGGCGGCGGCATCGGCCGTCGCCAGGGCCACGCGACCGGTCTCCAGCACGGCTTTGTCCAGGCGCAGCACCAGCGGCAGCGCATCGGCCGGCGTGGCGCTGACGCACAGGGTCGCTTCGGCCTGGCCATACCCGGGGCTGATGGCCAACGGGTTCAGGCCACACGCGGCAAAGCGTTGGGCGAAGGCCTCCAGGGTGCCAGGGTGGATCGGTTCGGCGCCGTTGATCGCGTGTTTCCAGGCGCTCAGGTCGAGCTGCGCGATCAGGTTGTCGCTGACCACGCGGTTGCACAGGGCATAGGCGAAGTTGGGGGCGAAACTGGCGGTGGCGCGGTAGCGACTCAACGCCTGCAACCAGGTCGACGGCGCATTGACGAAGGTCTGGGACGCCATCAGGTAGCACGGCATGCCGCTGTAGAGCGGGGCCAGCATGCCGCCGATAAGGCCCATGTCGTGGTACAGCGGCAGCCAGTTGACCATGGCGCCGTGCTCGTCGAACGCGTAGGCCTGGCGCATCAGTTCGACGTTGGCGATCAGGTTGCGTTGACGCACCTCGACGCCTTTTGGCGAACCGGTAGAGCCGGAGGTGTATTGCAGGAAGGCCACGGTCGAACCGTCGACGGCCGGGCGTTGCCACTGGCTGGCCGGTGGCGTGCCCAGGTCCTGGACGGTCAGCACCTCGACGCGTCCCTGCACCAGTTCCAGCAAGCCTTCGCAATAATCTGCCGGTGCAAGAATCAGCGCCGGTTCGGCATCCACCACCACGTTGCGGACGCGATCGAGGTGGCGCGGTTTGCGCGACGGCGGTGGAAACAGCGGCACGGCAATCAGCCCCGCATACAGGCAGGCACAGAAGGCGCGGGCGTAGTCGAGGCTGCTGGGCAGCATCAATAGCACCCGATCACCCTGGGCATAACGCGCTTGCAGCGCGGCCGCCAGGGCTTGGGATTGCTCGTGCAGTTGGGCAAAGGTCAGGGTTTCGCCGATCGCTACGCCGTCCGGCAGAAAATGCAGGGCCGCGCGCTGAGGGAAGTGCTGGGCGTTGGCTTCCAGCACGTCGATCCAGTGTTCGAATGAAAACATGTGCAATTCACGCCATGGCCACGATGACTTTGCGGTCACCGGTAAAAGGATTGCGACCGTGTGCCACCAGTCGGTTGTCGAGCATCAGGATATCGCCGGGCTGCCAGGGAAAACTGATGGCAGTCTCGCGGTAGACCTCGCGCACGGTGTCGAGCATGTCGTCGGTAATCGGCGAGCCGTCGCCGAAATAGACATGGCGCGGCAGGTTCTCTTCACCCACCGCCGCCAGCAGGCTGGCGCGTACGTTTGGTTCGATGGCTGAGACATGGAACAGGTGCGCCTGGTTGAACCAGACCCACTCACCGGTCTCGGGATGCTGCTGCACGGCGGCGCAACGCTGGCGGGTGCGCAGGTCGCCATCGGCTTTCCATTCCCACTCGATGTCGTTGTCCTGGCAGTAGCGTTCGACCTGGGCGCGGTCCTGGGTGTTGAAGACTTTTTCCCAGGGCAGGTCCAGTGCGCCGCTGTAGTTGCGCACGTAGAGCAACTCGCGGCTGGCGAACAGCTCGCGAATCCCGGCAGGCATGCGCTGGTAGATCAGGCGGCTGTCGGCAATCGGGGTCTCGCCACCGGTTTCGCTGGCCTTGATGCAGTGGAACCAGATGTGCGAAGGCCAGGGGCGGGTGTAGGCCTGTTCGTTGTGCAACGGGATGAATTGATGGGCCGGATACTCGGTGGAGCTATAGACCCCGGCGAAGACCTTGCTGCGTGGCGTGGAGCCGAATTCGTAACTGGCCAGCGGTGCACCGAAGCTGGCAGCGAAGCGCTTGAAATCAATGGGCGTGGCGACGGTGAAACCGCGAAACAACACGCCGCCAACGGTGCTCAGGACATGGGCCAGGCTGTCGCGGATCGAGGTGTCCAGGTCGTGGATCGACTGCCCCGGTGTCCCCTGCACCAGCACGGGGAGCGATTGGGCGCTTGCATCCGTGGGCGCCATTGAAAAAAGCTCGGAACGCCCGTTCAGGTGTTCGATGGAGGTCATCCTTGTGCATCCTCTTATAGCGTCTTCGACCAGTCACAAGACCTTGAAAGCAGGGCAGCGGTCAGCGATGTAGGACTCGTCTGTAATATATGTAAGGCAATACAAGACGACATACTAGGTACAAATGAGAGGGATTATCAATACTATTTATTTAATTTTTTTTTTGGATTAGACTCCGCTCCGCTGGCGCCAAACAGCCTTCGGCCAGCTCAAAAAACCTAAAAATATCTGTCGCAGGGGAGCGGGGCGTGAATTTCAAAAAGAACACAATTGCGTTGGCTGTAGGGTCGGCCATCGGCCTGAGCAACGGCGCTTGGGCGGCCGAAGAAGCCGGCAAGATGGAGATCGCTCCAATCACCGTAACCGGTGAAAAGATCGACCGTACCCTCGAAAAGACCCAGTCCAGCGTCGTGGTCGTCACCGACAAGAACCTGCGTGAGCACGGCGACAAGGACCTGGTGGATGTGTTTGCCCGCACGCCCGGCGTTTATACCCAGGCGGGTAATGAAACATGGGGTATCCGGGGGGTGCCGGTTTCCGGTTTTGACGACCAGGGCCCGGCGACCCTCAACGGGGCTGTGTCGGTGTATGTCGACGGTGCGGTGCAGCCAAACCGTGCGCTGACCCTCAGCCCGGTTCCGCTCTGGGATGCCGAGCAGATCGAAGTACTCCTGGGTCCGCAATCCACCACCCAGGGTCGTAACTCCCTGGCTGGCGCGGTGGTTATCCGGACCAAGAACCCAACGTTCGAACCGAGCTTTTCGGCGCAAACCAACGTGGGCAACTACGGCGAGCGCGGGGCAGCCGTGGCGGGCGGTGGCTCGATCGTGGATGACAAGATCGCCGGGCGTATCGCCGTGGACTATGGCGAAGGTGACGGCTACATCCGCAATACCACTCTCAATGAAGATGCCAACCCGCGTCGCACCAGCAACACCCGTGGCAAGTTGCTGATTCTGCCCAATGACGACACCGATGTTCTGCTGACCTACGCCCACAGTGAGCATCGTCAGGGCGACCGCTCGACCATGCGTGTCAACGGCAAGCCGAGCTACTACGACATTTCGTCCAACACCAAGGCCTTCGACAATCTCAAGCAGGACACTCTCAGCGCCAAAGTGGACTACCGCCTGAACGATGCCTGGTCGCTGACGAGCATGACGGCCAATACCAGTACGGACTACAGCAACCGTCTGGACTTTGACCAGACAGCCGTGGACGACCAGGTCGTTTTGCGTAAACAGGATGGCAACCTGTTCAGTCAGGAGCTGCGCTTGAATTACGCGTCCGACACCGTCAAGAGTTTCGTGGGTGCCTATTATGGGCGTAACACCAACGACTTCCATGACCGATTGTTGTTCGATGGCGCGCTGTTCGGCACGGTCAAGGGCGATACCACTATCGAGAACAAGGCGGTGTTCGGTGAAGTCAACTGGACGTTCGCACCGCGCTGGACTTTGATCACCGGCCTGCGTTACGACCACGAGACCAACGACACTGATGTCGAGCAGGATGATTTTTCCGAGCCCGCGAAAGTCAGCAAGTCGTTTGACGCCGTGCTGCCGAAACTCGGTATTGACTATGAGCTGGCCGCGGATCAGTACCTTGGTTTCATGGTGCAGAAGGGCTATCGCGGCGGTGGTGTAAACCTGCGCTCCGGTAGTGGTCACCAAGCCTACGATCCGGAATACACCACGAACTACGAGCTGTCCTACCGCGGTTCGTTCTTCGACAAGACCCTGCGTGCCCGCGCCAACCTGTACTACACCGATTGGAAAGACCAGCAGGTCGGCCTGCGGCAGAGCGGTAGCTCGGTCATTGACATTTACAACGCCGGTCGCAGCGACATCAAGGGCCTGGAAGTTTTCGTAGAGAAAGACATCTCTGAACAATTGACCTTGAACGTCGGTGGCGCCATTACCGATAGCAAATACAAGGACTTTGTCACCGGCACCGGCCAGGACATGAGCGGCGAATCGTTTATCGGATCGCCTAAATACAAGGTGTCCGTGGGTGGTGTGTATCGCTTCGACGACCGCCTGATATTCGGTACTGACGTTATCTACCAGAGCACCGCGCCTTCGGAATATGCGTTCGATGCCAACGGCAAGGTCACCGGCGAGCGTCGCAGCGACAACTACGTGCTGGTGAATTTCAACACCGAGTACAAAGTCACCAAAAATGTCGCGGTGTCTGCCTACGTGAAGAATGCGTTCGACAAGGAATACGTCACCAACAATCGCAGCGACGACATCATCGACGTCGGCGCACCGCGCACGGTGGGGATGATCCTTCGCTACGACATGTAAGCAACGTCATGTAAAACCCACAGGCGCGAGGAGGCAATCTCCCCGCGCCCGCTCTGCAACGTTTCGGATATTTGTTTCCAGGCTGTTCGTTCCCTTCCAAACCCAGCCTCCATGGAGGAAATCATGAGTGCTTTTTCGAATGTCACAGCGGGTGGCGCGCAACAGCTACGCCTGTTGCACACCGGTCTGTCGAGTCCTTACTGCCTCGATTCGACACCACTGCTGGAACGTCAGCAACAGCAGGAATCCAACGCCCGCAGTTACCCGCGACGCATTCCGCTGGTGCTTGAAAGGGCCCATGGCATTTATGTGCAGGACAGCCGGGGGCAAGTGTTCGTCGATTGCCTGGCCGGTGCCGGGACCCTGGCGCTGGGGCACAACCACCCGGTGATCATCGAAGCCATCACCCAGGTCATGGCGGCTGGTGTGCCGATGCATACCCTGGACCTCATGACGCCTGTGAAGGACGCCTTCGTCCAAGAGATTTTCGCTTGCCTGCCCAGCGAGTTCGCTCGCCATGCACGCATCCAGTTCTGCGGCCCGAGTGGGGCCGATGCGGTGGAAGCCGCCCTCAAGTTGACCCGTACCGCGACCGGACGGCATTCGGTCCTGGCGTTCGAAGGGGCCTATCACGGGATGACCCTGGGCACGCTGGCCATCAGCGGCAACCTGTCGCCGAAAAATGCCCTCGGCGCGTTGATGCCAGGCGTGCAGCGCCTGCCGTTCCCCCACGACTATCGTTGCCCGTTCGGGGTGGCCGGCGATCAGGCAGTCACCTTGAACGTGCGCTACCTCGAGCACTTGCTCAACGACCCGGAAAGCGGGGTGACCGCACCGGCGGCGATGATCCTGGAACCGATCCAGGGCGAGGGCGGGGTGATTGCCGCGCCGGACCGCTGGCTGCAGGAACTGCGCCGGTTGACCCAGGCCCACGGCATTCCGCTGATCGTCGACGAGATCCAGTGCGGTATTGCCCGCAGCGGGCGGATGTTCGGCTTCGAGCAATCGGGCATTACGCCGGATGTCATCACCCTGTCCAAAGCAATCGGCGGCGGGTTGCCGCTGTCGGTGATGGTCTACCACGAGTCGCTGGACGTCTGGCAGCCGGGTGCCCACGCCGGCACGTTCCGCGGCAATCAACTGGCGATGGCGGCGGGTACCGCGACCTTGCGTTTTATCCGCGATCAAGGCCTGGTCCAGCACGCTGAAACGGTGGGCGCCCACCTGCAAAAACAATTGCAGGCGCTGCAAAACGAGTTCGCCTGGATCGGCGATGTGCGTGGACGCGGCCTGATGCTCGGCATGGAAATCGTCGACCCGCAAGGCACCCCAGACGTACAGGGCCATCCGCCAGTGGACACGGCCCGGGCCAAGGCGTTCCAGCAGGCTTGCCTGAAGCACGGCTTGATCGTTGAACTGGGCGGACGCCACGGCGCGACGGTACGCTTCCTGCCGCCGCTGATCATCACAGAGCAGGAAATCGATTTCGTCGCAAAAATCCTGTTCCAGGCCGCAAGCACAATCAACGAGCGCCCCGCAGGCTGATCATCCCGGTAACACCAAACCCTGTGGGAGCGGGCTTGCTCGCGAAGGCGGCGGCACATTCAACATCAATGCAAGCTGACCCACCACTATCGCGAGCAAGCTCAGCTCCCACAGGGATTTGTGGCGAACGCCGGCCCCCTGATTACCCCGGC
>NZ_CAKKMI010000011.1:0-98089 GCF_918698105.1 Pseudomonas brassicacearum | reverse complement strand
AGAAAGGCACAGCAAAGCCACGCACAACCTCGCCCAAAAGGCGGGTGAGGACATGTTCGATCCCTCGAGCGGAAAGTGACATCAAAATAGTGGCGCGATATTAATGAGCCATCATTTTGACGTCAACCAAATGTTCCGCCTTCAGGCTAACTTGCACAAACCATTCATCTGATCTCGACCAACCGCACTGCCTGTGATCCGTCCAGCGACAGGTGAATCACGGAGGCCCTGCTTGGGAAATTCGGCGCGTCCTCGTCGGTGTTCTCCATCACGGGAATGTCGATCAGGGTCTGCTCCCCGGTCGGATCGCTGACCAGCTTGGCATCGAGTTTGTCGATGGCACGCCAGCTGTCGCCACCGATGCGCATCACGTCCAACAGGCTGTAGTGCGGCACGCCTTCTTCATTCTCTTCGGGCGTAAAGGCCGCCAGGTATTGGCTGTAGTTGTTGCCCATACCGAAACCCTCGATGGTGAAGACCGCCAGGGTGACCTGGCTGTCCTCGCCGGTGTCCAGCGTCTGCACCAGCGTCGCTTCAGGATAGCCAGTGGCATAGCTGTCCTTGATGAGCGCTACCAGATGCCCGATCTGTTCTTCCAGGGCTTTCGGAACGGGTTTCGATTCAGCGGCGTGAGTCAGGGTGCAGGTGAAAAACAAGGCGGCGGTCAGCAGGCGCAATTTCATCAAAGTGAGGTCCGGGGTATTGGGAGATCAGCGTCCGATGGTAGCGGTTAGCTAGGGATTTGGTAGCCATTGTTGACCGGTTTGTGGCGGGGTGCACAACCCTGTCCTGCATCAGGCCGCCAAGCGAATGCGCTCGACCAAACGCGCCTGGAGTGCTTCCAGCTCCTGGGGATCGGCCTTGCCCCTGCCATGCACACCGGGCGCTTCACCTTCCCAACGAGGAATGATGTGCATGTGAATGTGATAGACCGTTTGCCCGGCCACCGCACCATTGAACTGCGCGACCTGGACCCCGTCCGGCTGCAATTCGTCCACGATGATCCGCGTCAGGCGCTGCACGGCAGACATCATCGCACCCAGGACGACGGGCTCGACCTCAAGGATATTTCGCGCCTGGGAGGTTTTGGGGATAACCAGGACATGGCCGCGCGATTGAGGGAAAAGATCCAGGAAGGCCAAGACATCGGCGTCTTCGTAAATCTTGTAGCACGGCGCATCGCCGCGAAGGATCAGCGCAAAAATGTTCTGCGGATCGTAATGACCGTGGAGACTCATGATCACTCCTTGGAGTTTGGGGAGGTTGGTTACCGGTAAGAGATTTAGCACAGTCAGAGGCCTACTTGAAGCCAAGGGCTGGGCTTGCTCGCGACGGTGTTGTATTCGTTGGCGATGAGATTGCCTGTGCCACCGTTATCGCGAGCAAGCTCGCTCCCACATTGGATCAGCGGTGGAGCTTGATTGAGTGACCACCGCAAATCCCTTGTGGGAGCGAGCTTGCTCGCGAAGGCGGCGGGTCAGTCGACATCGGTGCTGGCAGCCAAGCCGCTTTCGCGAGCCTCCGTCAGCGTAACGGCAATTTTCTGCTGCAGCTCACTTTGCGAAAACGGCTTGTGCAGGACCGGGCAGGCGGCGTATTCGGCTGGCAGCCCGCTGGCGCCGTATCCGGTGCTGAACAGGAAGGGAACATGGCGAGCGCGAAGGATCTCGGCCACCGGAAACACACGCTCGCCAGCCAGGTTGACGTCGAGGATGGCCAGGTCAACCTGCACCGAGCCGGCCATGTCACGTGCTGCAGCGAGCCGGGCGACTGAAGCCACCACCTCGCATCCCAACTCCTCGAGCATGTCCTCGATCAACAGGGCAACTGCCCCTTCGTCCTCGACGACCAGCACCTTGACGCCACCAAATGGGGTCATGCCCCGGTCACCCCAATCAGGAACGAAAAGCGGCAGCAAACGCCTTGCGCAGCGTAGGTAAGGTCAAACTTGCCGGCCAGGTCGCGCTCGATGCAACGCTGCATCAAGCGCGAACCCAGCCCTTCGCGTTCCGGCGGTGACACGGGTGGTCCTCCTTGTTCGCGCCAGTCGAGGGTCAGCAACGTTCCGTCCGCCTGGGCTTGCAGGTGCCAGGTGACGGCAAGCGTCCCGGTCTCGACCGACATCGCCCCATATTTCAGCGCGTTGATCGCCAATTCATTGAGGGTCATCGTGAGGTTGAGCGCCACGCGGGTGCCGACGTCTATAGAAGGGCCTTCAATCACGAGGCGGCCAGGCTCATGCCCAAACACCGGCTTGAGCACTTCGTGGGCCAGGGTATCGAGCGGCGTCTGGCCCCAATGCCGTTTCGTCAAGAGATCGTGTGCCCGTGACAACGCCAGGAGCCTTGCCTCGAAACGCCTGTAGCCGTCTTTGGCATCCTCTGCGTTGCGCGCCGTCTGGGCTGCCAGCGATTGCACCGTGGCCAGGGTGTTCTTGACCCGGTGATTGAGCTCATCGATCAGCGTTTTCTGGCGGTTTTCCGCCTGCTTTCGCTCGGAGATATCCACCAGCATGTTGATGGCGCCCACCAGGTTTCCATCAGCGTCATGCAAAGGCGTGGGAAAAGGCGTGAACGGAACACGGCTGCCGTCCGGCCGCTCTGCAACGGCCTCGACGCCGCGTATCGGCCGATTTTCCTTCAGGGCCACCGCCATTGGGCATTGGTCGTGGGGCAGGAAACTGCCGTCCGTGTTGAACAATTTCCAGGTCACGCACCACTGGTCGCCCAGCCGAGGTGTGCGCCCGGACAGTTCGACAGCGGCGCGATTGTAGAAGGTGATGCGGCCATCGGCGTCGGTGGTGTACACCGCGGCAGGCAACGCCTCGAGAAGATTGCGCATGTGCCGTTCGCTTTCGCGGACCTGGTTTTCCATTCGCCGCGCCAGGGTGACGTCCTGCAGCACTCGCACGCCATAACGAAACGTACCATTGGCGTCCCTCACCGAAGAACTGTGGATGTCGAGGTAAACGACCTCGCCATCAGGCTTCACGGCGCGCTTGCGAAGCACGTAGTTATCCAGTTCACCGGCCACCTGGCGGGCGTACAACTCCGCGTCCTGCGGGATGCAATCGGGGTGGGTATAGTCCAGGAATGTCATCGACAGGAGCTCTTCGCGCGAGCGACCCAGCATGTTGCACAGGGCATCGTTGACGCGCAGCAAGCGACCGTCGACGCCGGCCTCGGCAATGCCGATGGTCGCCGCCTCGTAGGTCGCCGAAAGCCGGTCATCGCTGTCCTGGCGCGCCGCCTCGGCCGCATGGACACCGCTCCTGTCGATGGTGAAGCAGCGCGTATTGAAGAGCTTTCCGTCTTCAAAGCGGCCATTGGACGTGATCATGACATGCTTGATCGAGCCGTCCTTTGCCCTCAGTCGCGCCGGATAGCTCTCCAGGCAGTCGCCGCTGCCCAGCTTGGTGAGGATGTCGCCAATGACCGGCTCGTCGACATGAAACTCGGTGATGTGGCGGCCAATGTACTCGTCGGCCGAATAGCCCAGCAGCGTCAGCTCCGCCTTGTTGGCGCGCAGGATGATGCCTTCGCCGCTGACGATATGAAGACCCACCGCGCTGTTATCAAAAAAGTCTTCCAGGTCGGCGCTCTTGCGCCGAAGCTCTTCGGCCATGGCGTGGTGCGCCGAGACGTCCTGGAAACAGTTGATCACCCCTTGGATGACACCCCGCCAATCCCTGAGGACGCGAATGTTCATCAGCGCCACGAACCGCGAGCCATCCGGGCGCTGGATGAGCACTTGCTGATTGCGCGAGGCAATGCCGGTACCGAGTGCCGAGGCTGTCGGGCAGTGTTCGAATGCCAGCGGCGTACCGTCAGTCAGGAACAGTCGATGGGCGCCGCAGAAACGGTCACCGTTCTCTCCAAGTGCCGGCGCCCTTCCCCACAGCTCGGCCGCCTCACTGTTGTACCTGACGAGCCAACCCTGGCGATCGCAGAGGTACACCGCACCAGGGATGGCATCAAGCGCGTTCGTCCCCATCGCGATCAAGCTTTCGTACTCGCTTGGCGCACGCGTGTCCATGGGTAGCTCTTCAATGTTCGACATCAATCATCCTCAAACCGCCTGGCTGAAACCTTTCACAGGGCATCAATGGAGTCTAGATCCCTATTCATCGGGCGAGTTCAGGAAAACTCAACGTCACAAGCCTCGCGCCTCAAAATCTGAATAATGCCTGGGGTGCCTGGACCATTAACGCACGCATCAGCGACGCCGAACACTCCAGCGCGCGCAACTGCTCCATGACCGTTTCGAAACCCACATGTGCTTCATGCTGGGTGTGCGGCCAGTCGCTGCCCCACACCAGGCGCTCAGGGCCGAAGTGGTGTTCCAACAGCGTCAACGAGGCGCGGGCGAACTCAAGATTGCGCGGGGCCGTTGCGCCCAATCGATAGATACCGGACACCTTCATCCATACCTGCCCACCCTGCCCCAGTTCCATCAATGGGGCAAAGCCAGGTTGATCCAGCCCCAAACGCGCATCCGGGCGACCGAAATGATCGACCACCAATTTGATGCCCAATGGCAATAGCTGCCCCACCAGCCCCGGTAAGTCCACCAGGTTGGCGTGCAACTCGACATGCCAATCCAGCGCCGCGATGTGGCCCAAAAAGCCTTTCCAGGTGGGGTCGCGAAAATCAGGCATGGCTGCGCCCATCAGGTTCAAGCGAACACCGACCACGCCCAAGCGGGCCATGTCGTCCAGCTCGGCTCGGCTGACGTCTCGGGCCACGACCACGACCCCGCGCAATTGCGCTGGCGCTTGCCGTAGCGCGGCCAGCAGGTAGCGGTTATCCGTGCCAAGAAAACTCGGCTGCACCAACACACCATGGCTCAAGCCGTGGGCGTGCAGGTGGCCCAGGTACTGGGCGAGCGTGGCGTCATAGTCGGGTGTGTAGCGCCGGACCGCGGCCAGCTCCAGCGCGCGGCTGAATACGTGGGCGTGACAGTCAATGCCGGTAATCGGCGTAGAACAGGTATCAACCATGGGTTTCATCTATCGAAATAAGGGAAATCAGGCTCGGGCGCCCTGGCTGTCACTCTCCACCGCAGGCGCCGATGCAGCAGCGTCTTCCAGGCTGCGGCCGCGGGTCTCCGGCAGGCAAAGCGCCGCGATCACCGCCACGCCGTAGGCAATCCCGGCGTCGATGCCAATGGCCGAGCCCAAGGACATGGCGTCGCTCATATGCCCGACCAGGAACGGGAACACCGCCGAGAGCACGCGACCGAAGTTGTAGCAGAACCCCACACCGGCACCGCGCACATCCGCCGGGTACAACTCGTTGAAAAACGCCCCGAGGCTCGCCGGAATACCGGCCGCGAAGAAGCCGAGCGGGAAGCCCAGGAACAGCATCTGGGTGTTGCTCAACGGCAGGAACACATAACACTGCACGGTCACCACGCAGCACAGCGCGAACAGCAGGATGTTTTTGCGCCGGCCAATGCGATCGATCAACAGGCCGCTGACCACGCAGCCGCACCAGAAGGCAAAGATGATCACCGCCAGGTAGCCGCCGGAGTTGAGCACCGACAGGTTGCGCTCGGTCTTGAGGAAGGTCGGCAGCCACGTCATCACCGCGTGGTAACCGCCGTGCGCCCCCAGCCCCAACAGCCCGCCAAACAAGGTCACGCGGATCAGCTCGGGGCGAAAGATGCCACCCAGGGATTTGAAGAAACTCTGCGGGATGACATTTTCTTTTTTCAGGCGCTGGAAACTGTCGGGTTCTTCAACGTTGCGCCGCACCCAGATGATCAGGAACGACGGCAGCAGGCCCACGATGAACATCACCCGCCAGGCCATGTCTTGCGGCACAAAGGAGTAGATCAGCGTGAAGACGCCGACCGCCAGCCCCCAACCCACCGCCCAGGCGCTTTGCACCGTACCCATGACTTTGCCGCGGTACTTGGGATTGATGGTCTCGGCCATCAGTACCGCACCGGCAGCCCACTCCCCGCCGATGCCGAAGCCCTGCAGCGCCTTGACGATCAACAGCGAGTGGAAGCCGGTGACGAACGCCGACAGGAAGGTAAAGAAGGAAAACCACAGGATCATCCACTGCAGCGTACGCACCCGCCCATAGCGGTCCGAGAGCGTGCCACCGACCCAACCACCAATGGCCGAAGTGACCAGGGTCACGCCGCTGATCAGCCCGGCATCGCCCTTGGTCAAGGCGAACGCGGCGATCAACGCCGGTATCGCCAGGCCGAACATCTGTACTTCCAGCGCGTCGAGCGACCATCCGCCGAAACAGGCCCAAAACGTTTTGCGCTCCCGCGCAGTGACTTGGCGATACCAACTGAACATGATTTTTATCCTTATGGGTGGAACGAAAGGCAGCCGAGAGCGAACCGCGCCGCTACAGGGCCAGTCATGGCAAACAAAACGATACGGGCTGCGGCGACCGACTCGCCGCTAGCCCGGTAGGGTCAGCGGATTTCCACGCGGTAGCGGAAATGCTCGGCATGCCCACGCGAGCGTCGCCACTCCAGGGGATGGCCGGCGTAGTCGCGCGCCAGACGCTCGATCACCACCACCGGGCTGTTGACCGGTACTTGCAGCAATCGCGCGTGGACCTCATTCACCGATTCGGCGGTGAGGGTTTCTTCGGCATAGGCGACCACCTGACCGCAGGTTTCTTCATAGATGGGATAAAGCAGCGGGCCCTTTTGATTCAGGTCGATTTCGAGCAAGGGTTGGAAACGGCTGCGGGGCAGCCAGATTTCTTCGGCGAGCACCGGCGCTACTTCCAGCAGACGCACCCGCACGATGCGAATCACCGGCGCATCCACCGGCAGCCCCAACGCCTGGGCCACCGCCGAAGGCGCGGCCACCGGCTCCACGGACAGGATCCGGCTATCGGGAACCCGGCGTTCGCCTGAAGCGCTTTGAAAGCGGAAAAAACGGAACAGCGACGATTGAAATTGCGGTCGGCGAATGAAAGTGCCGCGCCCCTGCTGACGCTCCAGCACACCCTCGCTGACCAACGCATCGATGGCCTTGCGCACCGTGCCGGTAGACAACTGATATTCGGCAGAGAGTGCCGCCTCAGTCGGGATCGCCTCCCCCGGACGCCAGCGGTTATTGGCGATCTGTTCAGCCAACTGGTCGCGCAGACGTTGATACAGCGGCAGGCGGACATCACTGGAGAGAGGGTTCATCGAGCTTATGCACCTTATTATCTAGTCATATATATGAATATGGGCGCGAGTATTTGCTCAAGGTCGATTGCTTGTCAAGAATGCCCAGGCTCGCTGGCTGACGAATGGCCGCCGGCAACGTTGGCAAGCGGTAGCCAGACCCGCACCTCGAACCCCTCCTGCCGGTCCTTTGCCGGGGACAACAGTTCGATTCGTCCATTGATCCCCTGCACGATCGTCTTGACGATCGCCAACCCCAATCCCGACCCACTGGTTTCGCTCTGGCCGCGCACGAACCGTTCGGTCAGCCGCTGCAGGACGGCCACCGGCACCACCGGTCCGCCGTTGATCACCCGCAGCAGGGCCTGGTCCGTGAGGGTGACTTCGATGGATTGATCCATCGCACCGTACTTCAATGCGTTCTCGATCAGATTGCGCAACAGGATCCCGAAGGCATCCGGGTCGACGGTCGAATACACCTGGGCCTGGACAGGAAGTTGCAGCGCGATCTGGCGGGTGCTGTTGCGCCGCCACTCATCCACCACGTGAGCCAACAATGGGACCAGGTCCTGGGGCGTTTGCGAGAGCAGTCCGCCCCCTTCCGCCTTGGCCAATTGCATGAGCTTTTCCGATAACCGGGCCAATTCGCGCAAAGCGCTTTCGATCTTTTTCGCACGCAACCGCAACGGACCTTCCGGGGCCTCCTGGTACAGCCGCTGGACATGCGCCAATGTCGCGGCCAAGGGTGTACGCAGCTCATGGGCGCTATTGGCGGTGAAGCTGCGCTCGGCCTCCAGGGCCTTGCGCAAGCGCTCCAGCAGGCGGTTGACCGCATCCGCCAGGGGGGCGATTTCTGCCGGCAGGCGCGACCCCTTGATCGGCGACAGATCACCCACGCCACGGGCCTCCACGGCATACCGATAGGCCAACACACTTTTCAGACTCATGCGCACCAATAGCCAGGTCCCCAACAGACTGATGGGGACCAGCGCCAATAACGGCCACAACAAGGTAAACACGGCCTGTCGTGCGGCCTCGCGGCGATGGCGCAACGGTTCGGCGACTTCGATGAATACCGTCTCACGTAGCGCACTGGCGCCATACAGACGGTACTTTCCAATCGTGGAGAACCCCTCGGCCGGGTGTTTGCTGAAGATCTGCGGGTTGGCATCGTGGGACTGCATCAGAACATTGCCTGCGGCATCGCGCACCAGATAAGTGAGGTGCTCCTTGTGCATCTTCAGGGTGGCAACCTGTTGCACCTCCCCGGGGTTTTCCCGGTTGCTGATTTCCAGCACGGCCAGGGGGAGGATGCGTTGGGCGGTCTCCTCAAGTGCGCTGTCAAAGGCCTCGTTCAACTCATGCCGTACCCCGCGCCAAGCGCCGACCGTCGCCACCAGCCAGAGCAAGGTCATGCCCAGCGTCAGGCCCAGGCCCAGACGTTTTTGCAGGCTGAAAGTCGTCTTCATGCCGACACCATCCGATACCCCATGCCCCGCACCGTTTCGATCAGGTCGCGCCCGAGTTTCTTGCGCAATCGACTGATATAGACCTCGATCGTGTTGCTTTCGATTTCGGCGCCGAAAGCGTACAGCCGATCTTCGAGTTGCCCCTTGGACAGCAGCGCGCCGGGACGCTGGATAAAGGCCTCCAACAGCGCCCATTCCCGGGCCGTGAGGTCCACGGCCACGTCGGCCCGATGCACCGTGCGGGCAGCCATGTCGACGTGCAGCTCACCGAGCCTGATCTGGGGATTGGGGTTGCCGCTGTAACGACGGGCCACCGCAGCCACGCGGGCCGACAGTTCAAACAGGTCGAAGGGTTTGACCAGATAGTCGTCGGCACCGGCATTGAGGCCGGCGATGCGATCGGATATCTGGTCCTGGGCCGTCAGGATGATCACCGCCGTCGCGTCGCCTTCGCTGCGTCGCTGACGCAGGAAGTCCAGCCCGCGGCCGTCCGGCAACATCAAGTCAAGCAGGATCAGGTCATAAACGGTCGTGCTCACACTGCTGCGTGCATGGGCCAGGTTCTGTACCCAATCAACGGCATGACCGTCATCGGCGATCTGCTCGCGCACCGCCTCCCCCAGCCTTGGCGAGTCCTCTACCAATAAAACCCGCATCGGGCAGCTCCTGTGATCGTGGTTGTGCCGCACCTTAGCGGCCTTACCTGACGTGAATCTGAAGATTCAGCTGGCTGTCAGGAATGCCCCGTAGGGTATGCCCACAACGAAGCCCCCGGCAGGAGACAGATCATGAAATCAGGTTTTATCGCCAGCACTGCGCTGATCAGTGTGCTGGCCAACGGTTACGCCTTGGCCGATGACGACTGCAGCGAACCGGTCAACGACTGGCAGCCACGGGAAACACTGCGCCAGCAGGTGCAACAGCGATATGGCTGGACGGTGCAGCGCATCAAGGTCGACGACGGCTGCTACAAGCTCAAGGGCCTGGACCGCCAGGGCAACGTCATCGAAGCCCGCTACACACCGGCGACGCTGCACCTGCGCGAGCTCGAGATCTACTTCCGGGACGATGACGACGCCAGCGCTTACCTCGCCCCCGCGCCCGCGCCGTGACACTTCGACGCATTGGCCCTGCCGTTCAGGTTGCTGTCAGCCAGCAGGTCCAGGCTTTCGCCCCAACGATCAAAAGGACAACCCCCATGAAAAAAATCATCGCTGCAACCTGCCTCGCCGGCGCCATCATCCTGCCGGGGCTGGCTCAGGCCCGTGAAGTAACCCTCACCACCCAGCTCAAGCGCTACAGCGGCAACGATGCGTACCTGGCGATCTACGTCACCGACGCCAGCGGCCAGTACCAGAAAACCCTCTGGGTGGCCGGCAAAAAGACCAAGTACTACAAGCACCTGGCCGACTGGGCCCGTGGAAGCAAGATGAGCCCGAGCGAGTACGACGGCGTCAGCGGTGCCAGCGTCGGCAGCGGCGACACCCTCAAAGTCAGCGTCGAGCTGGCCGACACGCTGATCGATGCCGGGTATCAGATCCGTATCGATAGCGCCGTCGAGGATAAGCGTGATGCCCGCGCCGACGTCAGCGTGCCACTGACCCGCGAAGGCGCAGGCAAGCCGGCGGCCGGTAATACCTACGTCGAATCCTTTACTTACGATTTGTAGCACCTACCTGTTCGGAGGCCGAACATGCTTCGCCAGCTCCACTCCCTGCCCGGTCTGATCGCCGCCCTGTTGGTCATGCTCTTGGCCATCAGCGGCGCGATGCTGTCTGTCGATCCGGCCCTTGAACGCCTGAACAACACGTCCACTGCGGCCGGGCAAGTCAATGTCGGCCAGTTGGCCGGACGCGTTGCCAGTCACTTTCCGGGCGTGGAACAGATCCAGCGCACAGCGTCCGGGACCGTCATCGTCTACTTCAATCAGGACGGCCGGGTCGGGGCCGAAAAGGTCGACCCACTGACCGGACAAGGCCTGGCCCCCTACGAACCCTCCGCTTTCTCGCGCTGGATGAAAGACCTGCACCGCTCGCTGTTCCTTGGCACACCGGGCCACGGGGTGTCAGGCGTCGGCGCGCTGTTCATGCTGATGCTGTCGGTGTCCGGGGCACTGCTGCTGGTTCGGCGGGTGGGTGGCTGGCGCAACCTGCTGCGGCCATTGCGGGGCAACTTCAGCCAGCGCTGGCACGCTGAGGTCGGTCGCTTCGCGTTGCTTGGGCTGCTGTTATCGGCACTGAGCGGGCTCTACATGTGCGCCACGACCTTTGAATTCATCGCCGATGGCAGTCAGAGCGAGCCTGCATTCCCCGACCACATCAGCGCAGGCTCGGCCTCGCCCGTGGCGAGCCTGCACGCGTTGCAGGCCACCGACCTGACTGACCTGCGCGAGCTCGTCTATCCCAGCCCGAATAATCCGCAAGACGTGTTTTCCCTGCGCACGGCCCAGGGTGACGGCTACGTGGACCCGGTCAGCGGGGCCCTGTTGTCCTATCAAGCTCACGACTCGATGCGCAATGTCTACGAGTTGATCTATCAATTGCACACCGGTGAAGGGCTCTGGTGGCTGGGCCTGTTGCTGGGCCTCTGTGCCCTCGGCGTGCCCGTGATGAGCGTCACCGGCATCCTGATCTGGTGGCGTCGCCGCAAGGCCGGGCCGAATATCCGCCACAACAGCGCAGCGCAATCCGCCGACACCGTAATCCTGGTAGGCAGCGAAACCAACAGCACCTGGGGCTTTGCCACTACGTTGCATGAAGCCTTGCATCAGGCCGGCCACCGCGTTCACAGCGCAGCAATGAACCAATACACCAACGACTACGGGAACGCTCAACGCGTGTTCATCCTCACCGCGAC
Organism: Pseudomonas brassicacearum; assembly: GCF_918698105.1. Taxonomy (GTDB): domain Bacteria; phylum Pseudomonadota; class Gammaproteobacteria; order Pseudomonadales; family Pseudomonadaceae; genus Aquipseudomonas; species Aquipseudomonas brassicacearum_F. The sequence continues at coordinate 86,615 of NZ_CAKKMI010000011.1, read as the reverse complement.
CCACGGTGACGGCAATGCCCCGGCCTCGGCTTCGCAGTTCCTGGCACGGCTGGCCGAAGCCGGCCTGAAACCGGGTCAGCCGTTTGCCGTGCTGGGTTTTGGCGACCGGCTGTTTGCGCAGTTCTGTCAGTTTGCCCACCAGGTTCAGGACGCCTTGTTGCAGGCCGGTGGCACGCCGTTGATCGGCCTGGAAACCATCAACCGCCAGTCGGCCCAGGAGTTTGCTCGCTGGGGCCACGCCGTGGGTGAAGTGCTGGGGCATGACCTGACGCTGGTCCACACCGCGCAGCCGCCCCGCACCCATCGACTGATCCTGGCCGAGCGCATTGTCTACGGTGAACAGGCCGGCGCTCCCACCCACGTATTGCGTTTCAAAGCGTCGGGGACATTACCCGCCTTTGAAGCCGGTGACTTGGTCGGCATCCTGCCGCCCGACAACCCCATCCCACGTTTCTATTCCCTGGCCAGTAGCTCACAAGACGGCGTGCTGGAGATCTGCGTGCGCAAACACAAAGGAGGTCTGTGCTCGTCATTCCTTCACAGCTTGGACATCGCGGCGCCCATCGACGCCTTTATCCAATCGAACCCACAATTTCGCCCGGCATCGGGCGCTCATCCGGTGATCCTGATCGGCGCCGGAACCGGTATCGGGCCGCTGGCCGGTTTTATCCGCAACAACAAGGCCCACCATCCCATGCACTTGTATTGGGGCGGGCGTAACCCGACCTCGGACTTCCTCTACGAAGCCGAACTCAACCATTACCTGGCAGACCGTCGCCTGACGGCATTGCACGCAGCCTTTTCCCAGATCACGGACCGTTCCTACGTGCAAGATCGGCTGATCAGCGACGCCCCGGTGTTGCGTCGGCTGATCGAAAAAGGCGCCCAGGTATTGGTGTGCGGCGGCCGCGAGATGGCCAAGGGCGTGATGCTGGCGCTGGACGAAGTGCTGGCCCCCCTCAACCTGAATGTGCTGACCCTCAAGGCACAGGGACGCTACCGTGAAGATGTCTACTGAATGGCGACGCTACAGCCTGAACGGCGAAACCATGGGCACGCGCTACACCGCCCTGTTCCATGCCCAGGGCGACCCCGATGTCCCCGCCATCAGCCACGCCTTGGCCAGCGCCGTGGCCCGGGTGGACCAGCAAATGTCGACCTGGAAACCCGATTCCGACCTCAACCGCCTCAACGCGGCGCCTTTGCACAGCTGGATACCGGTTCCTGATGAACTGGTCACGGTACTGGCAGCCGCATTGCGCGTCAGTCAGCAGTCCAACGGCGCTTTCGACATCACCGTCGGCGACCCGGTAGACGCCTGGGGGTTTGGTCCCGGCGAACGGTCCGTGACCACTATTGCCCCCACGGCGCTCGCGTCGCAAGTCCGGCTGTCGACCCGCGGAACGCTGATCATTGACCCAAGGCATCGGCAAGTACGCAAACGCGCGCCGTTCAAGCTCACGTTGAACGGCATCGCCAAGGGCTTTGGTGTCGATGAACTGGCCCGCTGCCTGGAAAGTTTTGGCATCACGCGCTACCTGGTGGGCATAGACGGCGAAATGCGTGCCGGTGGGCTTAAACCTGATGCAACACCTTGGGTCGTGGCCATTGAAAAACCCTGTCGGGGCGTGCGTGAAGTCATGGGTGTGATGGAGCTCAGTGACGCGGCCATCGCCACATCCGGGGACTACCGGCATTGGGTGGACATCGAGGGCCAGTCCTACAGCCACACCATGGACCCGAAAACCGGCGCGCCGCTGCGTAATCGACTCGCCGCCGTGACCGTGGTGTCATCCTCCTGCATGCTCGCCGACGCCTGGGCCACGGCGCTGATGGTACTGGGCGAAACCGAAGGCCCTCGCCTGGCGCAAGAGCGCGGGATGGACGCCTTGTTCGTCGTGCGCGACGGTGAGCAGTTCAAGGAAATTTCCATCGTCGGTGGACAGCTGCAGGCTCAGGTCCAAACGCTGACGCCGACGCTCGGAAGTTGAGGCCTCCAGCAGCAAGGCTACGCCTGGTTTAACAGCGCGAGCGATTGGATTTCACTCGATCATCGGCACCTTGGCTGCCCGTTGACAAGCCGCCATGTGCCAAATGAGTGCAGCGCACCGCGCCACACCTGAACGCAATTAACAACGTTTAACTCGCACGTTCGCGCCCCGCGTCCAAGAATAACGCCCCTCTGCCCAGACCTGTTTTCTCAAGCGGGAAGCTGCCAGCCCACCGTGCGGTGCGCCGGACATTTCCCACCTGGCTGCGCGTAATACCGCCCCTTCGCCCGCCCAATTTCACATGGAAATGAAGCATGTCGCCTGCACCACCCCACCCAACCGCCGCTCTGAAACCGCTCTGGCTGCTTGCCCTGCTCACCGGCAGCACCGCACCGGCGCTGGCAGCGGAACACGCGCAAAGCACACCTGGCTTTCTCGACGGGGCGACGCTGGAAGTTCTCAGCCGCAACTTCTACCTCAACAACGACTATCGCACCGCGGCCCCGGCAGGCAAAAGCTACAAACAGGAATGGGCCCAGGGTTTCATCGCCTCGTTCGAGTCCGGCTTCACCCCCGGCACGATCGGCGTAGGCATCGATGCCCACGCATTCCTGGGGCTGAAACTGGACGGCGGCAGGGGGCATTCCGGAACGGGATTATTGCCGCTGGATGAGAACGGGCGAAGCGAGGACCACTACTCCAGTGCGGGTGGCGCGCTGAAATTCAACACCTCACGCACCACCCTGGCGGTCGGCGAAATGACTGTGCAGAGCCCGGTATTCGATACCGCAGACAAGCGCCTGCAACCCGAATACGCCAGCGGCCTGCTGCTCTCCAGCCGCGAGCTTGAAGGGGTCGACCTGCAAGCGGGTCACTTCAGTGCATTCAAGAATCAGGACGCCTCGACCAGCCAGGGTGACTTTTCCGGGTATGGGGCGACGACGCGCAACAGCGCCATCGACTTCATCGGCGCCGACCTGCTCACCGGCCAACCCCTGGGCGGCGCGCTCTACGCCTCCGAACTGAGCGATACCTGGCGCCAGTACTATGCCAACCTGCATACCACCCTTGGCGCACTGTTCCTCGACGGCAACCTGTATCACACCCGCGACTATGGCAAGGCCAACGCCGGGGCCATCGACACCACGGCCTATAGCCTGAGTGGCAAATACCGGCTCGATGCCCAGGCGTTCACCCTGGCCTATCAGAAAATCAATGGCGACACGCCCTTCGATTTCGTCGGCGGCGACTCCATCTACCTGGCCAACTCGATCAAATATGCCGACTTCAACGGCCCGGGTGAACACTCATGGCAAGCGCGCTACGACCTTGACCTGGGCACCTTGGGCATCCCCGGCCTGAGCTTCATGGCCCGCTATGTGACCGGACGCGGGATCGACGGCAGCCATGCCCCCCAAGGCGGTGTCTACAACCCGTTCGATACGGATACCGGCGGCTACCGTCCACAACAAGGGGACGGTGGACGCCATTGGGAGCGCGACCTGGACCTGCACTACATCGTGCAGTCAGGCCCGGCAAAGGACTTGTCGCTGCAACTGTCCCATGTCACCCATCGCGCCAATAGCAGCCAGGGCGGCGATGACATCGACCGGCTGTATATCGTCATCCAGTACCCACTCAAGCTGGGGCCGTTCTAACCCAGCCACAATGGATACCCAGTACTGTATCCGTCATGGCGGCTTCATCGGTTTAACCGCGACTGACCGAAGCCGGCCTGACTGTCACTTCCCAATTCACCAGCAAGCCAGTCGAGCAGCGCGCCCACCTCAACCCGACCTTCCCCGCCCGGCCGACTGAATACCGATATCGCATCAGGCAAAGGGACGCTTTCTGCGCAAGGTCTTACCAAGGCACCGCTCTCAAGCAGCCCTTGGGCGGTGCGCCGCCACCCCAACGCGATGCCATGTCCCTCGACCGCCGCCTGGAGCATCAAGGGGTAGCTATCGAACACCGAACCCTCGGAAGAGTTGTCGAACGACTGTCCAAACGCCTGGAACCAGGCACCCCACTGCATCCAATGAGGCGGCGTAGCGTGATAGTGCAAAAGGGTGTGGGACTTCAGGTCACGGACTTGCAACGCTTCGTGGGTACGCAGGTAATGAGGACTGCATACCGGAAACACTTCATCAGCGGCGGTAAACATCAAGCCGTGGACGCCGCTGGGCCGTCCCGTGCTTTGCAGGGCCACGTCAAAATGCTCATTGAACTCAGTCAGCGGCCCGGTGGATGTGGCCACCTGGATCTCGATTTCCGGGTATCGCTGGTGGAACGTCGAGAGCCGCGGCATCAACCAGTAGAACGCTTCGCATAATTGGCACAGCAAAACGACACGGTTTTTACCTGGCGATTGACGAAGGCTGACGGCACTGGCACTGATACTTTGCAACGCGTTACTCACCACACGTCCCAACTCACGCCCTTGGGGTGTCAGGAAGACGGCGCGATTACGCCGACAGAAAAGCTTCAGCCCCAAGTCCTCTTCGAGCCCACGGATCTGCCGACTGATCGCCGCTTGGGTGATGTGCAGTTCCTCGGCGGCCTTGGAAAAACTTTCCAGGCGCGCAGCCGCTTCGAACGGCAACAAGCTGGCAAGCGGCGGCAATGACTTTCCAAGGGTATTCATAATCAGAGGTAATGCATCCAGGGCCGAGAACTCGTTTGTAGCATAGCTGCGACGCTGTGCAACATGCGCTCAATGCCTTAAGGATATGCATGAATGCCCAATGCCCACTCGAACACCCTCGCCGGCGTGAGCCTTGCCGTCGTCGCGACGCTGAGCTGGGCGTTGAATTTCATTGCGCCTTACGTCGTCGGTGCCTACACGATCCACGATCTGATGATCATACGGTTCCTGATCGCCGGGGCGCTGGGTGTGGCTGTCGTGACGGGCTATCGAACCCAGCTCCGGCGTATGCGCCGCAGCCAACTGCTACTTGGCGCCAGCCTGGGGATCATCGGGTATCTCGGCTACAGCAGTTGCATTGCCGCAGGCGTCATGTTTGCCGGGCCGGTACTGACCCCGGCGTTTATTGGCATGGTGCCGGTCTTGCAGGCACTGCTCGGCAACGCCACCCACAAAACCCTTCAATGGCGAAGACTGGCGATACCGCTGGCTTTCTTAACGGGAGGGCTAGTGCTGTCGAACATCAGCAGTATCCAGCAGCCCCTGAGCGACGACGGTTCATGGTTGACGGGCGTATTTTTCTCGATCGGTGCGGTGCTCCTGTGGCTCGTATTCAGTTGGTTGAACCAGGGCGCCTTGGTCAACCTGTCGGCCAGCGCTTCGGGGGCCTGGACCGGCCTCATGATGGTCGGCGCAGGGATCGGCACCTTGTGCTTGTTACCGGCGGCGCAAGCATTTGACCTTCTCAAGCTGCCAAGTCTGGGTTTCAGTGTTTCCCTGGCGGGACACCTGTACGCCTGGGGTCTTGTGATTGCGCTGATATCGTCAGTCATCGGGGCCTGGGCGTGGAACGCGGCGTCCCGTCGCCTTCCCATGGTGCTTTCCGGGCAGTTGATATCCCTGGAATCACTATTTGCCACACTACTGGGCCTGTTGTTTCACCAGCGGCTGCCAACGCTTCTAGAAGCGTCCGGTCTTGCTGGCGTGCTGGTGGGGGTGGTGATGGCAGTTCGTATCATTCTGACGTCCACTGTTCCTGATAGAAAGGCCTCCTTCATCCGCTGATTACTTGCGAGTGGCCTTATCGGTCATCCGAGTGGCGCGGATGCTTGCCTCTTCGGCGGTACGTTGCACCTGCTCGGCCATTATCTCGGCCTGCTCAGCCTTCCTGTAGGCCTCATCCGCCCTGAGTCTTGCCGTTGCGGCGTTATTTTCCGCCGACTCCAGTTGGGCATCCACTTCTTGGGCGAGCTTATTACAGCACCCGGCAGTGGTCGCCAGAAAAATGCTCATTAATACGACAGGTAAGTATCTATTCAAGGCCATGGTTATTTCCTCGGTTAAGCGCAGCAGGAAAAACGGCTAACAACTGGCTCGAGTATCTGGCAACACCCTCTGCCCACTCTGATCTTTGTCAACTGCATGGCTCGTCCGACGCCCACGCCGTGGCTGACTTGAACCTAGTTGATTTAGCTCAATGTCTTTGCAGCCCTCAGGCGTAGAAAAAACAAACCGGGGAGCCTGCGATCTCCCCGACCATTTATGCACGGCCTGTTCATCCGAGGCCTTTTATTGAGTCGAGGCCATGAAAAAAACCCACCAATGGAACCTGTCCTACTTCTTCATTGCACTGGCCGTGTTCAGCCTGGTGCAGTTCCTGTTTTTCGAACGCCCCGCGGTGCAGGTCATCCCCTATAGCCAGTTCCTACAGCTGTTGAGCAATCAGAAGGTCAGCGATTTACGCGTCGAAAAAGAACACATCAGCGGCAAATTGCAGGAACCGATTGAGGGTCACAACCTGTTCTCGACCGTACGGGTCGATCCGGCTCTGGCAACGGACCTTGCCCAATCAGGTGTCGGTTTTACAGGCATCAACGAAAACACTTTTTTGAACGGCTTGCTGGGCTGGTTGCTGCCCTTCGTGCTGATCATGGTGGTCTGGCATTTCCTGTTTCGTGGGCTGGCGGAAAAACAGGGCATGGGCGGCTTGATGAACATTGGCAAGTCTCGCGCCAAGGTGTTCGTCGAACGCGATACCGGGGTGACCTTTGCCGACGTCGCAGGCATCGACGAAGCCAAGGCCGAGTTGGTGGAAATTGTCTCCTTTCTCAAGGACAAGGCGAAATATGCGCGCCTGGGCGCACACATCCCCAAGGGGACGTTACTGGTCGGCCCACCCGGCACCGGCAAGACCCTGGTCGCCAAGGCCATCGCTGGAGAGGCCGGCGTGCCCTTCTTCTCGATATCGGGGTCGGAATTCGTCGAGATGTTCGTCGGTGTTGGTGCCGCTCGCGTGCATGACTTGTTCGAACAGGCCCGGCAGGCAGCGCCGTGTATCATTTTTATCGATGAACTCGATGCGCTGGGCAAAATGCGCGGTGTCGGCGCCTTCGGGGGCAATGACGAGAAAGAACAAACCCTCAACCAATTGCTGTCAGAGCTCGATGGGTTCGACCCGCGTGAGGGTGTCGTGCTGCTCGCTGCGACCAACCGGCCTGAGGTGCTGGACCCGGCGCTGTTGCGAGCCGGTCGGATCGACCGGCAGATTCTGATCGATCGCCCCGATCGTAAAGGCCGGCAGGCGATCCTCAAGGTCCACCTGCAGAAAATCGTCACCAGCCAGGACCTCGATAGCGAGCGTATCGCCGACATCACCACGGGTTTTACCGGCGCAGACCTGGCCAACCTGGTCAACGAAGCCGCCATCATCGCCACTCGACGGGGTGCCGAAACGGTCAGCCTCGACGACTTTACCGCGGCCGTGGAGCGCATCGTTGCCGGGATCGAACGCAAGAGCAGCCTGCTGCACCCCGATGAACGCCAAGTGGTGGCCTACCACGAAATGGGCCATGCACTGGCGGCCAGCAACCTGCCGGACATGGACCCGGTCCATAAGGTCTCGATCGTGCCGCGTGCCATTGGCTCGCTGGGCTATACCCTGCAGCGACCGACGGAAGATCATTTTCTTGTCAGCTACCAGATGCTCAAGGACCGCATGGTCGTCCTGATGGCAGGACGTGCCGCCGAATGCCTGGCCTATGGCCAAGTCTCGACCGGGGCCGCCGATGACCTGGCCCACGCCACGGATATCGCGCGCCAGTTGATCACCCGCTTTGGCATGAGTGCCGAACTTGGCCTGGCGGTGCTGGAACGCAAAAGCGCGAGCTATCTGGGCGAGCGCATGGAAATCGGTGACAAGGACTATTCGGAACAAACCGCCAGGGAAGTCGACCTGGGTATTCGCGCCTTGCTCGATGAAGCCTATCAACGCGCCAGGACACTGCTGGAAAGCCATCGGGAAGACCTGAACGCCGGGGCCCACCTGCTGGTGGAAAAAGAAACCCTGACACCTGAAGAATTTTCCCCACTCCTGCCGCTTAAACACGCTACCCTGGCTTTGCGATTGGTTTGACAGCCATTTGACCGTCGCTCGGCCCGTCTCGGCTTGAGCGGCTCCAGCGCGCCCGCCCACGATGCAACCTAGCCTCGTCTTGCTAACCACTTGGTGAAGGTTTGCCCCCCATCATTCGTGCCCATTTTGCGTTTATCGACAGTCGGTAGTGCTTTGGGCGACAAAAAACAGGCACGGCTGAGCTGGTCCTCTATGCTTGCTCGAATTAAAGGAATTTTTCCCATGGTCGAGCTTCAACCGCAACTTCTGCAGGTGCATGCCCTCAAGACCGCTTGCTCGAACTGCAGCGTGCTTGAACTGTGCCTGCCGATTGGCCTGACGGGCGGTGAAGTCGAGCGCCTGGACACGCTGATCGCCCAGCGGGTGAAGGTCAAGAAAGGCACAGCGCTGTATCGCACCGGCGACCCACTGCGCTCGTTGTATGCCGTGAGGTTGGGCTTCTTCAAGACCAGCGTCCTTTCGGTAGACGGTCGCGAACAGGTCACCGGTTTCCAGATGCAAGGCGAAATGCTTGGCCTGGACGCTATCAGTACCGATCACTACGCCTGCAATGCCATTGCCCTGGAAGACAGCGAAGTCTGCCCGCTGCCTTTCAACCTCCTGGAAAAACTGGCCCACGATTTACCGTCGTTGCAGCACAACCTGAACAAACTCCTGAGCCAGGAAATCGTGCGCGACCACAGCATGCTGTTGATGCTCGGCAACATGAACGCCGACGAACGCCTGGCGGCGTTTCTATTGAACCTTTCCCAGCGGCTTAACATGCGCGGTTATTCCTCCAGGGAATTCGTGCTGCGCATGAGCCGCGAAGCCATCGGCTCCTACCTGGGCCTGCGCCTGGAAACGATTTGCCGGGGCATCGCCCACCTGCGCCAGGAAGAACTGGTAGACATGCATGGGCGCAATGTCACCATTCTGGACTTGCCCGGCCTCAAGCAAAAAGTCGCCGGTTGCCATCGTCATGCGGATCTGTGATGTCTGCTTCGCATGACCTCTGATCTACGTCAATACCCCTCAACGCCTCCAAGCCGAAATTAAGACTCAGCGTTCGAACCTTTGTATCGACGAAGGTTACCGAACCTCCCGTCTCATGGAGGCTTTGATCATGGCAACGCACCTGCAAGGTACCAAACCGGTCATCCCGACCGTCACCCCCCACCCTTTGGCCGGCAGTTTGCGAAAGGTCGAACCCCGGCGCCTGTCGCTGAGCCTGCTGATCGCCCTGGTCGTCGGTTCGATGATCGGCAGCGGCATCTTCAGCCTGCCCCAGAACATGGCAGCCAGCGCCGGCGCCGGCGCGATCCTGATCGGCTGGCTCATCACCGGCGTGGGCATGCTCTCGCTGGCCCTGGTCTACCAGACCCTTTCCAACCGCCAACCGGAACTGGACAACGGTGTGTTTGCCTATGCCCGTGCCTTGGGCGGCGAATTCCTCGGTTTCAATTCGGCGTGGGGCTATTGGATCAGCGCCTGGATCGGCAACGTCAGCTACCTGGTGATTCTGTTCGCTGCGCTCAGTTACTTTTTCCCCGTGTTTGGCGAAGGCAATAACAAAGCCGCGATCCTTGGCGCGTCCGTGGTGCTGTGGGCGTTGCATTGGATGATCCTGCGCGGCATGCGCACCGCCGCCAAGGCCAACGCCCTGACCACGATCGCCAAGGTGGTGCCGTTGCTGTTGTTCATCGGGCTGGTGATTGCCGCTTTCTCCAAGGACACCTTCATGGTGGATTTCTGGGGTACGCCGGCGCTGGGCAGTACGCTGGACCAGGTCAAGAGCACCATGTTGGTGACGGTCTGGGTGTTCATCGGTATTGAAGGCGCCAACGTATTCTCCGCCCGGGCCGCCGAACGGGCCGACGTCGGCCGCGCCACCGTGATTGGCTTCGTCCTCACATTGTTGCTGCTGATCGCCGTTTCCCTATTGTCGTTGGGTGTCCTCAGACAGCCCGAACTGGCCGCGCTGAAGAACCCTTCCATGGCGGGTGTACTGGAAGCGGTGGCCGGGCCCTGGGGCGCGGTGCTGATCAGCATTGGCCTGATTGTGTCAGTGGGCGGTGCGTTGCTGGCCTGGACGCTGTTGGCAGCCGAATCGGTGTTCACCCCGGCCAAGGAAAAGGTCATGCCGCGCCTGCTGGCCACGGAAAACCAACATGGCGCACCGGCCAACGCGCTGTGGATCACCAATGGCTGCATCCAATTGTTCCTGTTGCTGACCCTGTATTCGAGCGCCAGCTACCTGGCGCTGATTTCACTCGCCACCTCGATGATCCTGCTGCCGTATCTGTTCAGTGGCCTGTATGCACTGAAGATGACCTGGCAAGGCCAGACCTACGCCGGCCATCGCGGCCTGCAACTGCGCGACATGGCCATCGCGGTGGTCGCGACGGGCTATTGCGTCTGGCTGCTCTACGCCGCCGGCCCCCGGTACATGCTGCTCAGTGCCCTGCTCTATGCCCCCGGCTCGCTGATCTACCTGAGCGCTCAACGGGCGAGGACGGGCCGGGCCTTCAATGGTTTTGGCTGGGGCCTGCTGCTGGTGATCTGGGCGGCGGCGATTTTCGCCGGCTGGATGCTCTGGTCCGGCCAACTGTCTTTGTAAGTTCGCAAGCGTGCATTGATCCGTTCGGCAGCGGTATCTGGTCATCCAGCCAGGTACCTGCCCGGACATCACCCAAGAGGAAAATCAAATGTCCAATTCAGTGAAAAAAATGCCGGTCAAAACCGAAGAAAACGCTCCACATCCCGCCAAGACTGACCTCAGGCATCCGTTTGAAAAGCTCCGCCAGCAGGTGGATCGCCTGTTCGATGACTTCAACCGGGGCACGGGGATTTCTCCTTTCAGTCGCGGGCTGTTCGATGTCGAGCCCTTCTGGCGTCGCGAGTTCTCCACCAGCAGCCTGCCGGCCGTTGACATCAGCGAGAAGGAAAAGAGCTTTGAAATCACCGCCGAGTTGCCCGGCATGGATCAGAAAGACATCGAAATCCGCCTGGCCAATGGCAACCTGATCATCAAGGGGGAGAAAAAAGAAACCAAGGAAGAAAAGAAAAAGGGTTATCACCTGTCCGAGCGCCATTACGGTTCCTTCGAACGCGTGTTCAACCTGCCAAAAGGCGTCGACAGCGACAAGATCGAAGCCCAGTTCAGCAAAGGCGTGTTGACGCTGACACTGCCCAAAAAACCGGAAGCACTGAAAGCGGAAAAGGTCGTGCCGATCAAGGCCGATTGATCGCTCAAACCCCGCCCCTCGCCGGCCAACGACGAGGGGCTTTTTTTATGCCTGCGCTTATTTCAGGCCAAATGCATCGTTGAACCGGCCGGCCCCTTCGCGAGCAAGCTCGCTCCTACATTGGGTCGTGGCGGACACAAATCCCGCGACCACTGAAAATCCCCTTGTGGGAGCGAGCTTGCTCGCGATGGCGGTGGGTCTGTTGGCTTTGATTTCGGCTGGGCCGCCGCCTTCGCGAGCAAGCTCGCTCCCACACTGGGCCGTGGCGGGTACAAATGCGGCGACCACTGAAAAATCTCCTTGTGGGAGCGAGCTTGCTCGCGATGGCGGTGGGTCTGTTGGCTTTGATTTCGGCTGGGCCGCCGCCATCGCGAGCAAGCTCGCTCCCACACTGGACCGTGGCGGGCACAAATCCCGTGACCGCAGAAAATCCCCTTGTGGGAGCGAGCCTGCTCGCGATAGCGGTAGGTCTGCTGCTTTGATTTCGGCTGGGCCGCCGCCTTCGCGAGCAAGCTCGCTCCCACACTGGACCGTGGCGGGAACAAATCCGGCGACCACTGAAAATCCCCTTGTGGGAGCGAGCCTGCTCGCGATGGCGGTGGGTCTGTTGGCTTTGGTTTCGGCTGGGCCGGCCCCTTCGCGAGCAGGCTCGCTCCCACATTGGGTCGTGGCGGGCACAAATCCGGCGACCACTGAAAATCCCCTTGTGGGAGCGAGCCTGCTCGCGATGGCGGTAAGTCTGTTGGCTTTGATTTCGGCTGGGCCGCCGCCTTCGCGGGCAAGCTCGCTCCCACATTGGGCCGTGGCGGGCACAAATCCCGCGACCACTGAAAAATCCCCTTGTGGGAGCGAGCCCGCTCGCGAAGGCGGTGGGTCTGTTGGTTTTGATTTCGGCTGGGCCGGCCCCTTCGCGAGCAGGCTCGCTCCCACATTGGGCCGTGGCGGGCACAAATCCCGCGACCGCAGAAAATCTCCTTGTGGTAGCGAGCCTGCTCGCGATGGCGGTGGGTCTGTTGGCTTTGGTTTCGGCTGGGCCGGCCCCTTCGCGAGCAGGCTCGCTCCCACTTTGGGTCGTGGCGGGCACAAATGCGGCGACCACTGAAAAATCTCCTTGTGGGAGCGAGCTTGCTCGCGATGGCGGTGGGTCAGAGTTCGACGCTATCGCGGTACTCCGGCACCGATACCGACCAACCCAACTCGTCGCTAATGCGATGGCGCAAGACATCGGACGCATTGGGCTCGCCATGCACGACATAGGTGTGCCGGGGTGGGGTCTTGAAGCCGCGCAGCCATTGCATGATTTCGTCGGCATCGGCGTGGGCCGACAGCGTTTGCATGGGCACCACTTCGGCGTTGATCGGCACGTCCTTGCCATGGATGCGCACCGACGGTTCGCCCGCCACAATCCTCGCACCTCGCGTACCGCCTGCCTGGAAACCGGGCATCAGCAAGGTGTTGATGGGGTTGGGCGCCAGGCTCTTGAGGTGGTGCAGCACGCGCCCGCCGGTGGCCATGCCACTGGCGGCGATGATCACCGCCGGGGTGCGTTGCAGGTCCAGGGCCATGGAGTCCTTGACCGAGCGCACCGGATGGGCGATGTGGCACATGCCTTCGCATTCCTCCCTGGAGAGGCGATGCTCGTCACCAAAGCGCTGGTACAACCGGGTGACGTCGATGGCCATGGGGCTGTTGAGGAAGATCGGAATATCGGGGATCGCCCGGCGTTGTTTCAGGCGATACAGGTGGTACATCAGCAACTGGGCCCGGCCGACCGTGAACGAGGGCACCAACGTGATGCCACGGCGCAGCGCGGTGCGAGTGATCACCTCAGCCAATTGGTCTTCCGGCAACTCGTGTGGGTGTCGACGGTCGCCATAGGTGGACTCGACCAACAGGACATCTGCCTGTTCGATGGTCTGTGGCGCGAACATCACCGGGTCCTCGGGTCGCCCCAGGTCGCCGGAACAGACCAGCGTCACCCCACCGGCCTGGACCTGTACCGTCGCAGCACCGAGGATGTGCCCGGCGCGACGCAGCAGGATGGAGATACCCCGGGCGATCTCCACCGGGTGTTCGAAGGCAATCGGGCGCAGCAGTTTCAGCGCGCGTTCAGCGTGTTCGCGGGTGTACAGCGGGAAGGCCGGCGAGTGCTTGGAAAACCCTTTGCGGTTGGCGTATTCGGCTTCTTCTTCCTGCAAGCGGGCGCTGTCGCGCAGCAGGATTTTCACCAGCTCGCAGGTCGCCGGCGTGGCGTAGATGGGGCCGCGATAGCCATTACGCACCATGACCGGCAAGTACCCGCTGTGATCCAGGTGGGCGTGGGTCAGAACGATCGCATCCAGGTCACGCATCGGCAGTTCGAAGGGATCCCAGTTGTGCAGGCGCAACTGCTTGTAGCCCTGGAACAGGCCGCAATCGATCAGGATGCGCTGATCGTCGTGTTCCAGCAGGTACTTGCTGCCGGTAACGGTGCCTGCGGCCCCGAGAAATGTCATGCGCATGGCGGTGCTCCTGGACAATCGATGGGATAGCTATTGGTCGCATTGTTTGCCCAGGCAGGCTTTGATTCCCGTCAATCAGGTAGCCGCCAGGGCCCATTTCATCACACCGCCAGAACACTGCACGACACCTGGTACAGGATGTGCTCGGTGGTGCTGCCCAGCAGCCCATACAGATCGTCGTGCTGGAATCGCCCCATGACGATCACGTCCACTTCATGCTCCAGGGCAAATTCACTCAGGGCCGAGACCGGATGCCCCAGCAGAAAATGCCTGCGCTCGGCCGGCACACCAAACAGGTTCGCCAGCTCCAGGAAGTTTCTCTCCAGGCTCCTGCGCAGTTCCTTGCTGAGCTGCGACAGCGACAGGCCGCCACCGCCGACATCCCCCAGATAAACCGACGACACCTCATAGGCGTGAACCAGGTGCAGCTCGGCATCACACTGCAAGGCCAGCCCCATGGCCTGACGGATGATCCGGTCGTTCAGCCCGCTGTTCTGGGCAAACGCACTGGAAGGGTCCACCGCCGCGACCACGGTGCGCGGCAGCGCATGACCGGTGGCCCCCACCAGGTACATCGGAACAGCACAGTTGCGCAGCAGTTGCCAGTCCAGTGGGGTGAAAAAAGCCCGCTTGAGCATGGGCTCGTGTTGTACCTGCTTGATCAGCAAATCCGGCTGGATCTGCGTAACGTGTTGCAGGATCTGCTTGCCCATTTTCTGGGTCCATTCCACCTCCGTGGTGACCCGCAAGCCACGGCGACGCATCTTGTCCGCCTCGTCCTCCAACCAATCGCGATGGTCCTGGAGATAGTGCTGCCGCGCTTCCTCACGAGGCCCCTCTTCGAGCAGCGAAAGAATGTCCAGCGAGGGAATCAAGGCGGTGATATGCAAATGTGCCCCGCTGGCGGCCGCCAAGGCGGCGGCGTGATGCAGGGCGGGTGAATGACGTTGTGCCGGGTTGAGGATCAGCAACAGGCGTTGGTACTGACTCATGATGGGTCTCCAAAGTCGGGCTCGAACGCCACGACGCAGCGTCGATGCCATGAGGCATGTTGGCCGTCATTGCGGCGTCGGCGTCCAGCGCCAATTCAAGACTTCGGGCATGTCCTGCCCATGCTCGATGAGGTACAGCTGATGCTTTTCCATGGTTGCCCAGTAGCGATCCCGAGCGCTGTCCACCAACGGCTGCAAGCGTGGCACGCGCTGGATGACATCGAGCGCCAGTTGGTAGCGATCCAGGTGGTTGATGACCGCCATGTCGAACGGCGTCGTGGTGGCGCCCTCCTCCATGAAACCGCGGACATGGAAGTTATCGTGGTTGTGGCGCTTGTAGACCAGCCGATGGATCAGCGACGGATAGCCGTGGAAGGCGAAAATCACTGGCTTGTCCACGGTAAACAACCCATCGAACTCGGCGTCCGGCAACCCGTGGGCATGCTGTTGTGGCGGTTGCAGGGCCATCAGGTCGACGACATTGACCACCCGCACGCGCAGGTCGGGCACGTATTCACGCAGCAGCGTGACAGCGGCCAGGGTTTCCAGGGTCGGCACGTCACCGGCACAGGCCATCACCACGTCCGGGTCTTCGTCGTTGTGGCAGGCAAAGGCCCAGCGACCGATCCCGACCGAGCAGTGCCGAATGGCCGAATCGATGTCCAGCCACTGCCATTCCGGCTGTTTGCCGGCCACGATCACATTGATGTAATCGCGGCTCTTGAGGCAGTGATCGGCAACGGACAACAGGCAATTGGCGTCCGCTGGCAGGTAGATGCGCACCACATCGGCGCTCTTGTTCGCCACCAGGTCGATGAACCCCGGGTCCTGGTGGGAAAAGCCGTTGTGGTCCTGACGCCAGACATGGGACGTGAGCAGGTAATTGAGCGAAGCAATCGACGCCCGCCACGGGATCTGGGCGGCGGTCTTGAGCCATTTGGCGTGCTGATTGAACATCGAATCGACGATGTGGATGAACGCCTCGTAGCAGGAAAACAGCCCATGCCGGCCAGTCAGCAAATACCCTTCCAGCCAGCCTTCACACACTTGTTCGCTGAGGATTTCCATCACCCGGCCATCGCACGCCAGGTTCGTGTCGCCCGCCTCCAGCGCCGCCATCCAGGTCTTGCCACTGACCTCGTACACCGCATCAAGGCGATTGGAGGCGGTTTCGTCGGGGCCGAACAGACGGAAATTGGCTGCCCGCAGGTTGTGCTTCATCACATCGCGGACAAAACCGCCCAACACCCGGGTGGCCTCCGCCTGCACGCTGCCGGGCGCGCAGAATTGCACGGCGTAATCGGTGAACCGAGGCAGTTCCAAGGGTTTGAGCAGCATACCGCCATTGGCATGGGGGTTGGCGCCCAGGCGCCGATGTCCCGTCGGCGCCAACGCGGCAATGCCTGGCAGCAACGCACCGTTGTCGTCGAACAATTCCTGTGGACGGTAGCTCTGGAGCCATTGTTCCAGTTGCGTCAAATGCACCGGCAGCTCGAAGTGGCTCAGCGGTACCTGGTGGGCGCGCCAGGTGCCTTCGACCTGCTGGCCATCGACGAATTTCGGACCGGTCCAGCCCTTGGGCGTGCGCAACACCAGCATCGGCCAGAGCTGGCGTTCCAGGGTGCGTCCCGAGGAATCCGCGCGGGCCATGCGCTGGATTTCGCGAATCTTGAGCAACATGCCGTCCAGGGTCCTGGCCAACGCTTGGTGCACCGCTTGCGGATCGTCGCCCTCGACAAAATAAGGATCGTAGCCGTAGCCATACATCAGGGCCGACAGCTCGTCTTCACTGATGCGCGAAAGCAGCGTGGGGTTGGCGATCTTGAAGCCGTTGAGATGAAGAATGGGCAGTACGGCGCCGTCACGCCTGGGGTTGAGGAACTTGTTGGAGTGCCAGCTCGCCGCCAACGTGCCGGTTTCGGCCTCACCGTCGCCGATGACGCAAGCCACGATCAGGTCAGGGTTGTCGAACGCTGCGCCATAGGCATGGGCCAGGGAATAACCCAACTCGCCACCTTCATGGATGGAGCCGGGAATCTGCGCCGAGACATGGCTGGATAAGCCATAGGGCCAGGAAAATTGCCGGAACAGGCGCAACATGCCGTTTTCGTTCATCTCCACCGAGGGATAACACTGGGTGAAGCTGCCCTCCAGATAACTCTGGGCAACGATGGCCGGGCCGCCATGGCCGGGACCGGTGATCAGGATCATGTTCAAGTCACGGGACTTGATCAGGTGATTGAGGTGCACGTAAATCAGATTCAGCCCCGGCGTCGTGCCCCAGTGGCCCAGCAGGCGCGGCTTGACGTGATCGCGTTGCAGCGGCTTGCGCAGCAACGGATTGTCCTTGAGGTAGATCTGACCCACGGCCAGGTAATTGGACGCTCGCCAGTAGGCGTCAATGCCTTCCAGTTGGTCGGGGCTGAGAAAATCGCTCATCACGTCCTCCGCAAGAAACAGGGTTGCCATGCCTGATTCTGGAGCGGGGGAATAAGGGTGACTTGATTTACATCAGAACCAGGGACGCTAAGGTCATACAAGGTGCTTGCTCGATGCCTTGGCGCCGCTTACTGGCAGGGCGGGCGCCCGTTCACACAGGAGAATGCTCATGCGCGCCATGGTCCTGCACACGATTGGCCAGCCCTTGCAACTGGAGGAGCGCCCTCAACCGACGCCGGCCGCCGGGCAAATGCTGATCAAGGTGCACGCCTGCGGTGTGTGCCGCACCGACTTGCATCTGTTCGACGGTGAACTGCCCCAGGCCCGGTTGCCTCGGGTGCCGGGCCACGAGATTGTCGGTGAGGTCACCGCCGTTGGCGCGCAAGTAGCCTCGGACTGGATCGGCCGACGGGTGGGCGTGCCCTGGCTGGGGTGGACGTGTGGCGTGTGTGAGTTCTGCCGCTCGGGGCGGGAGAACCTCTGCGACCAGGCGCTGTTCACCGGCTGTCAGCTGGACGGTGGTTATGCCGATTACACCGTCGCCGATGCGCGGTTCTGCTTCCCTCTGCCCGATACACTGGAGGCCGCCGAAGCCGCACCCCTGCTGTGTGCAGGGCTGATCGGTTTCCGCGCCTTGCAAATGGCACAGAACGCCCCTCACTTGGGCCTTTATGGTTTCGGCGCCGCTGCGCACCTGGCGATCCAGGTCGCCGTGGGCCGGGGCCAGCACGTCTATGCCTTCACTCGCCCCGGTGATGACAGCGGCCAGGACTATGCCCGCTCGCTGGGCGCGACCTGGGCCGGGGCATCGGATCAGGCTCCGCCACATCTGCTGGACGCCAGCCTGATCTTCGCCCCCGTCGGCGAACTGGTGCCGCTGGCCTTGCAAGCCACCGCCAAAGGCGGTTGCGTGGTGTGCGCCGGCATTCACATGAGCGACATCCCTGCCTTCCCCTATCGCCTGTTGTGGCAGGAGCGCAGCGTGCGCTCAGTGGCCAATCTGACCCGCGCGGACGGCGTGGCGTTTTTCGAGCAGATCCAGCGTACGCCCGTGCATTGCAACGTGACCTGCTACCCATTGGTCCAAGCCAACCAAGCCCTGGAACGCTTGAGGAGCGGCCAGGTCAACGGGGCCATCGTCCTCATCCCTTGACCGCCAGCACACTGCCCGGCACCGAATACAAGGCACGTTCTGTCGTGCTGCCAATCAAACGCTCGAGGCCGGCGCGGTGCACCGTGCCCATCACCACCACGTCAGCCTCGAATTCGTCGATGAACTCACGGATGACCGGCACCGGCAGGCCAACGACGAAGTGTCGACGTTCCGCCGGTACGCCACAGCGCTCGGCCAGGCTGATGAACGCCGCATGCAGCGATTCGCGCAGGGCGTCGGCAAAGTCGTCATCCCAGGCACCGGCCAGCAACGAGGCTTCGCCATTGAAAGCCGGCGACAGGTCGCAGGCGTACAACAGATGCAACGGGGCGTCGCATTGCCGGGCCAGCGCGGTGGCCGTCTGGACGATGCACTCGTTCAAGGCATTGGCCTCGGGGTCCGAGGGGTCCACCGCCGCCACGACCCGGCGCGGCAAGCCGTGCACCGCCTGGTTGACCAGGTGCACCGGCACCGGACAGTCGCGCAACAAGTGACAGTCCAGGGGCGTGGCGAACACACGCTTGAGCAACGGTTCGAGGGTGACGTCCTTGATCAGCAGGTCGGGCTGGAACTGCTCGACATAGCGCAGGATCTCCAGCAACGGATGAAGCGTCCACACCACGTGCGTCGTCACATCCAGGCCTTCCTCCCTGAGCAGCGCCGCCTCCTCCAACATCCAGCGGCGGTAGCGGTGCAGATAACGTTGCACACTCGCTTCGTCGGTTTTTTCACCCCATAAGTGGGTGCGCGCCGGCGGTTGGACGAACGCGCACAAGTGCAGCGCCGCGCCGCTGGCCCGGGCCAGGGCACAGGCCCTGCGCATTGCTGCGGAGGGGTGCAGATCAGGTTCGACGATCAATAGCAGACGCTGGTATTGCCCCATCGCACACCTCCATTGGGTTGCCCACACGAAATCCAAAACCTTGCACCGGCCCTTTCCGGCGCGATCTCCAGCGTGCGCCCATCAAGGCCCCGAACGGTTTGATCTGAATCAAAGGCAGGGCAATCGATGGACGGATACGCGGGCACTGATCCAGATCAGAATCGATCGTCGTGGCGGGCGTAGAACAGTACCGAATGCGTAGATTTTTATCGCACCGCACGTGCACATCCGAGGGAGGATCGCACCATGCTCACTATCAAAGACCACAACGAACGCGCCGCTGCCCTGTATGCCAGCATCAGTGGCAAGCACTGGATCAAGCCACTCAAGGACGGCCGGCATGTCTTGATCCGCCCGCTCAGGGAGGAGGACCGCCAGCGCGAATACGACTTCATCATGCGCCTGTCGCCGGAGTCCCGGCACATGCGCTTCCTGGCGCAAATCAATGAGCCAGGCGCGGCGCTGCTCGATCACTTGATGGAAGTCGACTGCAAGACACACATGGCCTACATCGCCTTGGTCCATGACAACGGCGAGTTGATCGAGATCGGTGTCAGCCGCTATTGCGCGACCCAGGAACACGAATGCGAATGCGCAGTGACCGTCGCCGACGCTTGGCAGCATCTGGGGCTGGGGACGTTGTTAATGGAGCGCCTGATCGAGGCCGCGCGTAAAAATGGCTTCCACCAGATGTATTCCATCGATTCCGCCAGCAACGCCCCGATGCGCGAGCTTGCCCACAGCCTGCATTTTGAAACCCGCAGCGATCCCGACGACACCCGGCAGGTCATCCACCGGCTCTACCTTTAGCCCCGGACGCTGGCGCGAGGCCTTGGCATGGCCTCGCGCAGCGTTGCGCCAATCACGCTTGCGGCTTGATCGCCAACACGCTGCAGGGCGCCCGTTGCAGCAGTAGCTCGGCGGTGGTGCCCAGGCGCTTGTCCAGGCCACGATGCTCCGTGGTGCCCATGACGATGACGTCGATCTGGTGATCGCTGGCGAACGTGCAAATGCTGTTCAGCGGTGAGCCTTCGATGAAGTGGCGCTGCAGCGGTGCGACCCCATGCCGCTCGGCCAGGGACTCGAACACCTCATGCTGTGCCTGGCCCAACGCTTCGTAGAGCCCGGTGGCCAGGGGCAGCGCACCAATGCCCATGTCCGAGGCGTAGACGGCCGTCCAATCGAAGGCGTGCAGCAACTCGACCTGGGCGTTGCATTGCTCGGCCAGCTTGACCGCGGCGTCGACGATCTGATCGTTGAACACCAGGTCCTGGTCCTCGCTGCGCAACACATCGACAATCGCCAGGACTCGCCGCGGCCGCGGGTGACGCGAATCCGTGACCAGATGCACCGGCACCGGGCAGTCACGCAGCAAGCGCCAGTCCAGGGGCGTGAAAAACACCCGCTTCATCGCCGGCTCCGGCTGCGCGTCCTTGATGATCAACGCCATCGGCATCTCCTTGACGTATTGCTGCAAGGCTTGGAAGGCATCCTTGCTCCAAACCACCTCGCTGGTCACCTCGACGCCGTGCCGGCGCGCCAGTTCGGCCTGTTGCCACAGCCAGTGCCGATGGGTTTCCAGATAGCCCTCGCGCGCTCGCTTGACCTGCTCCGGGGCGAACAGACCGGCCACCGAGAGCAGCTCCAGGTAGTCGAACGCCACGATGTGCAGGGGCAGGTCAAGCGCCAGGGCCAACTCGGTGGCGCGATCGAACGCCGGCGTACGGATCATGGCGTCAGGCGCCACTAGCAATAAACGTTGAGTCTGGGACATGGAAAGCCTCGGCACGTGGCGACAGCCACTTAAAGGATTGAGGTTTCCAGAATGAACATATGCCAGGGGCGGGACTTGATCTTTATCAAACGGCCATCATTCAAGCTGACAAACTCGGGAGCAACAGCCCCGCCCACATCGCCAGCGTTATCAGCACCTGGCCGGGAATTACATACGCGGCAAACCTTCGCCCGCCGCTGAGCCAGGCCACCACGCATTTGCTCAGGGAGTTGCTGCTAAACGCGATCAAGATCGGCACGGCGACGCCGTCGAAGGGCAACAAGCCGCCCTTGGCCAGGGAAGCGAGGGAGGCTGTCGAGGCATGGGCGTCGAGCAACCCGCTGAAAATCGCGGTGACGGTCACCCCGGCCTGGCCAAACGCATCGAGCATCGCCGACGACAGGACGGTGATAGCGGCCATCGCCAGGACTATGGTCAACGCCAGCTTGAGGCTAAAGGCGCTGCCGTGCTTGATGGTTTCATCGGACCGCGCCCTTGGCCGGGGAAACGTCAGCAGGCCGGCGTAGAGCAATACCGTCAGCATCCCGCACACCAACGGCCCCCACATCCAACGCAACAGCGCGGGGTCTACGGCCGCGAGAATCAGGCCCATTTGAACCACCGTTGCCAGATTGGATAACACTGCCGCGGCGCTTACCACCTTGAGATTGATCGGGTCTTTGGCCGCGATGCCCCCCATGGTCGCGACAGTCGCCGTGGCGGAAGCGAACCCCGAGGCAATCGCGCTGAGGGCATAGCCGTAGCGGGTCCCCAGGGTCCGAACCGCGACATGCCCCAGCGCCCCCACCGCCATCAGCATGACGGTGAGCGTGCACAGATTACGCAGGTTGATGGCGTCGTAAGGCCCGAGGAAGCGATCCGGCGCCAGCGGTAGCACGACCAGCGCGGCGATCAACAGCACCAGGCCGTCGCGCATCTCGGTAGCGGTCAACTGCTTGCGGGCAAAATGGTGCAACGCCTGGCGGCTGGCGAGCAACCCGGCCATCACCACCCCAATCGCGGTCGCCAGGCCCGGGGCGCTCGCACAGAGCGCGCCCAGTGCCAATACCGCGAACAAGGCCACCTCGCTGGTAATCCCCGGGTCTTTATCGAGATTGCGCCAATAGGCCACGGTCACCAATGCGCCCAAGGCAAGGGTCATGCCCCCCAGCAACAAGGGACCGCCCGACTGGATCGCCAGGTAGCCGAGCACCGACGTGATGGCAAAGGTGCGCAGGCCGGCGAAGTCGCGCCGGTCACCCTCGCCTTTGCGTCGTTCGCGTTCAAGCCCCACCAGCAGGCCGATTCCCAGCGCGGCGGCGGCATTGGCAAAGGCCAGGGTTTCAGTCATCGGGTTTCAGTCATTGTTACGGCTCTCTGGCACTGCCTGCGGTTGTCACTCAATCCAGCGGCCCGAGCCGGCTGCGCTCGTGCCCTGGGGCGATGGATCATGCTCAAACATAGCGCGATTGGCTCGCCGTTGCCGCCTTCGATGCAACGCGTTGAAGCGGGTTTGATGCAAATCAAGTTAGCGAGCGCCATGGCGCTCATGATCAATGACAGACACCACGCCGCGCGAAACCTCGCCCGGCGCCAACAGGTCCTTGCCCGGGAGGTTTGTCATGTCTACGCAATCACGCTTGATGCTGGTCGTCTCGCCACTGATGGAACACAGCCCGGCGTTCGACCGGGCCGCCGCACTGGCCAAGGCCGAAGGCGCGGCGCTGCATATTGTCGCTTTTGACTACCTCGAAGGCCTGGCCACGGCCGGCCTGGTCAACGAGCAAGCACTGGAGCAGATGCGCCTGGGCTACATCGAGCGCCATCGGCAGTGGCTGGAGGAACAGGCCAGGCCCCTGCGCAACCTCGGTATCGAGGTCACCACAGAAGTAACGTGGGTCGAGCGCCCCTTGCAGGAGATCCTGGTCCACCTCAAGGAAGCGCCCATGGATGCGCTGATCAAGTCGGTGGATCCTGAGTCGTGGTTCTCCCGACTGATGTTCACGCCGCTGGACGTGCATCTGTTGCGCGAATGCGAAGTGCCGCTGCACTTCGTCAACAAGGTCGCCCACGCGCGTCCGCGCAAGATCCTGGCCGCCATCGACCCGTTTCATCAGGACGGACGCTACGAAGGCCTCAATGACCGGATCCTGAGCGAAGCCAACAAGCTGGCCATCAGCTGCGACGCGACGCTGGAAGTCATCTACGCCTATGACCTTTCGTCCATAACCGCCGCTGAATACGGTTTTGGCAACGGTTCGATGTTCTTCTCCTCGACCCTGGCCCGCCAGCTCTACGAGTCCCAGGGCGCGGCCTTCGATGCACTGGCCGAACGCAATGGCATCGCCCCGGAGCAACGGCGCATGATCATGGGTGACCCGGCCAAGGTCCTGGCGAGCTACGCCGCGTCCCATGACATTGATGTCATCGTCATGGGGCGCGTGCGCTACGGCAGCCTGGACAAGCTGATCGGCAGCACCGTCGAAGGCCTGCTGTACAAGATGCCCTGCAGCCTGTGGGTGATTGCGCCGCAGCAAGTTGACTGAAGGCAGGCCTGTGCCGATGGCCTGTAGAACAACCGCTTCGTATCCACAGGAACGTGGCTGATGAACCGACCGAGCAACCTACCAGCGGCGCACCCGACAACGCCCTCGCAGGGCCTGGCCTGGTACACGTTGCCTGCCGAACAGGTGCTCAAACACCTGGGTGTCGATGAGCAAGCCGGGCTGGACATCGCCGACGTCCAGGCCCGGCTTGGGCGTACGGGTTTGAACCGGTTGTCAGCGTCGGCCCGGCGGCCGGCGTGGCGGCGATTTCTGCTGCAATTTCATAACATCCTGATCTATGTGCTGCTGGGTTGCGCTGCAATCACCGCAACGCTGCAGCACCTGTGGGACACGGTGGTCATTCTCGCTGTCGTGGTGGCCAATGCGCTCATTGGCTATGTCCAGGAAGGCAAGGCCGAACAGGCCATGGACGCTATCCGCAACATGTTGGCGCCCCGGGCAACGGTGATACGTGCCGGCGAACGCCTGGGCATTGCAGGTGAAGAACTGGTACCCGGCGACATCGTCTTGCTGGAGGCCGGCGACAAAGTCCCGGCGGATCTGCGCCTGCTGCATGCCAACCGGTTGCAGGTCCAGGAAGCCATCCTGACCGGAGAATCCGCACCCGCTGAAAAAAATACCGAACCGGTGCCCATCGAAGCGGCCCTGGGTGATCGTGCCTGCATGGCCTTCAGTGGCACCCTGGTGACCTGCGGACAAGCCTCGGGGGTTGTTGTCGCCACCGCAACCTCGACCGAAATCGGGCGCATCAGCAACTTGCTGGCGGAAGTGCAGTCGCTGACGACGCCCCTGATACAGCAAATGGATGTCTTCGCCCGCTGGCTGACGCTCTTGATTTTGCTGATCGCCGGCCTGCTACTCGCTTATGGTCACTTTGTCGGGCATTACGTCTTCACCGAGATATTCATGGTCGTGGTGGGCATGTCGGTCGCGGCCATACCCGAGGGGTTGCCCGCCGTACTCACCATCACCCTGGCGGTGGGCGTGCGGGCGATGGCGCGTCGCAACGCCATCGTTCGGCGCCTGCCTGCCATCGAAACCCTGGGCTCGGTGTCGGTCATCTGCACGGACAAGACCGGCACCCTCACCCGTAACGAGATGATGGTGGCGTCCGTCGTCACCAGTGACCTGACCTTCACGGTCGACGGTGTCGGCTACCAGCCTTCGGGCAACATGAATCTTGCCGATCAGTTGATCGACACCTCCCATCACCCGGTGCTGGCCGAACTGGGGCGCGCGACCAGCCTGTGCAATGACGCAAGCTTGAGACAGCACGAAGACGCCTGGAAGGTCGAAGGAGATCCCATGGAGGGGGCATTGCTGGTGTTCAGCGCCAAGGCCGGCATCAACGGCGACGAGGAACGCGGCACCTGGGCCCGCACCGATGCCATTCCATTCGACGCCAAACACCGCTTCATGGCGACGCTGCATCACAACCATGACCGACAAGCCGCGATCTATGTCAAAGGCGCGCCGGAGCAGATTTTGGCCATGTGCGCGTGCCAACGCAGCGGCACAGGGGCAACGGCCCCGCTCGATGCCGACTATTGGCACGCGCAAGCCAATGCCATCGCCCGCAAAGGCCAACGCGTGTTGGCGCTCGCCGTCAGGTCCGTCCCGCCCGAACACGCCATCCTGGAATTTGCCGATGTGCAAGGGACACTGACCTTGCTGGGCCTGGTGGGCATGATCGACCCGCCCCGCCCGGAAACGATCCAGGCGATCAAGCAATGCCAGGCGGCTGGCATTGCCGTGAAGATGATCACAGGGGACCACGCCGGCACCGCCTGCGCCATCGGTCATCAGATCGGCCTGGACAACCCCGACAAGGTACTGACCGGCCACGACCTGGACGCCATGAACGATGCCACCCTCAGGGAATCGCTCAAGCAGGTGAACATCTTCGCGCGTACCAGCCCCGAACATAAGCTGCGGCTGGTGACGTTGCTGCAACTCAACGGCATGACCGTGGCCATGACCGGCGACGGCGTCAACGACGCGCCCGCGCTCAAACGCGCAGATGCCGGCATCGCCATGGGCGGCAAAGGCAGTGAGGCCGCCAAGGAAGCCGCAGACCTGGTGCTGGCGGACGATAACTTCGCCTCCATCGTGGCCGCTGTGCGTGAAGGCCGGACGGTCTATGACAACATCAAGAAAGTCCTGAGCTGGACGTTACCCACCAACGCGGGCGAGACAATGACCCTGATTGTCGCGCTGCTGTTTGGCCTTACATTGCCCGTCACGGCGATACAGATCCTGTGGATCAACCTGATTACCGCCATCACGCTGGGTATCGCGCTGGCGTTCGAGCCGACCGAAGACAACACCATGCGCAGGCCACCGCGCTCACGACAGGAGCCGTTGATCAGCGGCGCATTGGTCTGGCATATGGTGCTGGTTTCCATTCTGTTCCTGTGCGGCGTCTACGGCATTTTTACCTATACCCTGGACCGGGGCTACTCCGTCGAACTGGCGCGCACCCTGGCGGTGAACACTTTGGTCGTGATGGAAATTTTCCACCTGTTCTTTATCCGCAATCTCTATGGCACGTCGCTGACTTGGAAGGGCCTTCGAGGTACGAAGGTGGTGTGGGCGACCATCGCGGTGGTGACCGCCGCCCAGTTCGCCATCACCTACGCGCCGCCGCTGCAAGCCGTGTTCGCGACCCAAGCCGTGCCCTTCAAGGACGGACTGCTGATCATCGCGGTGGGCATTGCGCTGTTCGCCATCATCGAAATTGAAAAACAGCTTCGACTGCGTTTAACCGAGTCCGCTCGTCAACCGTGACGATCCCACTCCCCGCTCCACCCGCCTGCAAGGAACTGAACCATGAACGCACCCAGACTCGCCGCCCTCGCTCTGACCGCGGTGCTTTTCCCCACGCTGACCTTTGCCCAACAAGCCACCGACGCCACCAAGGCGCCGCAGTCGTCCATGGGCGTGGAGCAATTCGATCAGCAAATGGCGACGGCCCAGGAAAACCTGAAAAAAATGCAGGAACAGATGACCCAGATCCAGAACACCAGCGATCCGGCGCAACGCCAGAAACTCATGCAGGATCACCAGGCCACGATGCGGCAAAGCATGCAGATGATGAATGGAATGATGGGGTGTTGCGGCGGCGGCATGATGGGTGGCCACATGAAAGGGAATGGTCCGATGATGGGCTGGAAACAAATGGGCAACCACTATTCCCAGATGACGCCTGAGCAGATGAAGCAGCACCAGTACATGATGGACAGGTACATGGGCATGCAACAGATGATGATGGAGCAGATGATGCAACAACAGCAAATGAGCCCGCCAGCTCGCTAGGCCGGCCTCCAGTGCCCCACTCACCTGCCGCGTCGGCAGGTGAGTTTTTTTGATCATCGCCCAGCCATCGCCGGGCTTCTCGTCAGGCTTCAGTGCAACAACGTCAACCCGCCGGCAAGCGCCAGTGCCATCAGGCAAGTCCAGCCTGAGAACAGCCTTCGCCAGACAAGCCCGCGGGGAATGAACCCCACCCCTCGGACAAACCCCACGCTCATGGCAATGAACAACGCCGTTGCCAGCGCATGGTCGGCTTTCCCATCCGGCGCCGTCATCAGTGGCGGGTAGAGCGTACAGGCCAACATGATCGTCACCGCAACGACAAGGCTCAGCCGATGCAGCCGTGACGAGGGCTGGACCTCTGCGCCATCCGGCGTCATGGCTGCGCCTCGTCACGGTCGCTCATGGCTCGACCGGCCTCGTTCTCGCCCCACATTGCATTGAGTATCGCCAGCAGCAGTGCGAAACCGACTCCCAGCATCCAGGCGAAATACCACATATTGCTTCACTCCTCTGTCGACACTAGTACGCCGAATGCTCGTTGGCGTTGATTTGGGTGGCCGTGACCTTGCCGCGCATGACGCGATACGCCCAACCGGTATAGATCACGATCAACGGCATGAAGAACAACGTCGCCCAGAACATGATGGCCAGGCTCAGGTGGCTGGAAACACTGTCCCACACGGTCAGGCTTGCCGCGGGCATCGATGACGAGGGCATGACAAAGGGGAACATCGATACCCCTGCCGTACTGATGACGCCCACCACCGCGAGCGAAGACGCGACGAACGCGCAAAGGGTATGGCGCTTCATCAGCAACAGCGCCGCACCGGCTGCGCCGGCGAGTCCCAGCGCGGGCAGCAGCCACAGCCAAGGGTAGCGACCATAATTGGCCATCCAGGCCCCCGCCTCCCTCACGACCGACTTGCCGAGAATGTCAGGCAACCCGGCGGTGTCCACGAGCGACGTGATGCGATAGCCCTCGATCCATTGCAGCCAGATGCCCGCTACGACAAACGAACACACCAGCACGATCGCAGCGGCTACCGCGCCTTTGATCGCCCGGGACTGAATGCTGCCCTCGGTGCGATGGGCCAGGTATGTGCCCCCCTGCAGCGTAATCATGGCGCTGCTGACCACGCCGGTCAGCAGCGCGAAAGGGTTGAGCAACTGCCAGAAGCTGCCGGTATACGTTGACACCAGGTACTCATTGAAGTGAAACGGTACGCCCTGCAACAGGTTGCCAAACGCGATGCCGAACACCAGCGGCGGCACGGTCCCACCCACGAACAGCCCCCAATCCCAGGTGCTGCGCCACGTCGGGTTGTGGATCTTGCTGCGATAGTCAAAACCCACCGGGCGGAAGAACAACGCCCAGAGCACCAGAATCATCGCCCAATAGAATCCGCTGAACGCGGTGGCATAGACCACCGGCCATGCGGCGAACAAGGCGCCACCGGCCGTAATGAACCAGACCTGATTGCCATCCCAATGCGGGCCCACGGTGTTGATCACGACCCGGCGTTCCATGTCATCGCGCCCCACGAACGGCAGCAGTGTGCCGACGCCCATGTCGTGGCCGTCCATGATGGCGAAACCTATGAGCAGGACGCCGACCAGCGCCCACCAGATGATCTTGAGCGTGAAGTAATCAAGCATGGTGAAGCTCCTTCAACTTGGCGTCGTAGACATAACGACCGGTACCGAGGCTGCCGGGCCCCTGGCGGGCGAACTTGACCATCAGGAACATTTCCACCGCCAGCAGCACCGTGTAGAAAACGACGAACCCAGCCAGCGAGCCGTACAGGTTATTGACGCTGAGGGTGGAAACGCTCATGTGGGTCGGCAACACGCCGTAGATGGTCCAGGGTTGGCGGCCATACTCGGCCACGAACCAGCCCAGTTCGCAGGCAAGCCACGGCGCAGGCAGCATCAACAGTGCCCAGCGCAGCAGCCCGCGATGATATGCGCCGCTGGACTTCAAGGTGCTCCAGAAGGCCAGCCCGAACAGCACGAGCATGGCAAAGCCCAGGCCGACCATGATCCGGAACCCCCAGAACATCGGGGTCACCCGCGGCACGGTATCGTTCACCGCTTTGTCGATGATGGCCGGCGTGGCCTGGTTGACATCCTCGACGTACTTTTTAAGCAGCAGGCCAAAGCCCAGATCGGCCTTGTACGCTTCGAAGGTATCGAACGCGGCCTTATCGGTGCGATCGGCGCGCAGCGCTTCAAGCGCATTGACCGCGGTAATGCCCCGCAGAATGCGTGCGCGGTTTTTCGCCTTGATGTCATGGATGCCTGGAATCTGCTTGCTGACCGAGCGCGTGCCGATCAAGCCCATCACCCACGGCACATCGAGTTCCCAGTTATTCCGGGATTCGGCTTCATTGATGCTAGCCACCAGGGTCAGGCCCGCCGGCGCGGGTTTGGTTTCCCACATGGCCTCCATGGCCGCCAGCTTGGTTTGCTGCGCCTCGCCCACCGTGTAACCCGACTCATCCCCCAGTACGATGACGCTCAGCACCGAGGCCAGGCCGAAGGCGGCCGCCACCCGAAAACTGCGCTTGGCGAACTCGACATCACGCCCCTTGAGCAAGTACCAACTGGAAATCGACAACACAAACATCGAGCCGGTGACATAACCGGCAGACACCGTGTGGACAAACTTGGCCTGCGCCACCGGGTTGAAGACCACGGCCCAGAAATCCACCATCTCCATGCGCATGGTGATGTAGCTGAATTCAGAACCCACCGGGTTCTGCATCCAGCCATTGGCGACCAGGATCCACAGCGCCGACAGGTTGGTACCGATGGCCATCAGCAGCGTGACCAGCAAATGATGTTCTTTCTTCAGGCGATCCCAACCGAAGAAGAACAAGCCGATCATGGTCGATTCAAGAAAGAACGCCATCAGGCCCTCGATGGCCAGCGGGGCCCCGAAAATGTCCCCGACGTAGTGCGAGTAGTAGGCCCAGTTAGTGCCGAACTGAAACTCCAAGGTGATGCCGGTGGTCACGCCCAAGGCGAAGTTGATGCCGAACAATTTACCCCAGAAGCGAGTCATGTCTTTCCAGATGACATTGCCGGTCATCACATAGACGCTTTCCATGATGACCAGCAGCCACACCATCCCCACGGTGAGCGGTACGAATAGAAAGTGGTACAGCGCTGTGGCTGCGAATTGCAGCCGTGACAGATCCACCAGTTGTTCTGAGATCACTTGCTTGCCCCTTGAGCCGAGGTGGGTACGCCGAACCTGTCACTGATGGTGTTCGAGTCGACGCTGACGCGCGAATCCTTGATGAACAGCCACCACAGCACTGTCAGCACGACCAGTTTGATCAGCACTGCTGTGAGCAGATGGCGACGCAGTCGTTTATCGGAAATAGTCATGGAGCAAGCATTAGCACGGCGCATGCCAACGCTTCGATTGATTATTTTGTCTAATAAAACAATGAGTTAAGGACAGGTGTCGAACACGCCGCTTGGTTTGGAGGGTAGAAACCCTGCCAAACTGCCAGGGGCTGGCAGTCATTGGCAGTGCCGGCTCGATGGCGCTCAGGCCAGGCCATGTTCCTTCAACCGCCGGTACAACGTGCGTTCACTCACGCCCAAGTGCCTGGCCAGTTCGCTGCGGGTGCCTTTGAAAGTGGCCACGAGCTGTTCCAGGTCCCTGCTATCGGGCGCAGGCGCCAAGGCTGGGGCGGACAACGCCAAGGGGGGCACGGGCAGATGCAAGGTGTGAATGACGCCGTCGTCGGCAAACAGCGCCGCTCTTTCCAGGACATTGCGCAGTTCGCGGATATTGCCCGGCCAGGCAAACCGCTGCAGTTGCATCAGCGCCTCGGGATCGATGGTCAGCCGGCGCTTGCCAGTTCCGGAACGTTGCAGGAATGAGTCCACCAGCAAGGCGATGTCTTCAAGGCGATGGCGCAGAGGCGGTAAATGGATGGGGAAAACGCTGATGCGGTAGTACAAGTCCTGTCTGAACTCGCCCTTCTCCACCATCTTTTCCAAGGGCTTATGGGTCGCGGCCACCAGCCTGAAATCGGCGTGCTGGGTTTCTACACTGCCGACACGGCGATAGGTGCCAGACTCGATCAATCGCAACAGTTTCACCTGCATGGCCAGGGGAACGTCACCTATCTCATCGAGAAACAGCGTACCGCCCTGGGCCGTCTCCACCAGGCCCACCTTGCGCGAGGTGGCGCCGGTAAACGCGCCCTTCTCGTGGCCGAACAGTTCGCTCTCGAATAAGGTTTCGGTCAAGCCGGAACAGTCGACCACGACAAAAGGCCCGGCTGCCCGCTCACTGGTTTCATGGACGGCGCGGGCAAACAACTCCTTGCCTGTGCCGGACTCTCCCAGCAACAGCACCGGCAACATCGAGGGCGCGACCCGCTGCAGTTCCAACAGCGCCTGATTAAAGGCCGGCGAACTGCCCACCAGCCCTTCATTACTGGGCCGCGCCGAGGCGCTACGCACCTGGGTAAGACGCTCCACATAAGCGGTGATAACGCCATGCTCATTGAGGATCGGGCGCAGTTCCACGTCGACGTGTTCGGGCCCGCGCGGTGTGTGGTGAATGTGCAAGACCCGATCCGGACTGCGCATCTCCCTGGCCTTTTTCATCGGGCAGTTCTCACCGGCCTGGTCACAAGGCACATCGTAGTGGTGGGAAACCCGATAACACTTATGGCCAATGAACGGTTTGTCGGCGCTGCCGAACTGACGCAAGTAAGCCGTGTTCGCCGCCAGGATGTTGTAGTCGGGATCGAGGACGATCATCGGCTGGGGCTCATGCTCCAGAAACGAGACCAGGGACTGCACCTGGTCAGGACGTGGCAACGGCTCTTGGGTAGGCGGCAGGCTGTGTGTCATCGCGGCTCCAGTGAATTCATCCAGCAAGGCTGACACTGCCACTATGCCAACAAACACTGCCAATGGCAGTTAATTTGTCGGGTGATCGACCTGCGCCCTGCCAGATACGACAAATTAATTACATAAAATCAAAGGGTTATACGTATAAAACGAACCAGCATCGACCTGGCAGCATTATTGCTGTGTCTGTTCTTCAAGCGGTTCGATGAGAGCCCGAAGGAGACCCGTTCATGACCGTAAAACCCTACGTCGAAGGATTTTTTGATCCTGAGACCCACACTGTCAGCTATCTGGTGCTGGACGAAGCGACGCACCAGTGCGCCTTGATCGACAGCGTCCTGGATTTCGATCCCAAATCCGGCCGTACCGCAACCACCTCGGCCGACAAGCTGATGACCCGGGTGATCGAGCTGGAGGCGAAGGTCCAATGGATTCTTGAAACCCACGTCCATGCCGACCACCTCACCGCCGCCCCGTACCTGAAGGAAAAACTCGGCGGCCAGATTGGGATCGGCAGCCAGATTGCGACGGTGCAAGAAGTCTTTGGCACGCTGTTCAACACAGCCGGGGAAATGCCCCGCGATGGCAGTCAGTTCGACCACCTGTTCGTCAATGACGAGTCGTTCACGATTGGAACGCTGCAATGCCGTGCGCTTCACACGCCGGGCCACACCCCCGCCTGCATGACGTATGTCATCAGCGACGGCCAGGAAACGGCGGCATTCGTGGGCGACACCTTGTTCATGCCCGACTACGGCACCGCACGGTGTGATTTCCCCGGTGGCGACGCGCATACCTTGTTCCGGTCCATCAACAAGGTCTTGAGCCTGCCGGCCAATACCCTCCTCTACACCTGTCACGATTACCAACCCGGTGGCCGCGAAGTGCAATTTTCCAGCACCGTCGCCGAGCAACGTGCCGACAACGTCCACGTCCGTAACGGCATCAGTGAAGAAGCATTCGTGGCAATGCGCACCCAGCGCGATGCCTCGCTGGAGATGCCGACGCTCATCCTGCCATCGGTCCAGGTCAACATGCGGGCCGGGCATTTCCCGGAACCGGAATCGAACGGCACGTGCTACCTGAAAATCCCCCTCAATCGGCTCTGACGCCCCCACCCCTATAAGAAAAACCGTCATCACGGAGACAGTCATGGACATCCGCCACCTTGCGTCCGGCCTCTCGATCTCGGGGCAGATTCAACCCGACCAAATGAGTGAGATCAAAACCACCGGCTTTCGCGCCATCATCTGCAACCGCCCTGATGGTGAAGGCAGCGATCAACCTTTGTTTGCCGACATCCAGCGTGCGGCACAAGCGATGGGCATCGAGGCGCACTACCTTGCCGCAGAGTCCGGCAAGGTGACCGATGAGCAGGGCGTTGCCTTCGGCAAATTACTCGCGTCCTTGCCCAAGCCAGTGTTGGCGTATTGCCGCTCCGGCATGCGCTCGACGACGATGTGGGCACTGTCCCAGGCCGGCCAGCAGCCCTTGCCACAGATTGTCGAAGCCGCCAGGAAAGCCGGCTTCGACATGAAAGGCGTCATCCGCAGAATTGCCAACGAGGGACGCACGCCTGTTGGCGTGGCCGAGGCCCGACATGCCGTGGTGATTGTCGGCGGCGGCGCGGCGGGCATCGCCACGGCTTCGAGCCTGTTGGCCCGCGCGCCAGACCTGGACATTGCCATCATCGATCCGGCGGATGTGCATTATTACCAGCCCGGCTGGACCCTCGTCGGCGGT
The DNA here is from genome assembly GCF_918698105.1 of Pseudomonas brassicacearum. Taxonomy (GTDB): domain Bacteria; phylum Pseudomonadota; class Gammaproteobacteria; order Pseudomonadales; family Pseudomonadaceae; genus Aquipseudomonas; species Aquipseudomonas brassicacearum_F. Next base: position 53,093 of record NZ_CAKKMI010000011.1, on the reverse strand, counting down.
GGCGTGTTCGAGGCGCACCGAACGGCCCACACGATGGGCGCGACCATTCCCCGGGGTGTGCATTGGATCAAAGCGGCTGTCGCGGCCTTCGAACCTGAAAACAACGCCATTATTCTCGATGGGTGCCGCGTGGTCCGCTACGAGCAGTTGATCGTATGCCCGGGCCTGAAACTGGACTGGCACGCCATTGAAGGTTTGCCGCAGACATTGGGGCGCAACGGCGTCACCTCGAACTATCTGTACCACCTGGCCCCCTACACCTGGGAACAGGTGCAGCAACTGCGCAGTGGCCGGGCGATTTTCACGCAGCCGCCGATGCCGATCAAATGCGCCGGGGCCCCTCAAAAAGCGATGTACCTGTGCGCCGATCATTGGAGACGCCAAGGCGTACTCGGCGATATCGAGATCGACTTCTGCAGCGCCGGGGCCGTCCTGTTCGGTGTTCCCGACTACGTGCCGGCCTTGATGGAATACGTCCACGCCTATGGGATCGACCTGAATTTCGGCAGTACGCTGGTCTCTGTCGATGGACCGGCACAAACGGCGACCTTCAGCTGCGTCAAGGCCGATGGCAGTACTCACCGGGTGACGCACGACTTCGACCTGCTGCATGTGGTGCCCCCTCAGGTGGCGCCGGATTTTATCCGCGTAAGCCCCCTGGCCGATGGGGCGGGCTGGATCGATGTCGACCCCGACAGCTTGCGCCATAAAACCTGGGCGAATATCCACGCACTGGGCGATGCAACCAACACCAGCAACGCAAAAACCGCAGCGGCGGCGCGCAAGCAGGCGCCCGTGGTCGCCCATAACGTGCTGGCGGCCATGGGCAAGGCCAAGGGCAGCGCCCATTACGACGGCTACGGTTCCTGCCCACTGACCGTGGAGCGAGGCAAGGTCGTGCTCGCTGAATTCACCTACGGCGGCAAGCTCGCCCCCAGCTTCCCGTCCTGGCTGATCGACGGGACTCGGCCTTCGAGACTCGCCTGGCTACTTAAAGAACGAATTCTTCCGCCGCTGTATTGGAAAGCCATGCTCAAGGGCCGTGAGTGGCTGGCGAAACCTGAACTGGCGGACCTATGAAATCGAACCTCTCCAGGAGACCGAGATGATTGCAGTCCTGGTACTGGGCTTTGCGGTGGGCGTGATCCTGGCCCTGACCGGTGCCGGCGGCGGCATACTCGCCGTCCCGTTCCTGGTTTTTGGCGTGGGCTTGAGCATGGCCGAAGCCGGGCCCATCGGTTTGCTGGCGGTGGGCCTGGCCGCCACCCTGGGCGCCGTGATGGGCCTGCGCAACGGCATCGTGCGCTACAAGGCGGCGCTGTTGACGGCCAGTGCGGGGGTTATCTGCTCGCCGCTGGGCCTTTGGTTGGCGCAGCGCACGCCCAACCGTCCGTTGACGATCCTGTTTGCCTTGTTGCTGATGTACGTGGCGTTCCGGGCCTTGCAAAAATCACTGCCCGCTCGTGTCGGGGCAAAGGCATCCGCCACGCGCAAACCGCCGCCCTGCGTCCTGGACGAGAATCGCGGCAAGCTGAACTGGACCGGCCCTTGCGCATGGGCGCTCACGGCGTCGGGCATGATTGCCGGGGTGCTTTCCGGGCTGCTCGGTGTGGGCGGCGGTTTTGTCATGGTTCCGGCGTTGCAGCGATACACCAATTTGACCACGCAGTCGGTGCTCGCCACGTCGCTGACCGTCATCGCTTTGGTTTCCCTGTCAGGGGTGTTGGCGAGTTCGGCGATGGGCCACCTGCAATGGCCCATAGCGCTACCCTTTTCCATGGGGGCCATCGTCGGCATGCTCGGCGGGCGCCTGGTCGCCGCCAGGTTGCCGGAGCCCTATCTGCAAAGAGGCTTCGCCCTGGTGTCCACGCTGGTCGCGGTCGCCCTGCTGGTAAAGGTCCTGGGTTGAATCACCGGGTGGAATATCAACGATGTGTAGCGGAGAACGCTGATGAATCTTGACTGGCTCAACTTTACGCCGTGGTCCTCCCTGGCCGGCGGCATGTTGATTGGCTTGGCGGCCGGCCTGTTCGTGGTCGCCAATGGCCGGATCGCCGGCATCAGCGGGCTGATCGGCAGCCTGCTGCAGCGAGGCAGCGAAGGGCTGGGCGAGAAGGCCCTGTTTCTCCTGGGTCTGCTCGTCGCGCCGCTGGTATGGGGCGTGTTTGCCACCTTGCCACCAATCGAGTTCCAGAGCGGCTGGCTCGGCCTCACGGTCGCCGGCCTGTTGGTGGGGGTCGGCACTCGTTACGGTTCGGGCTGCACCAGTGGCCATGGCGTGTGTGGCCTGTCGCGCCTTTCACCGCGTTCGATGGTCGCCACCGCGTGTTTCATGCTCAGCGGTTTCGCCACGGTATTTGTCCTGCGTCACGTGATGGGGGTTTGAACATGCGCAAACTGACGGCATTCATCGCCGGCCTGCTCTTTGGCTTAGGGCTGCTCCTGGCAGGCATGGCCAACCCGAAAAAGGTGTTGGGTTTCCTGGACCTGGCCGGCACTTGGGACCCGTCCCTGGCGCTGGTGATGATCGGGGCGATTGGCACCGCCATCGTCCCGCTGGCGTGGGCGCGCCAACAGACTCATTCGTTGCTGGGCAGCCCCATGCAGTTGCCGGTCAAGCGCGAATTGGACCCACGCCTGATTGGCGGCAGCCTGGTGTTCGGCATCGGCTGGGGCATTGCCGGCATCTGCCCTGGCCCCGCCGTGGCCATCCTGCTGACCGGACACTGGCAAGCCTTTGTGTTCATGCTGGCCATGTTGGCGGGCATGTTGTTGTTCACCGCGCTGGAAACCCGGCGCGGCCATTGATCGGGAGATTGCCATGAAAGCCAACATTGGAACCATTGACCGGGGCGCACGTATTGCCGTGGGGCTTGTCCTTATCATTCTGGCCCTGACAGGCTTGATCGGCGCGTGGGGCTGGATTGGCCTGGTGCCACTGGCCACGGGTATCTTTCGCTTCTGCCCGCTCTATTCGTTGCTGGGCATCAAGACCTGCAAACGTTGCTGAAGCGTACAACGGCCTTTCTCCTGGAGCGGCCATTGGCCTTGCAAGCCCCTCTTGGAGCCTTGCAACGGGCTCCCTCAACCGAAGGATTCGCCGCCATGCCCCGCTCACAGCCCGAGACATTCGACGTAGTCATCATCGGTGGCGGCCAAGCGGCCTTGGCGGTGGCGTATTTCCTGCGGCGCACGCCTCTCTCGTTCGTCATCCTCGACGCCCAGGAAGAACCCGGTGGTGCCTGGCGCCACGGCTGGAACTCGCTGCGACTCTTTTCCCCGGCGACCTGGAGTTCGATCCCCGGCTGGATGATGCCCCCCTCACAGGATGGCTATCCGTCGCGAGACCATGTGGTCGACTACCTCACGCAGTATGAACAGCGCTATGGGTTCCCCGTGGTGCGGCCGGTACAGGTCACGCGTGTGGAACGCACAGCAACGGGTTTGCGCGTACATGCCCCGGACAAGCACTGGGACGCCCGGGTCGTGGTCAGCGCAACGGGCACCTGGAGCAACCCCTACATCCCCAGCTACCCTGATGCGGCCTTGTTCGCCGGCCAGCAACTGCATTCGGCGGACTATGTCGAGGCGTCCCCTTTCGCCGGCAAGAACGTCCTGGTGGTGGGCGGCGGCAATTCAGGGGCGCAGATTCTGGCCGAGGTGTCGAAAATCGCCGAGACCACTTGGGTGACGCCTGTCGAGCCGCTGTTGCTTCCCGACGAAGTGGACGGGCGCGTGTTGTTCGAGCGTGCAACCGAGCGCTGGAAGGCCCAGCAGGAGGGTCGTGTCATCGACCAACCCGTGGGAGGCTTGGGTGACATCGTCATGGTGCCGCCAGTGGTCGAGGCCCGCGAACGCAACGTCCTGCAGTCCGTCAGGCCATTCGTGCGGTTTACCCGCAACGGCGTGATCTGGGCCGACGGCCGCGAATCAGCCGTGGACGTGGTGATCTGGTGCACCGGCTTCAGGCCCGCCCTGCAGCACCTGGATGCACTGGGGGTGCTCAACAACGAAGGTCGCGTGGCGGTCGAAGGCACCCACTCGACCCTCGAACCCAGGCTGTGGCTGGTCGGCTACGGCGAGTGGACGGGCTCGGCTTCCGCCACCCTGATCGGCGTTACACGCACCGCACGCAGCACCGTCGGCGAGATCGTCGACTTTCTCGCCGAACAGCCCAGGGGCGACGCGCCTGCTTGAACCACCCGATAAGGTCCTCCACCTGGCGCCGGAGATTCGCCTAGAAGCGGCCTATTTCCAAGGTCGCGCGCAGCCCACCCTCGGCGCGATTTTCCAAGCGTATGCGCCCCCCGAGGCGATCCGCGATGGTACGCACGATCGTCAGCCCCAACCCCGCTCCCTGGTCATTGCCGCGGCTGTAGAACCGCTCGAAGAGCCGCTCACGCTCGGCCTCGTCGATACCCGGCCCCTGGTCTTCGACGGACAGCTCGTAGCGATCGCCCTTCCTCGCCAGGCGTACGGTGATCGTGCCGTTGGCCGGGGAGAAATTGGCCGCGTTGGTCACCAGGTTGTTCAAGGCGATGTCGATGGCCACCGGGTCGATTCGAACCGGGCCGATGTCATCACTGACATCCAGCACCGGCTCAAGCCCCTTGCTCAACAACCAGGGCGTCAGTTGAACCAGGCTCGCACGAACCGTGGCGGGCAGGTCGATAACCGCAGGCGTCGGAACACCTGCCTGCGGTTCGAGCCGCGCCATGGTGAGCAGTTGATTGACCAGGCGCGTGGTGCGATCGACGCCAGCGATCAGGTGTTCCAGGGACTCGCGCCGGCTTTGCTCGCTCCCCGCCTCCATCAGGTTCTGTGCATGCACCCGCAGCACGGCCAAGGGTGTACGCATTTCATGGGCGGCGTCGGCGATGAAGCGCCGCTCACGGCCCATCACCTCCTGGATCTGCGCCAAGACGCGGTTGAGCGCCGCCTGCATGGGCTCAAGCTCCGTAGGGAGCGGCATCATTTGCAGGGGTTCCAGTGAGCCGGGATGCCTGACCCGCAACTTTGCCGCCATGTCGACCAGGGGCTTGAGCCCCCAGCCGATGGCCAACCAGATCACCACGGCAAGCACCACGCTGCCGATCAGGTTAGGCACGACGGTGTGGCGAACAATACGATCGACCAGGTCGGCACGCACGTCGTCGCGCTCGCCCACCCAGATCTTCAAGCCGTATTGCGCATCGTCCAGGACGAACGCCCGCCACTTACGGTTGTTCCGGTCCACGATGTCACTGAAGCCCGGCGCGCCAGGCGGTGAAGTGAACGACGGTGCGCTGGACGTATGAACCAGCACCGAACCTTGGGCGTTCCAGACCTGGAAAGCGATCTTGCTTTCATAGGGATGGCCGTCGACTTTGGGCACTGCCTGCCCCAATGCCGAATTGAACGCCTGGTACAACTCGGCGTGTTCCTTGCTCGCCATCGGCATGCGCATCACGCCCTGCAACAGCCGGGCATTCTGCGCCAACTGGGCATCGTAGACCTCGGCGATTTCGTGGTTGCTGTCATGCAGGTTGAAGACGGTGATGATCAACAGGCCAAGGAACAGCAGGCCGAGAATCAACGTGAGGGTGCGACGCCGGATCGAACTCATCGGCGCTCCTCCACCAGGTAACCGACACCGCGGATGGTGCGGATCAGGTCGGTGGAGAATTTCTTGCGCAGGTGATGGATGTGCACTTCCAGGGTGTTGCTCTCGGCTTCCTCGCTCCAGCCGTAGAGCAACTGCATCAGATGATCGCGGGTCATGACCCGGCCCGGCGGCGAGAGCAGTTCATGGAGCAGTTGATATTCCTTGGGTGTCAGGGCCACCGGCTTGCCCTGGTAACTGACTTGCTGGGTACCGGGGTTCAGGCTGATGCCGGCGTGCTCGATCAACGCTTGGGCGCGACCGGCGCTGCGGCGCAACAAGGCCCGTAGCCGGGCCTTGAGTTCCGCCAGATCGAAGGGCTTGACCAGATAATCGTCGGCCCCGGCGTCCAACCCGGCAATGCGATCCTCGGTGGCATCGCGGGCCGTGAGGATCAGCACTGGCAGGTTGGAGCCACTGTCACGCAAGCGCCGCAACACTTGCAGGCCATCCATGCGTGGCAGGCCCAGGTCGAGCACCGCCAGGTCGAAGGTTTCACTGAGCAACGAATGCAAGGCACTGCTGCCGTCCTGCACCCAGTCGACGGTATAGCCTTCGCGACTCAGGGCCTGATGGATGCCCTCCCCCAAGGCCACGTCATCCTCGATCAGTAATAAACGCACATCCGCTCCTGTCAGTTCAGTTTCTTGTTCACATCCACCAGTAACGCATCGATCTCCTTGCGGCGCCCGGCATCGGCCGTTTCTCGACCTGGCCGCGGTGCTGCCTGCAAGGCTTTTTGCAGCGCTGCCTTGGCTTCGCTATAGCGCTTCTGACGGTAGAGGTGATCGCCCCAAAAGTACAGGCTGTCGATGCCGTTCGGATTGAGTTGCAACGCCTGCTGGAGCAATTGCTCGGCCTTGTCCGAGTCGCCGAAACCCAGGGGCCAGCCCGGCACCCGGTCGTAGAGTGCGCCGAGGCTGGTGTAGGCCGAGCCTTGCAGGGCCTTGGGGTCCAGGGTCAGGGCTTTTTCCAGGTCGCCCTTGGCATCCTTGACCTTGCCCAGCGCGCCGATCCCACCCTTGGCACCAGCCCAGCTGCTATTGACGATGCCAGACCAGATCCACGCTTCGGCCACCGATTGGCGCTCCTGCTTGAACGCTGAGGCCTGGACGGCAAGTTTTTCGAACGCATCGGCGCGTTGGCCTTCGGGCACTTCATATTGAATATGGGCCCAACTCTGCTGGATGTCGCTGAGACGTTGCTGATCGGCCGCCTCCAACGCCCAGACGCTTTGGCTCAGGGTGCCGATCAACAGGCAAGCGAAGATTTTTTTCATGGCTTGAGGTGCTCGTTTTCGGGTTTGTGACTGAGACGGCGCACCAGTGGCAACTGCTTGCGCAGGCCACGGTCCACCAGATTGGGCAACAGGCTGTTGAGGCCGACGAAAAAGCGTTCGGGCCAGCCCAGATACAGCTCGCGTCGATCACCGATAATCGCGTGGATCACCGCCGCTGCTACGGTTTGCGGGTCGTCGACGTTGGCCTTCAGGGCCTGGTTGAGCGCGTCGGCCGCCGGGCTGTTCATCGAGGTGCGGGTGGCCCGGGGCGCTACGTAGAGCACCCCGACACGGGTATCGGCCAACTCCCGGCGCAAGGCTTCGGAAAAACCACGCAAGGCAAACTTGGTGGCGCAGTAGCTGGCGTAGCCCGGGTAGCCGATCGAGCCATAGGTCGAACCGACGTTGACCACCATCGCGCTGTCAGCTTGCTTGAGCAGCGGCAAGAGCAGCTTGGTCAGGCAGATCGGCGCGCTGATGTTCAGCGCCAGCATGGCGTTGATCTCGCTGTCGTCGAGTTGTTCGAGCATGGCGAAATGGTTCACGCCAGCGGCATTGATCAGCAGGTTGATGCCGCCCTGGGCTTCGGCGGCGACCAGCACTTTGCGCCGGTCGGCGAGGAAGGTCAGGTCAGCTTCGACCCAGCTCAATTGCTGCGGATATTGCTCCAACAGCGGCTGCAAGGCTTCGCGATGCCTGGCCACGGCCAGCACCCGCGCACCACTGGCGCACAGGGCGGCGGCGATGGCCTGGCCGATTCCACCGCTGGCGCCGGTCAGCACGACACGCGCATCACACAGGCGCATGTTCATGCTCCCCGTCACGCGGCAGGCCGCGGAACATGTCGGTGTACAACCGGTACACCACCTTGGAGGCATGGATCACCGCAGCCTGGTCCGCCGGATCGTCCAGCCGGTTCATCAGGCCGCGATAGGTCTGCATATGCCCGATGTCGAGCGATCCATGGGAACTGAGGTAGCTGAACGCCGTGGGCGGCAATTCCAGGCGCTCGCGGATACTGTCGGCGGCATGGGTCGCCAGGGCGATACTGGTGCCCTCCAGCACATTGACCATGCCGAACAGGCCTACCGGGTTGCCTCGGGCGATCAAGTCGTAGAGGTAACTGACCATCAGTTCGATGGGCAGCGAGGGCTGGCCGTTGCGCACCGCTTCCTTATCGCCACCGCACACGGCAATGTCATCCAGCACCCATTGCTCGTGGCCATACTCTTCGTCGATGTATTCGCACACCGCCTTGCGCAGCCATTCCAGGTGCGTTGGCAGGCGCGCCCCGCACGCCATCATCAACGGTACGGTATGGCGCACGTGGTAATACGCCTGGATCAGGAAGCCCCGGTAACTGGCCAGGCTGACCTGGCCGTCGAGGGCGTCACGAATGATCGGCAGATTGAACAGGGTCTGGCGTTCTTGCTGGGTGGCTTCTTGCAACGTGTCAAAAAAACTCATGATGGGGACTCCTCGGACAAGACAGATGAAGTGAGCTGCGCGCGGTAATGCTCGACGATGGCCTCCCGGCGTGGCCGGCCATTGGCGGTGAGCATGCCGTTGGCAGCGCTGAAGGGTTGGTCCAGGCGCGTCCAGCGATGGACCCGTGCGTAATCGGGCAGCGTGTCGTTGGCCTTGGCCACGGCCAGTTCCAGGGTTTGATCCGTGCAGTCGGCCCGGGCGGGCCAGAGCAGTGCATGGTTATGCGGCATGGCTTCGCCATAGACAAAGGCCTGGGCAATGTCGCCGCCCTGGGTGAGTTCGGCTTCAACCCATTCGGGGTTCACGTTGCGGCCGAAACTGGTGACGAACTGGTGCTTCTTGCGACCGCGCAGGTAAAGAAAACCGTCTTCGTCGAACTCGCCCAGGTCGCCGCTGGGCCACCATTCGCTGGCGTGCGGTGGCTCACCCAGGTAGCCGAGCAGTGTCGAGCCCTTGATCAGGACTTCGCCATCATCGGCCAAGCGGATTTCCACATGGGGCAGCGGCTGGCCGACACTGCCGGCACGATGGGCCTGTGGCCGATTGAGGCAGACCACCGAGGCGCACTCCGACAGCCCATAGCCTTCAAACACCGGCAGGCCAACACGCTGGGCCCGCTGCAACAAATCGTGGGACACCCGTGCCCCGCCAACGGCGGCGAAGCGCACGATGTGCGGGTTGAACATCTTCTGTTCGGCAGCCGTGACCAACATCAACAGCAGCTGTGGAACCAGGATCAGGCTCTGCGCCCGACGCTCGGCCAGGCATCCCAGCAGGCGCGCCGGGTCGACCCCACTGGCGCCTTGGATGCCAAGGGTCTTCTGGCTGGGCAGGCTCAACATGGCTCCGGCATACAACGCTGCGTAGCAACCAAGGTTTTCCAGCAGAATCGCCAGGGGCAGTAACGCCAGGTGATGCCTGGCCTCGACCGGTTGGCTGGCCTGCTCCAGTTCACGGGCCACCCGCAACAGGCTGTCGGCGCTCAGGCAGACGCCTTTGGGCGTGCCGGTGGTGCCGGAGGTGAACGTCAGCTTGGCGGTGCCTGCCGGCAGACGGCTCGGTCCGTCGAAGTGCCGGCGCCAGAACTCGCCACTGTGCTGGTAGCCGGCGGCTTGCAGTTCCGCCTCGAACGCAGGCTCGGCAATCACTCGCTCGGCCTGGCTCTGTTCCAGGCAGTGGCGACGTTGAGCCTGGCTGAAAAAACCGGGCAGGATCACGCAGGTCAACCCTTCAAACAGTGCGGCAAGGTCCCAGAGCATCGCTTCGATGCCGTTATCTAGCGCCAGGGCGACCACGCTGATGTGCTCATCGCGCAGACGCTGCTGGCGGTACACCACTTCGGAATAAAGTGTCGCGTAGTCGAGCTGCGAGCCGTCGCCCCACAGTGCCACGGCATGGCCCCGGCGCTCGGCATGACCACGCAGGGTGCGCTTGAAGCGTTCCATTTCAGGCGACATGGCAGGTTTCTCCGAGGTCCGTCGGCAGTCCCAGGCGATTGAACAGGCCGGTATTGCGCAGATGAATGAAACCGGCGCGGATGTTCCCGACGTGAACCCACGGCTGGCTTTCGTAGTAGCGACCCCAGAGGTGGCGGTCCTCGCCGAGGCGCAGCGGGTCGGCCGGGCACAGCGTCACAGGCTTGAGGCCCAGGCGATGAAAGCTGTTGACCAGGCCGATATTGCCGGTGAACGCAACCCACTCAAGGCCGCCCATGGCCAACAGATAAGTGATCGCGATGATGCTCAGCCGGGCGCTGCCCGTGTCGCTGGCGGCCAGGTTGCCTACCTCGACGATGCCGGCGCGGTCCACCGGACGATCGGCAGCGGCGCTGATCAAAGGCTCGATGGGGCCGTCCAGATAATGTTCGAGGAACAGCGGCCCCTGTACGGCCCGGCGCACGCCAGCCGCTGCGCAGAGCGTGCCGTGGACATCGTCGAGCCCGAACAGCTCCGGCATGAAGTGACGGATATCGGCGCCGTGGACCTGGCGAAAACGCTGCTGGATGAACGCTTCGAACTCAGCTCGCCGGGGTTGTCCCGGCAAAGCCCGGTGCAGGTGGCGAACCGGCGGGCCGGCATCGCCAAAGGCCAGCGGCAAGTGGATGTTCCAGTCGAAATCGGGCATGGGTCAACGTTCTCCCTCGGGCTATTGGGAGAAAGTATCGAGGTCGTTTCTTAACGAAGTCTGAAGGTGGAAAATTTTGGCTCGTTCCAGCGCCAGTCCGGTCAAACCTGAACTGCCCTTGATCGCTATTCCGTAGTACAGTGCGCAAGTCCGATAAATATCCACTTTGAGATGACCTGAAGTCTCAGGAGCAACTTCAATGGACCCGAACACCTCGCCATCCCTCTGCCGCGGCGCTAACAGCATGATCGAAATCACTGAAGCCTCCATTGCCCAATTGCGCGCTGCGCTGGAGTCGGGCCAGACGACCGCGGTGGCGCTTGTCCAAGCCTACCTCGCCAGGATCGATGCCTACGACGGCCCCGATACGCCCACCGCCCTCAACGCGGTGGTGGTGCGCAACCCCGATGCATTGAAAGAGGCCCAGGCCTCCGACGCCCGTCGGGCCAGCGGCCAGACCCTGGGGCCGCTTGACGGCATTCCCTATACGGCCAAGGACAGTTACCTGGTCAAGGGGCTCACTGCCGCTTCCGGCAGCCCGGCGTTCAAGGACCTGGTGGCCTATCGCGATGCGTTCACCATCGAACGGCTTCGCGCCGCCGGGGCCATCTGCCTGGGCAAGACCAACATGCCGCCCATGGCCAACGGCGGCATGCAGCGCGGGGTGTATGGCCGTGCCGAGAGCCCGTACAACGGCGACTACCTCACCGCGCCCTTTGCTTCGGGCTCCTCGAACGGTGCGGGCACGGCAACCGCCGCCAGTTTCGCCGCGTTCGGCCTTGCCGAAGAAACCTGGTCGAGCGGGCGCGGCCCGGCGTCGAACAACGGCTTGTGCGCGTATACACCGTCGCGCGGCGTGATCTCGGTGCGTGGCAACTGGCCGTTGACGCCGACCATGGACGTCGTCGTGCCCTTCGCCAGGACCATGGCCGACCTGCTCGAAGTACTGGACGTGGTGGTCGCCAATGACCCGGACACCCGTGGCGACCTGTGGCGCCTGCAACCCTGGGTGCCGATTCCGAGCGTCGACTCGGTTCGCCCAGCCTCGTATCCGAGCCTGGCCAGCCCCCCCGGTGCGCTGGCGGGCGTTCGATTCGGCGTGCCTCGGATGTACATCAACGCCGACCCTGACGCGGGGACGGCCCAGGCCCCCGGCATCGGCGGCCCGACGGGGCAGCGAATCATCACCCGCGCCTCGGTGATCGACCTCTGGGAGCAAGCGCGCAAGGCGCTTGAGGCCTGTGGCGCCGAAGTGATCGAGGTGGATTTCCCCCTGGTGTCCAACTGCGAGGGCGATCGTCCTGGCGCACCCACGGTGTTCACCCGCGGCCTGGTCTCCAAAGAATTCCTGCACCATGAGTTGTGGGACCTGTCGGCCTGGGCGTTCGATGATTTCCTGCGGGCCAACGGCGATCCGACGTTGAATCGCCTGGCCGACGTCGACGGCCCGAAGATCTTCCCCCACGACCCGGGCACCCTGCCCAACCGGGAGGACGATCTGGCCGCCGGCATGGATGAATACGTGAAGATGGCCCAGCGCGGCATCACGCCGTGGGACCAGATCCCGACCCTGCCCGACGGCCTGCGTGGGCTTGAAGAGACACGTCGAATCGATCTGGAAGACTGGATGGCGCGGCTGGGCCTGGACGCGGTGATCTTCCCGACCGTCGCCGACGTCGGGCCGGCGGATGCGGATATCAATCCGAAATCTGCTGATATCGCCTGGAGCAACGGCGTCTGGGTGGCCAACGGCAACCTCGCCATCCGCCATCTGGGTGTGCCGACTGTCACCGTGCCAATGGGCGTCATGGCGGACATCGGCATGCCCGTCGGGCTGACGTTTGCGGGGCGTGCCTATGACGATTCAACGCTGTTGCGACTGGCTTCGGCGTTTGAATCGATTGGTTCAAAACGCCTGGTCCCGCCGCGGACACCGCCGCTGTCGGCTTGATCGTTTAGCGGGTTTGGTCTTGGGGCTGCTACGCAGCCCAGCGGGAGCAAGCTCACTCGCCACAAAAGCAGCGCTCGACTTCATTTTTGAGTACGAGCGCAACCCCGTGGCGAGGGAGCTTGCTCCCGCTGGACTGCGCAGCAGTCCCTGGACTGGCTCTACAGCCGGAAATACTGTTGCATGGCACGGGACAGCAGGTTCACGGCCTCATCGTCGTGTGACGCCTGGGCTCGCATGAACACCACCTCGTGTTCCTCGATAACCGGCAGGTCTTCGAGGATCTGCATCGCATCCGTCACCCGCGCGCGGTCTATCAGGCTGACCGCCAACCCCGCCTCCACACACGCCTTGACGGCCTGGTTGGAAGGGCTTTCCAGGACGACTCGGGTCCTGCGGCCGCTTTGCCTGAGGGCCTCCATCATCGCTTGCCGATAAGGGCATTGCGGCGCATGCACCGCCAGCGGCAGTGGCTCCATCGAGGCGACCGTCACGTGGGCCGGACCGACCCAGACCGGCGTGGTGGGAACCAGCATTTGCCCGCCAGCACTGGCCTGCCCCTTCGGCTGCGCAACGACCGCCGCCTGGAGCTTGCCGCGCTGCACCAGGTCACGTAGCGCATAGCTTGGCGCGGTCTTGAGTTCCAGCACCACGTTGGGCCACGCGGCGGCGAAGGTCGGGAGGATGTCGCGGATGACATGATCGGCGTATTCATCCGGCACCCCCAAGGTGATGCGCCCCGCCAGCCGGGTTCCGTGCAGATCGGCCAGCACCCGGTCATGGGTGCTCAGCAGTTCCGTCGTCGCCACGAGCAGACGCTTGCCCAATGCGGTGAGGGAAACCGATTGATTGTCCCGGTTGAGCAAACGCCCGCCAGCGACCGCTTCCAGGCGCTGAATATGCACGCTGACCGCCGCCGGGCTTTTGTGCAGCTGTTCTGCCGCCGCACTGAATTTGCCGATCCGTGCCACGGCATGAAAGGTACGTATCAAATCGATATCAAGTATGGCTGTCATGATTCAATCTTCGTGAAGGACTGATGCACTACATTTTGATTTATTAGATTACGCGGGTTTCGTAGCCTGTGGTCATGAACCCGACTAAATCGCTGAACTGCCCTTCCCTGCCCAAGCCCGCCTGGCACTGGCTGATTCCATTGCCATTGCTCGAGGCCGCGTTGCTGCTGACGTGGAGCTCCGGCTTCGTCGGCGCGCGCTTTTCCATTGATTACGCGCCAGCATTGCTGGTGGTGTTCTGGCGTTGCGTCGTGGTCACGCTCGTCCTGTCGCCCTTCGTCGCCACAGCGCTGCGCCGAACCTCACCCATCGTGCTGTTGAAAAATGCCGGCATCGGCCTTCTGGCGATGGCCGGCTACCTGGCCGGTATTACCCAAGGCATTGCCCTGGGTGTGCCGGCGGGCCTGGCCGCGCTTGTCGCCGACCTGCTGCCGATGGGCCTGGCGCTGTTGGCTGCGGGCGTACTCCGGCAACGCCTGGCCTGGCAGGTCTGGGCCGGGCTGCTCATCGGCCTGCTCGGCGTCATGCTGGTGACCCAAGGTGCGCTGGCGTGGGGCACCGCACCCTGGTGGGCCTATGGCCTGCCGTTGCTTGGCATGTTCTCGCTCGCCGTCGCGACCCTGTGGCAGAAATATCTACCCCCCGCGCAATCGCTGGGCCTGCTGCCTAACCTGTGGCTGCAATGCTGCGTTTCGGGCCTGGCTTTTGCCTTGGTCGAAGGCGCCCATGGCAGCCTGGCGCCAATACCCAGCACCGGTTTTGCACTGAGCGTCTTGTGGACCGCGGGCCTGTCAACGATGGGCGGCTATGGGCTCTACTGGCTGTGCCTGCGCCGCGCGACCGCCACCCGGGTCGCCAGCGTCCTGTACCTCAGCCCGCCCATTACGATGCTCTGGGCCTGGGCCATGTTCAACGAACCGCTTTCATGGCAGATGGTGTCGGGCATGGCGGTATCCGGGATTGGCATCTGGCTGGTCGTCGGCACCGAAGCCCGGCAGGCCAGGCGCCAAGCGTCTGAGCCGCAGCGCTAACCGTTCGGACTTGGCAGCGCGACGACTCCTGTGGCAGCGTAGGCTGGAATTTCAAACAACCCTCACGCCCACAGGCCAAACGGTAGCCATCATGATCTCGCATGTTTTTCTAGGTATCGCCGATTTTGATCGCGCCTTCGGGTTCTATTCAAAACTCATGGCCGGGTTGGGCCTGACATTGAAATTCAGCGACGCCCGCAAAGGCTGGGCGGGCTGGATTGCCGAGCATTCACCGCGCCCGATCTTCGTGATTGGAAAACCCTTTGACGGCAAAGCGCACGAACCCGGCAACGGGCAGATGGTGGCCCTGCTTGCACCCAGCCGGGAAGCCGTCAGGCACAGCTACGCAACAGCACTGGCACTGGGCGGGACGTGTGAGGGAGAACCCGGTTTGAGACCCCACTACCATCCCGACTATTACGGCGCCTACTTTCGAGACCTCGATGGCAACAAGCTGTGCGTCTGCTGCCATGATTCGGTGTCGACTTAGTCGCTCGTGATGCATGGCCTGTCACCAGGCTGGGCGCTCAAGACAGCAAGATCGGTCGAGCGCATTGCGCTTGTCGGCCTCATGCTGGCGTCGATTAAGGCGCACCTGAGGCCTTTGCCCGGGCGTTTCGACAACGCGTGGGACAACAACCATCGCGTTTGCGCAAGGCTCCCGACTGGGAGCGCTGGAGTACGACGTTCAAGCCATTGCCGTGCCTAACGGGGAAGCGATCAAGGAAGGCTGCCTTCCGGCCGGTCGCGGTGCCGTCCTGCGGGTCGAGGGTGCAGCCGAGGATCTCGAACCTGCCGCGTTGTACCTGTACAAGGATTGGCTGCCGCTGAGGTGATCGTTTATCGGCGCTTGCTCAAACCTGGGTTGCAGGGTATGTCAGCTTCAATCCCTGCACCTTCGCGGCAGGATTCAATACGGCCTTGTTGGCCTTGTCTTTATCCATGATATGGAAGACCTCCCTGTCACGGAGCAACAGGTAGTCCGCGATGATCCGTCGATGGCAACGCCACCAGACTGCTTCAGCACACATGATGGCGCATCGTCGGGTCCGGCTGAGCGCCATGAGCCGATCCAGCCCCTTCTCGAACTCGTCAGACAGGGCGTAATCCGCGTAATTGTGAAAACTGCGATTTTCCCAGAATCCATTGAGGTCATCGGGAACGGTCCTGGATTTTTTTCGTAGTCCGCCCAGTTCCCTAATCTGCTCATGCTCGATACCGAAGGGCGCCAACCGCTCAGGGAGCGTATCGAGGTTGTACTGAGGGTTTGTCCGCGATCTGGGAACAGTCCTGACGTCGACGATCATCTCGACATTGAAGCTTTTCAATGTCTGCACAAACTGCTCGATAGTCCTCGTTGAATGACCGATTGTGTAGACACTGACAGTTTCCATTGGCGCGATCCGCACGTTGACCCTGGCATTTGTATTAGGAGCAATGGCTTGATGGGTTAGTTCTCTACATTGAAATGGAGGCGCTTTCCTCGCCATGGGTTGTGCGTTATCTGCTCGGCGTTTGCTTCAGCAGCCGCATCACAAAGGCGCCAGCCTTCGCCAGCAAGGTGTCGTGGCACAGGTCGTTCGAAACGACTCTTGCGGACTCGCTTGCCAAGGCTCCCATCAACTGGGGCAACAGGAATCCGCTTTCGTGCTCTGGGTAAATCGCGAAGGGGGTATCCGGCCGGAGGTTGCCGGTGCAAGGCGTGTCGATCATGGGAATCTCCCGGTGAATGAAGAACATTGCGACGACCCGAAACGATCAATCGCTTCTGGGATCAGTTTCATTGGCGTGCTCTTAAGGGCGGAACCGTCAGCAGCCATCACCGCAGCAACGGATATGCCCACCATACAAATCAAACCGGCGTCTTCAGCATGTCATACGCCTCAAGCGACCGCAGCGAGTAGATGTAGGCCGCCCCCGCATTCAACGAAATCGCAGTTGCCAAGGCCGCTGCAACCTCTTCCCGACTCACGCCGGCCTTGATCGCCGCGTCCGTGTGGGCGGCGATGCAGCCGTCGCAGCGGGTGGTGACGGCGATCGCGATCGAGATCAGTTCGCGGGTCTTGGCATCCAGTACATTGTTTTCGCTGGCGGCCTCCCCTAGCGCCATATAGGCCTTGACCATTTTCGGGTTGCTGCGGCCCAGCGCGCCAAAGGCTTTCTGGATGGTAGGCAACAATTCGGACCAGTTATTGAACATGGCATTAACTCCTGAGTGGGTTGGGTGTACTGTTTTGACGCCCTCAGTTTTTCACCCTGGCGCCACTCGGGTTTGCTCAATGCGCTCAGTTTTTTTGGCGAAACGCTCAAATGAATGCGATCGATAAACTCATCAGCCTGGCCAACGTGCGCGGCAGCCTGGACCTGCGCTGTCAGTTCCAGGGCGACTGGGCCCTGGATCACGGACAACAAGCCCTGGGCACAGCGCCCTATCACATCGTGCTGACCGGCGAATGCCGCGTCGAGTTTGCCGATGGGCAGCGCTTGCCCATGCGTGCCGGTGACATCCTGCTGTTGCCGCGCGGTGCCCCTCACGTCATGCACAGCCCTGGCAAAACGGTGACGCCGACTTCACCTCGGGTCGTGACCGGGGGCACCTTGCCGATTCATCGCATTGGCGGCGCCAGCGCGGAGTTGGACATGCTTTGCGGGGGCTTTCATTTCAACCGGGCTTCGTTGCTGTTCGGCGCCCTGCCCGAATACCTGGTGATTCCCAGCGGCGCATTGCCGGCCAATGGGCCGTTGCCGGCGCTGGTGGCGGTCATGCGCGCAGAAGCGGATGGGGATAAGGTCGGCGCGCGCTTCTTGCTCGATGCCCTGTCACAGGCGCTGTTCACCCTGATTCTGCGTGCGCATCTGGCCAGTCAGGGTCAGGACAGCGGCTCGCTGGCCCTGCTCGGCGATAAGCGTCTGGGCCGGGCCTGGCAGGCAATGCTGGCGGACCCTGCGCACGAGTGGACCATCCAAGGCCTGGCGGACATCGCGAGCATGTCCCGGGCCAACTTCATGCGCGCATTCGTCAAGGTGGCCGGCGTCTCGCCGTGGGTGCTGTTGACGCAAGTGCGAATGGAGTTGGCCTTCAGCCTGCTCAGTCACTCACACCTGGGGCTGAGCGATATTGCCGTACAGGTCGGCTACCAATCCCAAGCCGCGTTCAGCAAGAAATTCAAGGAAGTCTTCGGCGAGGCGCCAGGCCGCGTGCGCCGCGGGATGCTGGGCCCAAGCTCGAGCTGATTCTCACCAGCATTTCACCTGGTGAAACAGTCGGGCCGCCTAGACCTCAAGCACCAACGGCTCGCTCCCCTGGGCCGGTACGGCGCAACAGATCAGCACCTCACCTTCGCCAACCGGTTCGGCCGGCAGGCTCAGGTAGTGCACCTGACCGCGGCTCAAGCGGGTTTTGCAGGTGCCACAGGAACCGCCGCGGCAACTGAATTCCGGGTTCAGACCGCGCGCTTCGGCCAGTTCCAACAGCGTCCCACTGCCCGGCTCCCAACGTGCCTCCTTGCCAGAGCCGGCGAACAAGACCTTCACCGCTTCGCTCGCAGCCGGCACTTGCTGGGGCGCCGGCATGCTGACTTCGATATCGCGCACAAGTGTGGAGGGGCCGAAAGTTTCCGCGTGGATGCGATCGTCAGGGATGCGCAGTTTGCGCAGCCCATCGTACAGCGCTTGGGTAAAGCTGCCCGGCCCGCACAAATAGAAGTCGTAGTCGTTGAGCGGCAGCAGTTTCTTGAGCAGTTCCACATCGATCCTGCCGGCCAGGTCGTAGCCCTCCGCGCCCCCTCCCTCGGTGGGCGGTTGGCTGACCAGGCGCACAACCTTGAGCTTGTCGCCAGCACGGGCGGCCACTTCGTCGATTTCGTCACGGAACGCCAGGTCGGCCACCGAGCGAGCGCTTTGCACCAGCCAGACCGGGCGCATGCGGCTGATGCGTTGGCCCTGGTAAACCACCTCGCGCAACATCGACAACAGCGGTGTGATGCCCACGCCCGCTGCCAGCAAGACCAACGGACGCCGCTCGGTGGCCCGCACCGTGAAATGACCCTGGGGCGCGCGCGCCTCAATCTCGTGCAGCGCCTGCACCTGATCATGCAGGTGGGACGACACCGAGCCATCGCGCTTGACGCTGATGCGCAAGAAATCATCCGACGGCGCACTGGATACGCTATAGGTCCGGATCGATGGTGCGTTCTGCCCTTCCAGCAAGATCCGCACCGGCAAATGTTGCCCGGGCTCGAACCGGGGCAAACCCAAGCCATCGCTCGCCTGCAAGTAGAACGAGCGAATGTTGTGGCTCTCATCCACCACCCGCGCGACCCGCAATGCACGCCAGCGACTACGCAGCGCCTCGGCCTGCAAGCGCTCGGCGGCCTGCTCCCAACTGCCGGTCATCATCGAATTGGGCGAGTCGCCTTCGTCCTGGTCCTTCCAGCGCAGGGCAATGGCCGCCGGGCGATAAACGATGCGTTGCGGGGTAAAGCGCAACAGCCGCTCGGCGCCCTGGAACGCGCTGATCTCGGGGTCGTCCAGCAGTACTTGCGCCGAGCCGCTCATTTGCAGCAGATCACCCGTCTGGAAATCGACGAACACCAGCCCGGCCCGTGGATTGAGCAGGATGTTGCCCAGCGTGTTGAAAAACAGGTTGCCGGAGAAGTCCGGAATGGTCAGCGATCCGTCTTCGTCCATGCGCACAAACCCCGGCTTGCCACCACGGTGGGAAGCATCGACCTGCCGCTCGCCATCGCGTACCACGTAGGTGGCGATATAGAACGAATCGGCCGCCGTCACCAGGCGCCGCACCAGTGGGTCGGACACGGTCAGTTGACGCGGCGCAACGGCCTGCGCGTCGACAAAGTGGTACTGGCGCAGGTTGATGTAGCGAGGGCAGTTGCCATACGCCTGGCTCACTGAAATCTCCAGCCCCGGGTCGAGCTGACGACGCACGACACCGTTCATGCGGTTGCGCCGGCGGGTGTGCAACTCGATGCCCAGCATCCCGATGGCATCGCCCTCGCCCATGCCCTCCTGGGCCGGGTCGTTCGGCTCGGGCTCAAGGTGGATGTGCAGAGTCTGTGGGTCGGGCGAGTTCATGAAGCCCGGTTGCCCCGCGCGCAGGGTCGCCCAGACGTCGCCTTGCCGGTCCACCGCCCCCAGCACCACGAAAGGCAGTTGGGCGTAGAACTCCCGATGCTGGTCCGGCATCCAGGTGCGCGCCAGTTGCCGTTGACCGACACTGGCCATCATGTCGACTGCCCCGACGGAGCGCTGCAAGGCCAGCTCTCCTTCGTGCCAGGGCGAGTTTTTTGCTTGCAAGGCTTCGTCCATCAGCTACTCCTCGCGCTCGCAGCATGAACGCCTGCGCCAGTGCGCTACGGTTAGGGATTCTCCGCCATCGTTTGCACGGCTGTGCAAGTGGCTGGAGTCATCTTCTGCCCAAAGCGGCGACGCAGGAATACGCACAAACTGCAATCCACCGTTTCATAAAATGGAATGGTGGAAGCACGAGGCATGTCACTAAGCATGAGATCGAACTGATACGCCAATCGCTGAAACGCCTGAGCGTCTCGGTGCTGGCCAAGCCCGTGCGACCGCCCGAGCTGCGAGCGGTATTGCTTGAACTGGTCAAGCGCATGGATCGCAAGGGCGAGGACTCAGCTCAGCTCACCTCAACCCACCCAGCCGATAGCCGTCTTGGGAATCACCTCGGACTCGTCGAGCTTGGACGCAAACATGCTCACGGCGTCGAGTGCATCCGTGGTCCCGTTCCTGATTTGCACGATGACCGAGCCGGCCTGGTCTGCCAGCGTTACGCCACGCAATGCGCCTTCATGGGTCACGTTCATGCTGGCGACGGCATCGCGGGTTTCGGAGAGGATCAGGCCGATCATTTCGGCAATCTCCGAGGTGGAGCGACTGGTGCGCCCGGCCAGTTGCCGGACCTCGTCGGCCACCACCGCGAACCCCCTTCCCTGGTCCCCGGCCCGCGCGGCCTCGATGGCCGCGTTGAGGGCCAGCAAGTTGGTCTGGTCGGCAATGCCGCGAATGGTGTTGACGATGGCCGTGATCTCTTCCGAACGCGCCCCCAGTTGCCCAACCAGACGCGCGGAGGCGCCAATGTTGTCGGCGATCTCGCGCATCTCCTTGGCGGTCTGGTGGATCACCAGGGCGCCCTGTTCGGCCACTCGTTCGGTCTCGGCGGAGATATGGTACGCACGGGAAGCACCGCGCGAATCCTCTTCGAATTTCTCCACCCGCTCGCTGATGTCACTGGCGAACTTCACAACCTTGCACAACTTGCCTTCGGCGTTGTAGACCGGGTTGTAGCTGGCTTCCAGCCAGACGACTTTGCCGTTTTTGCCGAGGCGCTTGAACTGGCCGCTGAAAAACTCGCCGGCGTTGAGACGGCGCCAGAAATCACTGTATTCGGAGCTGCCGACCAGGCTCGGTTCGCAGAACATCCGGTGATGTTTGCCCTTGATCTCCGCCAACGTGTAATTCATGACATTCATGAAGTTTTCGTTGGCGGTCAGGATGTTACCGCCCAGGTCGAACTCGATCATCGCCATCGCCCGGTCGAGTGCCGCCAGCCGGGCACGTGTTTCTGCCTCGCTGGCGACCTTGGCAGTGACGTCGAGTGCGTACTTGACCACCTTCACGACGCGGCCTTGCTCGTCCACTACCGGGTTATAACTGGCCTCCAGCCACACGTTCTGGCCTTGCGCGCTGCGGCGCTGAAACGTGCCGGAAACGAATTGACCGGCGCGCAACTGGTTCCAGAATTCACGGTACTCGGCGCTGCCCACCAGCGCTGGAGTGCAGAAGTCCCGATGGGACAGGCTGGCCAACTGATCCGCACGGTAGCCCATCGTGGCGAGAAAATTCTCGTTCGCACGAAGAACCTTGCCGTCGGGGCTGAACTCGATAACCGCCATCGAGCGCTCCAAGGCGCCGACCAGCCCCTTGTACATTGCCAATTCGGCCGTCCTAGCCGTCAGTTCATTTTTTAGTGTTGTATTAAACATGACGTACCCTCGGTGAACCCTGAAAGTAACCGGACCTCTAGTTATATCGGCTCGCAGTCGAACGGCTGAACGGCACGGGGTAAGTATGTTTCGGCGCCAAAACCCACCGAATCCATCAACCAGGTTCTAAAGGCCTGCACTTTTGGGGTGTCGGCCGTTTCATGCGGGCTCACGAAATAGAAGCCGAGATCAGATTTCAATCGCAGATCAAAGGGAGCAACCAATCGCCCGGCCTTCAGGTCATCCTCGACATAGGTTGAACGCCCGATGCAGACCCCCAGGCCGTCAACCGCAGCCTGGACAGCCATCATGGCCAGGTCGAATGTCAGCCGGCTGCCTTCGGCGAGTTTTTTCGGTTGGCCCGTGGCACTCAACCAGGCGCTCCAGTCGTCGTGGGTCACCCCACTGACCTGCAACAAGGTGTGCCGGGCCAGATCGCCCGGATTCTTCAAGGCTGTCGGACCTTGCAGCAGCCTGGGGCTGCACACCGGAAAGATCTCATCGGCCATCAGCCAGTCCGCCCGCAAGCCCTTCCAATCGCCGGAACCGTAACGAATGGCCGCATCGACGCCGCCCTTACGAAAATCCACCCGCTCAGTGGAGGCCGTTACGCGCACGTCAATGTTGGGAAATGCTTGCTGGAATGACGCCAGTCGCGGCAACAACCATTTGGAGGCAAAGGAAACCAGGGTACTGATCGTCAAGACGCTGTTGTTGCGGCTCTGCAGCAACGTCTGCGTGCAATAGCGCAGCTCATGGAACGCCGCACGAACGCCTGGGAAATAGCCATGACCTTCGTCTGTCAGGGCCAGGCCATCCTTGAGCCGCAAGAACAGGCGCACGCCCAGTTCCTCTTCGAGCCGGCGAATTTGATGGCTGATGGCGGTTTGCGTGACGTTCAGCTCTTCTGCGGCCTTGGTAAAGCTCATGTGCCTGGCGGCTGATTCGAATGCTTTCAGGCCATTGAGCGACGGTATTCGGGTGGTCATGGAGATCTGACTGACTCATGAGATTTTGTCATACGCTAGCACCGAAGATGTCCTTTGAAAATATTCCGGCCCTCGCGGATTCTGGCGGCACATCCCCCGACCTTGAGGAAAGCATGAAACTCTACTTTGCCCCCATGACCTGCTCACTGTCCCCGCACATCGTGCTGCGGGAACTGGGCCTGCCCTTTGAATTGATCCGGGTCGACAACCAGACCAAGCGAACCGCCGACGGGCACGATTTCCTGACCATCAACCCCAAGGGCTACGTGGCAGCCCTGATGCTGGATAACGGCGATGTCCTGACCGAGGGGCCCGCCATCGTCCAGTACCTGGCCGACCTGGTCCCCACAAACACGCTGGCGCCGGCCAACGGCACCTGGGAGCGGGTTCGCCTGCAGGAATGGTTGAACTTCATCACCTCCGAGATCCACAGCGGATGTGCGCCGCTGTTCAACGCCGATATTGCAGAGCCCACCAAGGCGATCTTCAGGGCAAAACTGTTCAAACGCCTGGATTACCTCAGCCAGGCCCTTGAACAACAGGATTACCTGATGGGTCGCTTTGGCCTGGCCGACGGCTATTTGTTTACCGTCCTGAACTGGCTGCCGCTGTTCAATATCCGGATCAGCGACTGGCCGGCGCTGGCGTCGTTCATGGCGCGAATCGCCGCACGCCCCAGCGTTCGGGCGGCCCTGGCTGCGGAGGCGGCGTAGTCATTGGCGGCACATTCAACCTTAGTGCAACCTGACGTGTCGCTATCGCGAGCAAGCTCGCTCCCACAGTTGTCCGGGGTGATTGTGAGATTCGAGATACAACCCGTATTCCCTGTGGGAGCGAGCTTGCTCGCGATAGCGGCAACACAATCACTCCAAGCCAGCCGCCAGCCCCCAACACCCGCGCACTTGTGCTAAAAAGCACCGTTATCGTTCTGAGTTCCGGTCATGGTCCTTGCTTCACCTCCCGATCTGACGGACACGACGCATCTTGTTCAACCGCTTTCCCGCACCTACCCACCCGGGACGTTGATCGCGCCTCATCATCATGAATGGGGCCAGCTTCTCTATGCGCAAAGTGGCCTGATGTGGGTCGATACACCCGGTGCGGCGCTGCTGGTCCCGCCGCAGCGCGCGGTGTGGCTGCCGCCGCGGGTCACACACGGGATCCGCGTGGTTTCGCCCTTGGAGATGCGCAATCTCTATTTGCGCGCCGAACTGGCCATGAGCGTGGGGCTTGAGCTGGAAGTGCTCGAAGTCAGCAAACTGCTGCGCGAGCTGATCATCCGGCGAGTGGCGCTGGGTAATCGCCCTGATCCTGCGTTGCGTGATGCCTTGGACAACCTGCTGGTGCTGGAACTTCGCGAGCAGCGCTCGGCAGTGCTCAAGGTGCCCATGCCTGCCGGCGGGGATCGACGCTTGCGCAACTTGTGCGAGACAGTGCTCGATGTCCCCGGACTGGCCATGTCCTTTGAGCAGCACGCCGAGTCGGTGGGGGCCAGCACCCGCACCCTGGCCAGGCTGTTCCATGCCGAGCTAGGCCTGACGTTCACCGAATGGCGACGCCAAGTGCAGTTGGCCCACGCTGTCGCCGCACTCCTGGAGGGCGACTCGGTGGGGGCGATAGCGGCGCGGTTGGGCTATACGCTGAGCAGTTTCAGCGAGATGTTCCGCCGCGCCCTGGGCGTTGCACCATCGGCGTATAAAAACGCGATGGCATCAAGGGGGTTTGTCCGATAGACGAAACTCTCTGGCGGGTTCGCTATCAGCCCGAACGCTATCCTCGACGCACATTTCGTCGAGGAGTATTGCAGCTTGAAAGCCCTACAGTTTTCCGCCACCGGCAGCCTGGACCACCTCTGCCTCGTTGACTTGCCGATACCCGTCCCGGGCCCCGACGAGGTCCTCGTCCGGGTCAAGGCGGCGGGCCTCAACCCCAGCGATGTCAAAAATGTCGAGGGCCGCTTTCCCTACACCACCTTGCCCCGCGTGCCCGGCCGTGATTTCGCCGGGGTGGTTGAGCAAGGCCCGGCACACCTGCTCGGCAAAGCGATCTGGGGAA
This sequence comes from Pseudomonas brassicacearum, assembly GCF_918698105.1. Taxonomy (GTDB): domain Bacteria; phylum Pseudomonadota; class Gammaproteobacteria; order Pseudomonadales; family Pseudomonadaceae; genus Aquipseudomonas; species Aquipseudomonas brassicacearum_F. The sequence goes on along the minus strand of NZ_CAKKMI010000011.1, from coordinate 28,497 downwards.
CCGGCAAGGGCCCAGGTTTCCTGCGTGACGGCTCCCATGCGCAGTACCTCACGGTTCCGGCAAGTGGCGTGGCCCTGAAGCCTGAGCATTTGTCCTTCGTCCAAGCCGCGTCTATCGGCGTGCCTTTTACCACCGCCTACGATGCCGTTGAACGATCCCACGTGCAGCGCGACACGACGTTCCTGGTGATTGGCGCCAATGGCGCGGTAGGCAGCGCAGCGCTGGCCCTGGCGAAGGCCCGCGGGGCCCGTGTGCTTGCGGCGGTACGGCGACCGGAGCGGGTCGCCGAGTTACGAGCCAAAGGCTACGACGTCATCGTGACCAGCGCGCCCGGCAGCCTGGCCGAGCAGGTCAACGCGGTGTTTCCGGGAGGGGCGCAGGTCATCTTCGACACCACCGGCTTCTGGCTGCAAGAGGCGGTATCGGCATTGGCCAACTTCGGTCGCATCGCGATCATTGCAGCCCCGCCGGATGGGATGGTGCACTTCCCCGCCCTGGCGCTCTATCGCAAAGGCGGGGTCTTGATCGGCGTGAATTCGTTGCTTTACGACAATACCGATTGCGCCCGGATGCTTGAAGAGTTTGGCAAGCACTTCGAGGCAGGCGTCATCGACGCGCCCACGGATATCCTTGAAATTCCCTTGGTGGACGGCAAGGCCCAGTACGCGCTGATCGCCAAGGGCAGCAGCGCAAAAGCCGTACTGGTGCCCTGATCCAGAGCGGCTCGGTCTATTCGTTAAAGCCTTTACCCCATCGCGAGCAGGCTCGCTCCCACAGGGGTTCTGTATCGGATATGAATTTTTTGTTCAATGGAGATTGAATGTGGGAGCGAGCCTGCTCGCGATGACGGCGGCAGATGCAGCACATCATCGGCATCAGCCAATCAGGTTCGCGTACACCGGCCGGTCGATATTCCCACCGGACAGAATCACCGCCACCCTTTTGCCCCGCATCGTTTCACGCTCCTGCATCAGCGCCGCCAGGGCGGCGGCGCCGGCACCTTCGGCAAGGTTGTGGGTGTCGGTATAATAGGCGCGCATAGCCCCGGCAATTTCAGCGTCGCTGACCGCTACGATTCGCGCCGCCGCGGCCCCGTAGATGGCAAAGGCCTCGGGAATGGGTCTGCGCACGGCCAGGCCGTCGGCAAAGGTATTTGCCGAAGCGGTCTCGCAGAGCGTGCCTGTTTCAAACGAGGACTTCGCCGCGACGGCCTCGGTGGACACCACGCCCACCACGTGGGTCTTCAAGCCCAAGGCATCGCGGGCGGCGATGACCGCGCAGATCCCCGAGCCACAGCCTATCGGCACGTAGACGGTATCCAGGTCCGGCACCGCCTTGAACAGCTCAAGCCCATAGGTCGCCACGCCCTTGACCAACTCGGGATGGAACGGCGGCACCAGGTAGAGGCCATGCGCTTGGGCCAGGCGTGCGGCCTCTTCACGGGCCTCGTCGAAATCGCGGCCATATTCGACCACCTCACCGCCAAAGCCGCGCATGGCGTTGTTCTTCTCCACCGAGTTGCCGTGCGGCACGACGATCAACGCTTTCAAACCCAACGCAGTGGCCGCCAGCGCCAGGCTCTGGCCATGGTTGCCGCGAGTCGCCGTGACGATGCCTTTTGCCTGCGGGTGCTCACGCTTGAGCCAATGCACAAAGGTCAGGCCGCCGCGCACCTTGAAGGCGCCCGTCGGGGTGTGGTTCTCGTGCTTGACCCACACCGTGCAACCCAGTCGTTCAGCCAGCAAGGGCCAGGCATATTGGGCGGTGGCGGGCATGACTTGGTAGAGGTGGCGGGCAGCTTGTTCGATGTCGTCGCGGGTCAGTGTGTGCATGATGGGCCTCCGGGTTTTGCCCAGTCTATTCAGGGCAACACCGGCGGGCTTTCAGAAAACTGACCTGACTTTCCGGCCCGCTCTTCACTACTATGCTGTTCATGAACCCTCGAAACCGCCAACAGCCGCCCCAGTCCGAACCGGTCCGTCGCATCGAGGCCGGGCCGTGGGCGATCGAATTGCTGCCTGGCTGCGCCTACGCCACCCGCTATGTCGCCACCCAGTCGGCGATCGGCTTTGCCTTCGACAGCCAGCGCGGCCTGCACGCCATCGGCAGCGACCGAGTGCAGCCCTTCGAGGCGATTCCCAACGGCCTGGCATTCGTCCCCGCCGAATGCGACGTGTTTTCCGAATCCCCCAGGGGCGGTGAATACCTGCGGGTCGTGCGCACCGACGGCATGGCGTTGCCGGGGGAGCATGCGTTCAACAACCGTATGGACCCGCAGGCCATCAGCCTTGCGTTAAGAATGCGCAGCGCACTGCTGCGGCCCACCGCCGAGGATGACTGGGAGGCCTGGACGCTCGGATTGGCTGAACGGGTGAAGGCGCACAAGACGCTTTCGCCCCCCGTACAAGGGTCCATCACCGGCGGGCGAATGCGCCTGCTCGACGAGCTCATCGACGCCGGTCTCGACGGTCCGCTGGGAGTCAAGGAAATGGCCGGGCTGCTTGGCTTGTCCGAGGGGTATTTCATGCGGGCATTCAAGAATGCCACCGGCAAAAGCCCACACAGCTACCTGATCGACCGGCGCCTGGCCAAGGCACGGGCGCTGATGCGTGACTCAACCGCCCGACTGACCGATATCGCCCACACCTGCGGCTTCAACTCCCAGGCGCACATGACCACGCTGTTCAAGCAACGCCTTGGTGTCAGCCCAGCGCAGTTGCGCGGATCTTCGAGGCCCTGAACGAGCCGGGAAACTGCCATTGCCGGTACGGCTAAGCCCAAACGCCTACCGCTGCGTGAAATTATCAGCCGATGCGCAACGGGACGACGGTATTCACTATCAATCACGCGTCAATGATCGCTATGAATGCTATTGACCCGACTGTCCGCCAGTTTGAACACCACGCGTTGGGGGTGGTTGATCGAGACCAGGTATTCCACGGGCTGCCCTTGGCGATCGAAGATCACCCCCCGGTAGACCAGCGCGGCTGTCCCAGGCTCGACGTCAAGCAAACGCGCCTCCTGGTCGTTCATCGTGGCGATGCTCAGCGTGCCCTCGTCGCTTTCTATTTCGATCTGGTAACGCGATAACAACAACGCATACAACGAGGCCCCCTCGACCAGGTCTCCCGCCACCAACTCCGGCGCACGGGCGGCCGGGATGTAGCTGGTCTCGATGCAGAATGGCTTTTGATCCACGGTGCGCAGGCGCCTGATGGTCAGCAACATGTCGCCTTCCTGGATCTTCAGCAATTTCGCCACACGGGCACTGGCCTGGGTTTGCTCGAAGTAAAGCAGCTTACTTCCCGGCCTGGCCCCCGCCTGCTCCACCACTTCGGCAATGCCTTTGCGGGCCACGGTATTGAGTGGCCGCTCGACGCCTGGTGCGGTCACAAAGGTGCCGCGGTTGCCCCGGCGCTCCAGAATCCCACGATCGATCAGCGTTTGCAGGGCCTTGCGCAGCGTCATCCGACTGATGCCCAAGTGCTCGGCCAGGTCCCGTTCCGCCGGGATCCGCTCAGTCGGCCCGAACTCCGGACGCTCCAGCATTTCCAGCAGTGCCTGGACGGCCTGCCAGGCCACCTGCTTGCGTTCGGGCGCCAGGAGCGCCACGTCGGAGGACTTGGAAGGAAGAACTTTCATGGTCTACATCCTGGATTATTTTTTCTGCCGAGGCATTGCGACGATAACAACCGGAAAACCGTCGCAAACCCGCCAGCTTGGTAATGGGAACAAAAAAACGGCCCGGCGCATACCTTGAGAACCGCTCTGGCAGCGCATTAGACCATGGGGGAAAAGCCTTGTAATGGTATTTTTCATGGTATAGCTTTTGGTCTAAATGGTGATCATGAACAGCAACATGATCCCCTTAACAAAGCCCCCAGGAGCTCACATGGCGATCCAGTTCAACCGGGAAGCATTCATCACTTCCTTGCAGCAATCCGTACAAATCGTTGACGACGCCCAGCAGTTTGGCCAAGCGCTGGCCACGCGGATCGACCGTATCTACTTCGTCAGTTGCGGCGCCCCCAACCGCATCATGCTCGGATTGCAATACTGGCTTGAGCGCTACAGCCATACGCTGGAAGTGCGTCGCTACTTCCCGGCCGATTTCATGGATATCGATCCGCCGCGCCTGGATGAACGCACCTTGGTGGTGCTCGCCTCCAAGTCCGGGACGACCCAGGAGACCATCGCCGCCGCGCATTTTCTGCAAGACAAGCCTTGCCTCACCGTCGGCGTGACACAAACCGCCGAGCTGCCACTGGCCCAGGCTGTCCAACATTGCTTCCTTTTGGGACGCACCGATGAGGCGTACTTCGGTTGCTTCATGATCCTCCAGGCACTGGTCGGCGGGATCCTGGCCAAGCGCGAAGGCTGGCCATTGCTGGACAAACTCACTCGCTCGCTCAAGGCACTGCCACAGGCCCTCGCCGATGCCGCGTTTAACAACGACCGGCGCGCCGTCGAAGAGGCACGCCTGTATAAAGATGATCGCGTGATGTACTTCCTCGCCTCGGGCCCGATGTTCACCACCGCCTATGTATTCGGTGTCTGCGTGGTGATGGAAAGCCAGTGGCTGCATTGCCTGCCGGTGGAGGCCGCCGAGTTTTTCCATGGCCCGTTCGAAGCCATCGACGCGACCACGCCGCTGCTCCTGCTGGTGGGTGAAGACCCCAGTCGGGCGCAGATGGAACGCGTCGTGCGCTTCTGCCAGCGCTACACCGAACGGGTCATGGTCTATGACGCCAAGGACTTCCCGATGGAAGGCATCGACCCAGAGATCCGCGCCATTGTCGCGCCCTACATCGTCGGCATCGCCGTCGAACGCATCGCCGCGCATCTCGCGGTCTGGCACCAGCAGCCGCTGACAACGCGCCGCTACATGTGGAAAACGGAGTACTGAGCATGGCCAGCCTGATCGCGGTCGGCGACAACACCCTGGATGTGTACCTGGACCGGAACATCGAATACCCCGGTGGCAACGCACTCAACGTGTCGGTATTCGCCGCCCGGCTGGGTGCCCGCAGTGCCTACCTGGGCTGCGTTGGCGATGACCGGCACGGCCAGTACCTGCTCGATTGCCTGCAACAGGAAGCCGTTGATGCATCCCACTGCAGAATACTGACGGGGGCCAATGGCTGGGCGTGTGTCGACAGTATCAATGGCGAACGGGTGTTTCTCGGCAGCGATCCTGGCGTGTGCCGGCAACTGCAACTCGATGCCGACGACCTGGCCTACCTCGCGAAATTCCCGCTGGCACACAGCAGCCTCTATAGCGGTCTCGAGAGCCAACTGGCGCAGATTCGCCAGGCCAGTGGCTGCCTGTCATTCGACTTCTCGGACAACTGGGTCGAGTTCGATTGGCAGGCGCTGATCCAGCAAGTGGACATCGCCTTTTTCTCGGCCGCCGACCTGTCGTCAAGCGAAGCCCGTGGCCTGGCGGATTCGATGCGGGCGCTGGGCCCGGCCACGGTGGTCATCACCCGTGGCGCCCAAGGCGCCCTTGCGGTTGATGCCCAGGGCGTGCATGAGCAAGCCGCGCAGCCCTGCGCGTTCGTCGACAGCATGGGCGCCGGCGACGGCTTTATCGCCGCGTTCCTGCTGGCATGGCAAGCCCGGCACAACCTTGCCGAATGCCTTGCACGAGGCGTCGGTCATGCCGGCCAGGTGTGCGGCTGGGCCGGTGGCTTTGGCCATGGGCGATCCATAGACATCCAACGTGCCGAACAACTGAAACACGCCTTGAACCTTCAAGGCTGATGCGTGCTGCCCCGGGCCCCTTCCGGGGCGGTTCTACCAATCTGTCGTGGATACCCTGTCGATGAAAAAATGTCTGATCGGTTTGATGCTCGTGGCCAGCCCGCTGATAACCTGGGGCGCCAACGAAGAACTGCGTTTCGGGGTCGACCCCACCTACCCGCCCTTTGAATCCAAGCAACCGGACGGCTCGCTGACAGGTTTCGATATCGAGTTGGGCGAAAGCCTGTGCAGTGAGTTGCAACGCCGTTGCGTCTGGGTCGAAAACGCCTTCGACGGCATGGTCGCGGCCCTCAAGGGCAGGAAGTTCGACGGGATACTCTCTGCACTCTCGATCACCGAAGCCCGCAAGGCCGAAATCGCCTTCTCCAACACCCTGTACGACACCCCGGCACGCCTGGTGGCCCCACAAGGCAGCCCGTTGCAACCGACGGCTGAATCCTTGCGCGGCAAGCGCATCGGTGTGCAGCAAGGCAGCGTGTTCGAAGTCTATGCCAGGCGGATGTGGGGCCTTGAGGGCGTGGAAGTGGTGCCTTACCAAAGCAGTGACTTGACCTATTCGGACTTGATCAACGGTCGGCTGGATGCGGTGTTCGACGATGCCATTGCCGTCTCCGAAGGCCTGCTGAAAAAACCCATGGGCCAGGGCTTCGGCTATGCCGGCGAAGTGGTCAAGTCACCAGAGATCTTCGGCCCGGGCACCGGCATCGGATTGCGTAAAAGCGATACTGCCCTGGCCGGGGAAATCAATCAGGCGCTCGAACGGCTCCACCGCAATGGCACCTATGAGCGCATCGCCAGCAAGTATTTCGACTTCGACATCTCGCCGAAATAAACCACCCGCGCGGAGCCCGAAAGCATGTTTCTCGAAGGGTACGGCTATCTCATTTTCCAGGGCGCGTGGCTGACCGTCCAGGTGGCCACCTGGGCCGCCTGCGTCGCCCTCGTGCTTGGCCTGCTCGGGGCCTTGGCGAAACTCTCGCCTGTGGCACCGCTACGACTGGTCGCGACGGTCTACACCACGCTGGTGCGCAGCGTGCCGGACCTGGTCCTGATGCTGCTGATCTATTACAGCGCGCAAATCGCAATCAACCAGATCGCGCAGGCGTTCGGCCGGGAATCGTTGCAGTTGAATCCCTACGGCACCGCCATCGGTACGCTGGGATTCATCTACGGTGCCTACTGCGCCGAAACCTTTCGCGGGGCCTTTAGAGCCATCCCCTTTGGCCAACTGGAAGCGGCCCGGGCCTATGGCATGAGCCAATGGCAAGTCCTGCGGCGCATCCGCCTGCCGCAAATGATGCGGTTCGCATTGCCCGGCATCGGCAACATCTGGCAAGTGCTCTTGAAAAGTGCCGGCCTGATATCGCTGCTGGGCCTCAATGACATGGTCCAGGTCGCCAAACAGGCAGGCAATGCGACCTCAAGGCAGATGTTCTTCTATCTGGTGATCGCGGCGATTTTCCTGGCCTTTGCGATCCTGTCCAGCCTGGCCCTCAAACAGCTCGAACGGCGCTACAGCATCGAACCGCAGCGGAGCGTGTCATGATTGAAATACTGAAAGAGTTCGGGCCGAACTTCCTCTGGTCCGACGGTTACCGCTGGAGTGGCTTGGCCGTCACCCTATGGCTGCTGGTGACGTCCGCCATTATCGGCCTGGCCGCAGCGATCCCCCTGGCGCTGGTTCGCACCTATGGCAACCGTTGGCTGGCACTGCCTGTCCAGCTTTACACCTTGGTGTTTCGCGGCACGCCACTGTTCGTGCAACTGCTGATCATCTACAGCGGCCTGGCAAGCCTGAGCCTGATCAGGGAATCACCGAGCCTGTGGTGGTTCTTTCGTGACGGCATGCATTGCGTGATCCTGGCGCTGGCCCTGAACACCTGCGCCTACACCATCGAGATTCTCGCCGGCGTACTGCGCACCACCCCACGCGGTGAGATCGAGGCGGCACTGGCCCTGGGCATGACCCGCAGCCAATTGTTCATTCTTGTGCTGATACCGAGCATGCTGCGCCGGGCCCTTCCGGCCTACAGCAACGAAGTGATTTTTGTCTTGCACGCCACGGCCATCGCCTTTACCGCGACCGTTCCTGACATCCTTAAAATCGCGGCGGATGTGAACGCGGCCACCTTCAAGACCTTCCAGGCCTATGGCATCGCCGCCCTGCTCTACATGTTGCTGGCCTGCGCGCTGGTGGGTGTATTCCGATGGGCTGAGCACCGGTTGCTGGCCTATCAGCGATAACGACAACGGCCTATAGCGGCTCTGCCGTCTGGATGAGCGAGTTCAACACCAGCTTGATTTCAACAGCCGGGTCCTTATGCCCTTGCAATATCAGGCCTTCCGCCAGGGCGGTGAAGGTCTTGGCAAGCGCGGCGCAGGCCAGCGGCGGCTTCTTGCCAGCGTGATTGAATATGATGGTAATCAACTTGCCCAAGGCCTCGCTGTTTTCCTCATGCAAATCGTAGTAATGCGGCGAGAATTCTTCATCGCGCAAGGCGATCAGTTGCAACTCGGCATCGAGGATCGCACAGCGGGTATTGTTCTTCAGCGTGTCGATATAGGCATTCAAGCCGTGGCTCAACTGCTCCGCCGAATACCCCGATGCCAGGGTCGTACTCAGTCGGTCGATCTCAACTCGCTTGAAGCGTTGAGTCAATTGCAGCAGCAAATCCGATTTACTTGAAAAATTTGAAAAAAAAGCGCCTTTGGAAAAGCCCGCCTCTTCGGCGATAACGTTGACGCTGGCGGCATGAAAGCCTTTTCGGATCATCAGCTCAGTGGCTGTGTCGAATAATTTGTCTCTTGTTACTTGCTGGCTCTCTTCTCGACCTAGTCTCTTTTTAATCACGCCCTCGGCTCCTTTGGCCAAACAAGATTGCTATGTGTAACTGGATGCAACGAATTGACGCCTCACTGTACGGAACCCGTTTTCGCCATCATATCTTATACGCGCCTTGCTCAATCATTTACATTTTAACTTTCAGAAAGTGCCATGTATGTGCCATGTAATTGGAACAGCCGCAAAGGCACGCTAGATGGGCTACCCGCTACCGTTTTTTCTGGGATACGGGGCGCCTGAAAATCTTCGTTGGTGAGCCCCTGCCGTCCCTTTGAGTGGCTCAAACCGGATATTTTCCTGCCCTCAACCCTGCGCAGGAAGGTGAAAAAAACTCGTATGAAGACCGGTGCAGAGCCGTCCGTTCGACAATCCGACGAAATACCACTTGATTTTCAGATACCGAATGGTTTTTACTTGCGCCGTTGGTGGAGCCCAACGCCTGATCAACGCATCGAGTCAGTGACACCGCTCTCGATGCAATGCCAGGTCACCTCACAGGAGCAGGATTTTAATGGAATATGCCTTCGTTACAGGCGCTACTGGCCTGCTCGGGAATAATGTCGTTCGTGCGCTGTTAAAGCGGAACATCAAAGTCAAAGCGCTGGTTCGTTCCGTAGAGAAAGCCAGGAAACAGTTCGGCAACCTGCCTGTGGAGTTGGTCGAAGGCGACATGCTTAATGTCGAGGCCTTCGCCCACGCCCTGCAAGGTTGTGATGCCCTGTTTCATACGGCGGCCTATTTCCGCGACAGTTACAAAGGCGGGAAACATTGGCAGAAACTGTACGACACCAATGTGACCGGCACCGAGCGTTTGTTGCAAGCCGCTTATGACGCCGGTATCCGCCGTGCAGTCCATACCTCTTCCATTGCCGTATTGAAGGGCAATCGGGATCAAGTGATCGATGAAACCATGTCTCGCAGTGAATTGGAGGCTGACGATTACTACTTGAGCAAAATATTGTCCGAACAGAAGGTCCAGCAATTCCTGGCGCAGCACCCGGACATGTTTATCGCCATGGTCTTGCCAGGGTGGATGTTCGGCCCCGGTGATATCGGCCCTACTTCCTCAGGGCAGTTCCTGCTCGATTTTGTCGGACAAAAATTGCCCGGCGTTCTTCCCGGAAGCTTTTCCGTTGTCGATGCCCGGGATGTGGCCGAGCATCAAATCGCCGCCATCACCCGCGGCAGGTCCGGAGAGCGCTACCTGGCCGCCGGTAATCACATGGACATGAAGAGCATTTTCCAGGCGCTGTCCAGCGTCAGCGGCATAAAAGCCCCGGAGCGAAAAGTGCCCCTGTTCATGCTGCGAATCATCGCGCTGATCTATGAAGGTTATTACCGGATTACCAAAAAACCAGTGCTTATCAGTACGTCCACGGTCAAGCTCATGGAGCAAGAACAAGGCCGCACTCATTTCAGCCACAATAAAAGTTCACGGGAGTTGGAGTGCAAGTTCCGCCCTGTTGCTGAAACCCTGACCGATACCCTGGACTGGTATCGGAATAACAACTACACAGATGCTTAATTGAAACAATTCATATATAGCCTGCCTCTGTAGTACTTTTTTTGACTAGCCATACATCCAAGGATTGAGAGAGGTTGGTAAATGAAAAGCCTTTCATATAAAGAAGGTTTTCTGCATCGCTTTGTCGGTTTTTCAGAATCGTTTCCCGAGCAAGTTGCTATTCGGCATCTGGACACGGAAGAAGATACCGTGACTTACCGAGAGTTGCGCAGCAAGGCTGAACAATGCAATGGCGCCCTGACAGCGCTCGGTGTGTTGCCTGGCGACAAAGTAGCGCTGGTGCTGCCCAATGGCGTGGCGTTCATCGCTTATTACCTGGCGATCATCGGGCGCGGTGCCATTCCGGTCATCCTCAACTACAAGTTGACCCCCTTCGAAATGGCCAGTGTCGTCAGCCTCGCCAGGCCGACGCTCGTGGTCACGACCGAAACGCTATGGGTGCAACACAGTGAGGTATTCCAGGCCGGCAACGGTGTCAGGCATTCCCTGGTGCTGGACGGTGGGAGCGAACCGTCATCGCCCCTGCCTGCCAACGCAACGGCCCTCTCTCAACTGCCTTGCCAGATCGAACCCTTGTTGTTGCCCGAGGGCAATCCGATCGTCTCGGTACAATTCACCTATCGAGGCATCGGCAGACCCCTGGCGGTTTCTCACCGTTATCTGGACCTGACGCAATCGAGCGATGGGCTGCATGAGCACTTTCATCTGCAAGGCGTCGGATCGGTTCATCTGGTGACGCTGCCGCTGTATGCCATCTTCGGCCTGTCCGTGATGATGGTGTTTCCCTTGAGCATCGGCGCCACGCTGCTGATGACCAACACCCTGCTCAATCGAGACCTGGCAGAAGTCCTGTCCGAGCATCAGGTCAGCTTTGCCTGCCTGGTACCCGACGTCATTCGCTACTTCAATACGCGCCTGGCCAAGCGCAAAGGCGCGCTGTTGCCGCTGCACCCGCAGTTGATGATTTACTCGGGCGGCAGCCACCTGCCGGCCGATGAAGCCGAGAAGCTGGGGAAGTTGCTGGGGTGCAAGCCGGTGCTGCAAGGCTATGGATTGACCGAAAGCATGCCCGTGATCGTCCAGAGCTCGATTGGTCCGGTCCACCGTGGCGCCATGGGCCAGCCGATCAGCGGTGTGCAGCTACGCATCGTCGACGCCCAGGGCCAGGACGTAGCGCCTGGGCGTATCGGCGAACTGCTGATACGCGGCCCGATGGTGATCGACGGCTACAACGATGCCGAGGACATCAATGCGCGGTTCTTCCGCGATGGCTGGTTCCACAGCGGTGACCTGGTCTGGCAGGACGAGGATGGGCACGTTTTCTTCTATTGCCAACGCCTGCGAATCTCGAAGATCAAGGCGCAGATGGTCGACCTGGTGGAAATCGAATCCATCGCCCTCAAACACCCTGGGGTGGTGCGCGCCAAGGCCTATATCGTCCCGGACCACAAGGAAGTCAACGTGCTGCACCTGTGCGTCGAAGGCACCGGCGAGCTGACCCAGAACGCGCTGTCCACCCTGCTTTCGCACTACCTATCGGGCTTCAAGCTGCCCAAGACCATCGAGATGACTTCTCTCAAGGAAGAGGCACATGCACGCTAACAGCACACAACCGGTACTGGCCGTTTTCGACTTCGACGGCACATTGACCGACCGGCACACGTTCTGGCGCTACATGCGTTTTATCGTGGGCACCCGTTCGTTCTGGCTGCGGATCATTCCCCTGTTGCCCAAGATGCTCAGCGTGATCGTCGGCATCACCCCGCTGATGCAAGCGCGCCTGGCCTTCATTGCCTGCTACCTGGGCGGCCTCTCGGTGGAGCAAGAGCGCGAGCATGCCAGGTATTTCATCAGCGAGCTGTTGCCACTCTGGCTCAGGCCCGAGGCGTTGCGGCGGCTGCAATGGCATCAATCGATGGGGCACGTCACCGCGCTGGTGAGCAATTCGCCGGAAAACTACCTGATCCCCTGGGGCCAGGCCGCGGGTTTTGACTATGTGTGCGGCACCCGCCTGGCAACGGCAAAAAACAAGCTGACCGGCGGGATATCCGGTACCAACTGTGTAGAGCGAGAGAAAGTCACGCGGCTCAAGGGCTGCTTGAGCAACCTTGATGATTTTTACATTTATGCCTACGGCGATTCATCAGGTGACGATGCCCTGCTCGGCATTGCCAACTCTCCCTTCTACAGAAACTGGTACTGATCGATGAACACTCTGAGCATGTTGGCCCCCAAGCATTTCCAGCGACCTGGCAGCGCCCCGACCGTCATGATCGTCGGCGCCGGTCCTGTTGGCCTGTCCCTGGCAATCCTGTTGAAGAAATGGGGCGTGTCGTTTCGCATCATCGAAAGAAACGCCGGCCCCTCGACGGCGACCAAGGCGATGGCCATCCATTCCCGGACCCTGGAAATCTTTCGGGACCTGGGCGTTGCCGAGCAAGCCATCAGCGACGGCTTCACGATCAACCAGTTTTCGGTGCAGTCCAATGCCAAGCGGGTGCTGAACTACAACTTCTCCTACCTGGATGCGACTTATCCGCTGCTCCTTAGCCTGCCACAGCCGCAAACGGAGAAAATTCTCCTGGAGCGGCTCAAGGAACTGGGTGCCGAAGTGGAGTGGAATACCGAACTGGTGGACATCGAAAACCTGCCAGGTTCGGTGCGCATGACGCTCAAGCATGCCGACGGCACCGACGAGCACTTCACCAGCCGTTGGGTGGCCGCGTGCGACGGTGCCCGCAGCAACATCAGAAAACGCCTGGACATGACCTTCGAAGGCTCGTCCTACGACCGCTTCTTCATGCTCGCCGATGCCGATATCGAGTGGTCCGGAAGCCAGGATGAGGGCGCATTCTTCCTGGGTGCGCAGGACGGTTACGTGGCCGTTGCTCCGATCAGCGCTCAATCGCGTTATCGGTTGTTCATCGAAATGCCCTACAACCTGCCGCCGGAAGGCGAGCGCCCGTCCTTGAGCCTGGAGAACTTCCAGCGCTTGTGCGAAGGGCGCGGGCAAAAGATGACCCTGTCCAACATTTCATCGACCACCATCGCCTCTTTCCAGCATCGCCGCGTGCAATCGATGCAACAAGGCTCCGTGTTTCTACTGGGGGACTCGGCGCATATCGGCAGCCCCATCGGTGGGCAGTGGATGAACCTGGGGGTTTCCGAGGCCTATAACCTGGCCTGGAAAATGGCCTATGTCGATCAGGGCCTGGCGAATCCATCCTTGCTCGACAGCTACAACGAAGAGCGCTATCCGGTTGCCCTGGAAGTCGAGAACACCGCGCACCGGTTGACGGGACTGATCACGGTCCGGCGTCGCGCCCTGGTGTGGCTGCGCGACAATGTCCTGCCGCTGTTGAGCAACCGCAAAAAGGTCCAGCGCAAACTGCCGTCGATGATTTCCGGGCATCAGTATCACTACGACAAGAGCGACTACATTCAAGAATCGCTGACGAACAAGCAGCGCAAGAACTGGAACAAGAAAGGGAAAAAACCCGAGTTCCAGAGCGCAGCGCCTCGCGCCGGGCAACTGGCGCCCGATGTCGAGTTGTGGCAACTGCAAGGGATGCCAACCAAACGCTTGATCGACTTGTTCCACGGCACATTCACGCTGTTGATTTTTAGCGCGGCCGATCAGTTTTCACCGTTGCTGCCAGGCTACTACACGCTGGCCAAGTCGGTGGAAAAGGACTACCCAGGCATCAAGGCCTACTGCGTGATCGACGCCCTGAGCAGCGCCGGCCTGCCGGCTTGGCACTCGACGTTGCTGGACCCCGATTGGCGGCTGCACAAGCGCTATCACGCCAAGGAAGGCATGTTGATGCTGATTCGTCCTGACGGCTATATCGCTTTTCTCGGCGCCGATGCAATAACGCTGATGACATATCTGAACGTAAGGTCCGGGTTGCTCAAGGGCGCCAGGAAAACAATATCTTGCGAGACCGACGCAGTGGAACTCCAACTTTAAGTCGCTCCATGGCTACTGCCAGTTTGATGAATTGATATAAACAAGGCCCTGCCCTGGGCCACGACTTTTGATCTTTCTTACTATAGAAACATCGACCGACTTGGTTAGGAGAATCTTATGCGCTTGCAACTTAACGATGTTGTGCAGGAATTCATCGTGTCCAATGGGAGAATAGCCCATAGCTACTTCTCTCTTTCCGAAAAGATCATTGATTCACTGTGCGAATCCAATATCGCCAAGGAATCAATATTGCTGCGACTGCTGGAACAGGCTGAAACGGTCACTGCGCATTACTTCAATGCGCATCAACAAGTCCTTGAAGGCGTTTATGCCAATGGGACCGAAACGGCTATCAACAAGACTGTTCCCGTGCTGGAGCCGGTTCACTCGAACCCGACCATACTGGCACCGACGCCTGTCGTCGCAGCCGTCGCAGCCGTTGAAGAGACAAATGCACTCAGCTACGGGCAATGGTTGCGTGCCGAAATCAGCACCGTCACCGGCTTCCAGGCGCAACAGATCGACTTCGATCAGAGCTTCGAGAGCCTGGGGATCGACTCCCTCGGGCTGGTGGATATTTTCGAATCCCTGGCCCAGCACTTCCCGGAAAAGAAAGACCTGACCTCGCAGCTGTTCGATGCCCCTACCCCGACCGCCTTGCTGGCTCGGCTTGAAGCCGATCCGCAGGCGCCAGCGGTGGACGTCCAAGCATGGGTAGTCGAGCAATTGGCAACCATCACCGGTTTTACGGTCGAGCAGATCGACCCGACACAAAGCTACGAAAGCCTGGGCCTGGATTCGCTGGTGCAGCTGGACTTCCTGGAGTCGGTAGTCGCCCTGTGGCCGCAGCTCAAGGCCCACAGTTCCGAACTGGCCAACGCCAAGTTCCCGCAGGCGACCATCGCCCTGATTCAAGCCGCCCTGGCCGATCCCCAGCCGCAGGCGGCGCCTGGCGATGAAACTCCAGCGGCCACGACGGACACTCAAGGGCAGGAAGAAAACCTGCTGCTCAAAGCCCTGTCTCCGCTGATCCCGGACGCAACGCAGTCGATCGACATCCAGACGCCGTTCGCCCAACTGGGCCTCAACGGCTTTGCCCGGGAAACGCTCTGCCAATCCATGGCGCAACAGTGCTCTGCCAGCGAGTTTGCCGGTGAAGCGCTGATGTCCCGCCGCACGCCTGAGGATGCCTTGTCACTGCTGGCCAGGCTGAGCTGAGCCCAGCGGCAACAGGAATGGAATCCGGGTGATCGAACAGGTCACCCAGCATTTGGCGATCAGGGAGACAGGTATGAGTGGCGCAGTCACAACAAAGGGCGATTTTTGCTTCAGCGCAATGGCGGGCGAGTTTCCGGGGGCGCCGTCCACGGATGCGCTTTGGCAGTTGCTCTCGCACGGGCAGATCGCACCGATCGAATCAATGCCGACACGCTGGGAATTGGACAAAGGGTCGATCTATTCAACCAAGGCCGGCGAGAAGGATCGCACCTACCTGGACAGCGCTTTTTGCCTGGCCGATGACGCCTCGACGCCGTCACGGCACGAAGGACGACAGGTCGCCATCGGCAAGAAAGTGCTCCAGACGTTGCTCACCCAACTCGCCGAACAAGGCTCGGCACTGAACAGGGAGCGCACCGCGCTGGTGGTCGCGACCTCCTGGAGTGACGAGAGCTATTTCGTCACCGGCATGTTCGGAAAAACCGACGCACCGACGGGCTTCACACCGGGTGAACAAGTGGCAGAACTGGCGGCGGCCTTTGCCTTGGGTGGGCCGGCGTTATCGGTAGACACCGCGTGCAGTTCGTTCCCCTACGCGCTGGATATGGCCCAGGCGCTGGTCAACAGTGGCCAGGCCGACAACGCGATTGTCATGGCCCTCAACACCGTGCTGCCACCGGCGCTGTTCCTGGGTTTCTCGCAGTTGACGGCTTTTTCCGCCCGCGCGCGGATGGAAGCGTTCGGCCAGGACGCCGACGGCATCGTGCCGGGCGAGTGCGCCGTGGCCTTTTTGGTCGAGCCGCTCGCCCAGGCCCTGACGGCGCAGCGGCGTCCCCTGGGCGTGTTGCGCGCCTTGGGCATGTCCGCCGACGGCGCCGAAGGCTCGGTGTTTGCGCCTGGCAAACAGGCGCAGTACTCGGCCTACCAACGCGCCTATCGCGGCCTTGATCCGCGCGATGTGGACTACATCGAGACCCACGGCACCGGTACACCGCTGGGGGACGCAACGGAGCTGGCCTCGCTGAACAGCTTCTTTGCCCCCCATCGCCCGGACGGCAAGAAAATCACCATCGGCTCGATCAAGTCGGTCATCGGCCACCCCCTGGCCGCTGCCGGCGGAGCCTCCCTCGCCAAGGCCTTGATGATGCTGCACCATAAAGGCATTCCCCCGCAGCCCGGTTATCGCCCCAGCAGCAAGGTCGACGAGACCTGCCTGCGACTCGCCACCCAGCAGGTACATCCCCTGGAGGATCATCCATCTGCACGCCGGATTGGCATCTCCAGTTTTGGTTTCGGCGGTGCCAACGCGCACCTGGTGGTGGATGAATACATTCCCGACAACCACCCTGCCGCTCCCCTGGGCGCGCCGGCGAGCGCCAGTGGCGTGGTGATGCTCGACCTTGCCGTTGTCGAGGCTGAAGCAGCGCTGGGCAGCCACCGTTCCTTGCAGTCATTCCAGCAGCAACTCGATCAACCCGCGGCACCTTCGGTCACGTTCCCATATGGGCGCTTCGTTGATTACACCCCGGCGCCCGGTCAACCGTTGCTGGGCAAATTCCTCGCGCAAGACCACGTCATCGATATCGATGGCTATGGCATGGGGCCCAAGCCATTGGCTCATGTCGATCCGTTCAAGCTGTTGATCACCGATCGCGTCAATCATTTGCTGCGACGTTTGCCAGGCGTGGCCGGTTCGCCCGGCACCGCGATGGTCATGTGCTGCAACATGGGTGGCGAGCGCTTCAGCAATGCCTACAGCAGCGCCCACAACTTCTACTCCCGGGCACAAGGTACGGCACCGGGCGTGGAGGTGACGGACGTGGCAACCATGCTGCCGAACATGCTGTCCGGCTATCCGGCGCAGATTTTTGACTTCAAGGGCTTCCATCAGACCCTGGTCGGCACGGCGGGCCTGTTCTGGCAAACCTTGCTGGCCTCGCCGCAATGGTTCAACGACGGCATCACCACGCTGCTGCTCGGCGCAGGACGTTTTGTCAGCGGTGAAATCGAGGTCGAGCGCGCCCGGTGCAGCACGGTCACGCAAGGTGAAGGGCTGGGGCTGATCGCGCTGCGTCGTTATCAACCGGATGCCGCTGACAAACCCTTGCTGGTGATCCGCGCGGCAGTCCTCGCCCACGCCGCCGACTCGCTGGAAGAGGCGTGCCGACGGCTGGGTAAGGCGCCGAGCGACTATCCGAACGTTGATGTCTGTGAACTGCAGCCTGCTGCGACGCCTGCCAGCGGATCACTGCAGCAGATGACCGGCTACCTGGCTGAAGCCAGTGGCATCGAGACCCTGTTGGCGGTGATGTTGAAGGGCGCGACCCATACCGTGATCGAGGTGCGCGACGCTGGCAAGCCGGTGATGTGGCTGTTTACCGAGAAGCTTCGCCAATGGAGCCCGACGGCGGCCGAGGCCAGCCCGCCCATCAAGCATCCCTTCATGTTGCGCTTTGCCCATTCGTCATCCCACGAACTGCAGCAGGTCATCATGCCTGCCCGGCCTGTCAGCGTGATTCGCGAACCGCAAAACGATGGCGTCGACGTACTGCAACTCAGCGACACGCTCACCAGCACCCTGCTCTCCGGGCTGCGGGTGCGGGTTCGCGCTATGGAAAGCCTGTTCGCCCTGCACCGCGGCAACGCCACCCAGCGTCCTGCGCACTGGCAGCGCAGCGCGGAACATATCGTGATCGCCAACGCCCAACGCAGCCCACAGTCGTTGCACGCCCAGCTCGTGGTGGACGAAGGGCACCCGTACTTTTTCGATCACCCCCTGGATCACGTCCCGGGCATTTTGCTGCTCGAGGGCGTGCTGCAACTGATCGAACTGGCGATGCCGCCTCTGAGCGGACGGGTCGCCTACATCAAGAGCCTGACGATCAAGTTCCAACAATACGTACAGAAGCAAGGCGTGATCGATCTGCACGTCGAGCAAGGCCAGGATCCCCAGGTGTTCAATGCCAAGGTCATGCAGGCCGGGAAAGTGATGTGCACCTGCGTGCTCGGGATGGCCTACAGCTCGGCGTTCGAGACATCGCCGACCGGTGAATTCACCGCCAGGCCCTGCCGTAACAAGGCGCTGTTGCACAAGGCCAGGGAGGAGAACGTCATCGTCAGTGACATGAGCGGCGTCACCCAGGGCCTGAGCGTGGACACGGTGATACTGCCGCCGGAACACTTCTTCCAGGCCGGTGATCCCGAACACTATTCGATGGTGTATTTCCTCGAAGTCGCTCGCCAGTGCTACATGCAGATCGCCCACAGCCATCTGCGGATTCCACTCAATACCCCGATGAATCTGTTGGCCTTGAGCTTCACCCTGGATCGCCCCATCCCCAGGAACAGCCCGCTGTCATTGGCGCCGCAAGCCGGTTTCGATGCAGCGCTCCAGGCATTCAAGACCAACCGTATCTACATCGACCTGTTCAACCGGGGCGAAAAAATCGGTCAAGCGAGCATTACCGCCCAGGTGCTGAGTCAATCCGCGCCGGCGGCCTGAGCATTGAATGGATCTGCCCTCCAGCATGACCGTGCCCCCCACAACCAAGGTGTCGCCGTGAACGATGTCAAAGTGCAAGTCATAGTCAAATCGCCCCCGTCTGAAATCTGGAAGATCTGGAGCAATATTGCAGAAGCCCCGTTATGGGATACCGATGTTCGCCAGTGTCAACTCGACGGCCCTTTCCAGGCAGGGACACGCGGCAAATGTATGCTCAAGAACGGCTTGAACATGCCACTGAAACTGGAGGCCGTGAGCCTGCACGAAAGCTATCGCAACAGCGCACGGCTGCTGTGGATCGACCTCGAATTCGATCATCAGATGCGCAGGCTTTCTGCCGATGAAACCCATGTCATCCATAGCGCGAAAATTTCCGGGCCGTTGAGTTTCCTGTACCGCGGGCTGCTGCGCAAAGCGTTGACCGCAGCGATGACCACGGCGCTGGACAACCTCTGCACGCTGGCTGAACAACGGGCCATCGGCGCCCCGGGGCTGGCGAAAACCACGACGCCCTTGCACCTCGTATAAAAATCTTTCGGAAGGATGCGTGCGCAACGCGCCCTCCCGGATTCGCTTCGCTTACTTCTCGATAACAGCACATTTCGGATCCAGCATGAATCTACAGAAAAACACCCAATATCTTGTCATGGGCATCGTTGGTCTGGGCACTATGGCCCCGGCATCGAGTTTCGCCGACAACCTCGGCCCCTATGTCAGTGGCATGGGCGGCGTGAACTGGGTCGCTAAGCAGGACCTGACCCAGAACAACGACGATTTCGTCGAAATGGAATTCAATCAACCGCTGCACTCGGGCTACGCCACCGGGCTTGCACTGGGCTGGCGGTTTCCGGTCGGGTTACGGCCCGAGGTGGAACTGAGCTACCGCCGCAACACCCTGGACCAGTTCAATAACCGGATCTACGAGGGCGGAAGCAGCATCGAGGGCAAAGGCGAAGAGCAAGCCAGCAGCCTCATGACCAATCTCTGGTATGACATCCCGAACCTGCCCGCCCCCTTGAGCCGCTTCACGCCTTATGTGGGCGGTGGCCTGGGCTATGCGGTGCTGACGATCAAGGGCCTGGAAGCGGGCGGCGTCGAGTTCGGCGGCACCCATCGCGATACCGTCTCGGCCTGGCAACTCGGCGCCGGCGTCGCCTACGAGCTGAGCGAGCATTGGTCCATGTCCCTGGATTACCGCTACTTCAAGACCGGCGAAGCGAACTTCGGCAAAATCCAGGGCCTGCCCCAGGCCGATGTGGAAACCGAATACAACGCCCAGTCCTTGATGCTTGGCTTGCGGTACTGGTTGTAGGCTGTACGCGGATCGGCGCCTTGCCTTGTTGGTCTTGCCTTCGGCAATCAATTGCCAGACTCTCGCTGGCGGTGACGGTCTGCCCCGGTTGCAGATCAATCGGTGTGGATGCCGGAGGCTGGTAGGTGGTGGTCACCAACGATGCCCCGGCACCATGGCGATCACCGTAACGAACCAGCCGACCATCCTTCATCTCGGCGAGACGCACCGGTGATAAAAGAACCCCAGCCACTGGCGGCAAGGGCCGAGACGGCAGGTGTGCTTTTCAAAAAACAGATCCTTGTCCCAATGTGCTCGTTGCGATCGATCGAAAACCGATAACGCTCATAGGTTAGGGACGAGTGCCAAGCGGCGCTATAGCGCAAGTGTGCTATAGGCTTTGCTCTTGTCTGGTTCATTCTTCAGCCTTGAAACCGTATCGGAGGCTCCCATGACCGAATCACTGGAGCGTTTTGTCCAGGCGCAAGCCTCAACCTACGACCACGCCTTGCTTGAACTGCGGCGTGGCCGCAAGGAAGGCCACTGGATGTGGTTCATCTTTCCCCAATTACGCGGCCTGGGCGTCAGTGACAACGCCGCCTACTACGGCCTGCGCGGCATTGACGAGGCGCGGGACTATTTGCAGCACCCGCTGCTGGGTCCGCGACTCGAGCGTGCGACTCGCGCGGTACTGGACTCTGGAGTCGCCTTGGAGAAACTCCTCGGATCCATCGATGCCATGAAGTTCGCGTCCTGCATGACGCTTTTTGCAGCGGCCGCGGGCGAGCATTCCGTGTACGCCCAGGCGCTGGGTGGTGGGGTGAGCCGCGACGCAAGGACACTGGAATTGCTTCAGGAACAAGAGCGTAGAAAGGTCTGATCACGAAACATGGACGAAGGCAGTGCACGTGGCCAATCCAATGGCTGTCCTGCGCGGATCAACGTTCTAGATCGACAGCACAAAGCGGCCTCCACCCTCGATTTCCTCGCCACCCGACAGCGCTCCAGGCACAAACCCGCATCGCTCAAGGACCTTCCTTGAGCCGACGTTACTCTCATAGACATAAGCCACCAGCTGCGTAAGCCCCCAACGCATCCGCGCCGCCTCGATCAGATGTTTCAGGGCCTGCGTTGCCAGCCCTTGCCCGCAAGCACGTTGATCAATGCGATAGCCCACCTCGGCGCAACCCTGTGGTGAGTGGATGCTTTTCAGATTCGCTCGCCCGACGATTCTCCCGCTGGAATCTTCGATGACAAACGGGTGCCAGGCGCCCGTAGCAAAATCGGCCAAATAACTTTCAATGTGATCGGTGACGCCCGTCAATGAATAAAAGCTAGGGTCCCGTGGGTCGATCTGCGATTCGAACCATTCACGGTTATGGATTTCGAAGGCCAGCAGCGCTTCGGCGTCGGTATTCTCCAGCTCGCGAATCCTGAATGGGGTCACTGATTGCTTCTCCTGGGTCTTGAAGCGCAATCGTAAGGTCGAATGATGGTTCATGGCGAGGGTTTGTGCTTGAGCGGTCTTGTGTTGTGGGGCTGCTGCGCAGCCCAGCGGGAGCAAGCTCCCTCGCCACAAAAAGCGACGCTGGTCAGTCCGATGAGACAGATAAACGGAACCCCGAGGGCTTTTGTGGCGAGGGGATTTAGCGAAACGTCGCACCGCCCCGCTGGGTTGCGCAGCAGCCCCAAAAAGCTGAATGCGGTCTGCCTGAAACACCAAAGGGTCGGGCTTCAGGGCCGCTGCGCGCCCCAGCGGGAGCAAGCTCCCTCGCCACAAGAAACGGCGCTGGTCAGTCCGATGAGACAGATAAACGGAACCCCCGAGGGCTTTTGTGGCGAGGGGATTTAGCGAAACGTCGCACCGCCCCGCTGGGCTGCCCAGCAGCCCCAAAAAGCTGAACGCGGTCTGCCTGAAACACCTAAGGGTCAGGCTTCAGGGCCGCTGCGCGCCCCAGCGGGGATAAATCCCCTCGCCACAGTTTGTTCTATGCAAGGAGTTGAATGGTTCACCCCTTCCCCAGCCAAACACAACACCGTGGCGAGGGAGCAAGCTCCCTCGCCACAAAAAGCGGCGCTGGTCAGTCCGATGAGACAGATAAACGGAACCCCCGAGGGCTTTTGTGGCGAGGGGATTTAGCGAAACGTCGCACCGCCCCGCTGGGCTGCCCAGCAGCCCCAAAAAGCTGAACGCGGTCTGCCTGAAACACCTAAGGGTCAGGCTTCAGGGCCGCTGCGCGCCCCAGCGGGGATAAATCCCCTCGCCACAGTTTGTTCTATGCAAGGAGTTGAATGGTTCACCCCTTCCCCAGCCAAACACAACACCGTGGCGAGGGAGCAAGCTCCCTCGCCACAAAAAGCGGCGCTGGTCAGTCCGATGAGACAGATAAACGGAACCCCCGAGGGCTTTTGTGGCGAGGGGATTTAGCGAAACGTCGCACCGCCCCGCTGGGCTGCCCAGCAGCCCCAAAAAGCTGAACGCGGTCTGCCTGAAACACCAAAGGGTCAGGCTTCAGGGCCGCTGCGCGCCCCAGCGGGAGCAAGCTCCCTCGCCACAAAAAGCGGCGCAGGAGCGTCCGTTGGGACAGATGAAATAGGTATATCCAGGGACTTATGTGGCGAGGGGATTTATCCCCTCGCCACAAGGTTATTCATTTGATGGGGCCATAAACGAAAAATGCCCCGTACCTTTCGATACGGAGCATTTTTTTCAAGGCTTCCCGCGGATTGGGGAAGCCGGAACGCAACCCGCCGCTATCCTTCAGGCGTTCTGGTTCCAGGGACGGTCCCCATGCTCGTCCTTGATGCGCGTCGGCAAGCCCATCACATCCAACGCCTCGAGGAACGCCTCGGCAGGCAGCTCCTCGACGTTGACCATGCGCTGTACGTCCCATTCGCCACGGGCCACCAGCAAGGCTGCGGCCACGGGTGGCACGCCTGCGGTATAGGAAATGCCCTGGCTGTCGGTTTCCGCGTAAGCGTCCTCGTGGTCGGCCACGTTGTAGATGAACATCTCGCGCGGCTGGCCATCCTTGACGCCCTTGACCAGGTCGCCGATGCAGGTCTTGCCGGTGTAGCCCGGCGCCAGCGAACTCGGGTCAGGCAGCACGGCCTTGACCACTTTCAGCGGCACGACTTCCAGGCCTTCGGCAGTCTTGACCGGTTGCTCGGAGAGCAGGCCGAGGTTCTTCAGTACGGTGAACACGTTGATGTAGTGCTCACCGAAGCTCATCCAGAAACGCACATTGGGCACATCGAGGTTCTTCGACAGCGAGTGCACTTCGTCGTGGCCGGTCAGGTACAGGTTCTGCGAACCCACGACCGGCAGGTCGTCGGTGCGCTTGACCTCGAACATGGTGTTGCTGGTCCACTGGCTGTCCTGCCAGCTCCACACCTGTCCGGTGAATTCGCGGAAATTGATTTCCGGGTCGAAATTGGTGGCGAAATATTTGCCATGGGAGCCGGCATTGACGTCGAGAATATCGATCGAATCAATGCGGTCGAAATGCTGTTGTTGCGCCAGTGCCGCATAGGCATTGACCACACCCGGGTCGAAGCCCACGCCGAGAATGGCGGTGATGTTCTTTTCCTGGCACTCCTGGAGGTGGTTCCACTCGTAGTTGCCGTACCAGGGCGGCGTCTCGCAGACCTTGCCCGGTTCTTCGTGGATAGCGGTGTCCAGGTAGGCCACGCCGGTATCGATGCAGGCACGCAGCACCGACATGTTGAGAAAGGCAGAGCCGACGTTGATGACGATCTGCGACTCGGTTTCGAGAATCAGCGCCTTGGTCGCTTCGACATCCAGAGCGTTCAGTGCAAAGGCCTTGATGTCGGCGGGTTGTTTGAGGCTACCCTTGGCCTTGACGCTGTCGATGATGGCCTGGCATTTGGAGATGTTGCGCGACGCGATAGCAATACGACCGAGTTCGTCGTTGTGCTGCGCGCACTTGTGGGCCACCACCTTGGCGACACCTCCTGCACCAATGATAAGTACGTTCTTCTTCAATTTCTTCATTTCTCCTTCCGCCAGCTCAAGACAGGCTGGACAGATAGTCGTCGTAAACAAACTCGCGAACCACCTCGACGCTGCCGTCGAGCTGCTTCACTACGATGGACGGCATTTTCAGGCCGTTGAACCAGTTTTTCTTGACCATGGTGTAGCCCGCTGCGTCGATGAACGACAGCCGATCGCCGATGGACAGCGGACGATCGAATGGGTACTCGCCGAAGATGTCTCCGGCCAGGCAGGACTTGCCGCACACCATGTAGGTGTATTCGCCCTCGCTCGGTGCCATTTTGGCGTCCAGGCGATAGATCAGCAGATCGAGCATGTGCGCCTCGATGGAACTGTCCACCACGGCCAGGTGCTTGCCGTTGTAGAGCGTGTCGAGCACGGTGACTTCCAGCGACGCGCTCTGGGTGATCGCGGCTTCGCCCGGCTCCAGGTAGACCTGCACGCCATATTTTTGCGAGAAGGCCTTGAGCCGCGCGCAGAAGGCGTCCAGGGCGTAGCCCTCGCCGGTGAAGTGAATGCCGCCACCGAGGCTGACCCACTCGACCTTATGCAGCAAGTGACCAAAGCGCTCTTCGATAGTGCCCAGCATCTGGTCGAACAAACCGAAATCGCCGTTCTCGCAGTTGTTGTGGAACATGAAGCCGGAGATATGCTCGATGACTTGCTCGATTTTCACCGGATCCCATTCGCCCAGGCGGCTGAAGGGGCGCGCCGGGTCGGCCAGCAGGTAATCGGAGCTGCTCACTTGCGGATTGACCCGCAGGCCGCGAACCTTGCCGGCCGACGCCTCGGTGTAGCGCTGCAACTGGCCGATGGAGTTGAAGATGATCTTGTCGCAGTTGGCGAGCATCTCCTCGATCTCATCGTCGGCCCAGGCGACGCTGTAGGCATGGGTCTCGCCAGCGAACTTCTGCCGGCCGAGCTTGAGCTCATAGAGCGACGACGACGTGGTGCCGTCCATGTACTGCTGCATCAGGTCGAACACCGACCAGGTGGCGAAGCACTTGAGCGCCAACAAGGCCTTGGCCCCGGACTGCTCCCGCACATAGGCGATCTTCTGCATGTTCGCCAGCAGCTTTTGTTTATCGATGAGGTAGTACGGCGTTTTGATCATTTTCGAGGCCTCCGGGCAAGGCGAGCCAAAAAAGGATGCGCATTGTGCCTTCACTGACTGCATATCGAAAGAGCGAAAAGCCCCGTTCACGCAATCACCCTGATCCGAGCCCACGCTTTGCGATAACCGGACGTACCGACTGCCCAGGCGACGAAATGCTGGATGATCGGGTAAATAAGGGGTCATCGAAGAGGCGCTGAAATCGAGTCGTCGCTGGTAGACGGCAATGGGCAACAACCGTCCGCGGTCAGTGCTGATGCATCAGGCCATGCAGAACGCCGAACCTCAGGCCCGGCTCGGAAGCAATCATCTGCGAGATGCCGAAGACCTTGAATGCCGCCAGCATGATCGCCAGGCCACCGGGCAGGATGCCCAGGCGATGGCTTTGCAAGCCGGCCAACCTGAGCTGGTCGACATGGCCGACTTCCAGCAGGCGCAACGACAAACGCAACAATCCACTGTAGGTCATGCCGCCTTTACCCAAGTCGTTGAGGCCGTTGGCCTTGAGCACTTTGGCCAACATCCGGGCAGTGCCGGAAGAGCCGATCGCCTGCTGCCAGCCCAGCGCGCGATAACGAGGCGCCACTTTTTCAAATTGCAGGACGGCCACTCGCTCCGCCTCCAACAGCGCCTGGGCGGTGATGCATCCGCCCGGGAAGTAACGCGCACCAAAGGTGCCACTGCCGATGGCGATGCTTTCCGTGAACAGCGGTTGTGCGCCCTGCCCCAGAATCAGTTCGGTTGAGCCGCCGCCGATGTCCACCACCAGCCGCGTGCGCTCGACACCGGGCACCGTATGGGCAACGCCGGCGTACACCAGCCGGGCTTCCTCATGCCCGGAGAGCACGTCGATCCGAAACCCCAAATGCCGCTCGGCACTGGCCAGGAACAGTTGGGCATTGGCCGCTTCGCGCACGGCACTGGTCGCCACCGCCCGCACCCGTCCGGCTTCAAAACCACGCAGTTTTTTGCCGAATCGGGCGAGGGCCTGCCAGCCTCGATCCAACGCCAATTCATCCAATGCCCCGGCCTGCAGGCCCTCGGCCAACCGGACCGGCTCACGCAGGGTTTTCACTTCCTGGATCACCAGGCGTCGATTGCGTTTGACTGACTGGCCGATCATCAAGCGGAAGGCGTTGGAGCCCAGGTCAATGGCCGCGAACAGGGGGGCGTCGCCTTTCATAGCGGTGTTCCTTGATTCATCAGCCAGCAGGCACAGGCGCTGCCGGACTTCCCACGATGGTTTGCGAGGATCCTGCCACGGCTTCGATGACACCTGGATGACACCCCTGGCGCTCGGCCATGAAAACAGACGCGTGCCGACGACATTCGGACGAACTCTGCGCCTTCGAGCGTAAACGATAAAACCCGATCGTGCGGACATCCTCCGCGGATAAACGTTTTAGCCAGGGGCAAGCGTGAGGCACTGATGTCCGTCACCGGCATGTAACAAAATGCAACTAGCGTGGGTCGCGCCCCCACGACCGAGTTTTCCATCATGACGAACCAGACCCTGGTCATGGACTCATCGAGTTCCATCGCCCCAAGCTCAAGACCGCTACTCAACCGCAAACCGAGTGTGATGACCCTAGTGGTGTTTTTCGCCGTATTGGGCAGCGGCCTGCTGTTTACCGCCTACAGCCTGATGCACGACATGAACGAACTCGGCACCGTAGTGACCACCTGGACGCCGTTCCTGCTATTGGGTGTGGCGCTGCTGATTGCCCTTGGCTTCGAATTCGTCAACGGCTTCCACGACACCGCCAACGCCGTGGCCACCGTCATTTATACCCATTCCATGGCGCCGAACTTAGCCGTAGCCTGGTCGGGCTTCTTCAACTTCCTCGGGGTGCTGCTTTCCAGCGGCGCTGTGGCCTTCGGCATCATCGCCCTGCTGCCGGTGGAACTGATCCTGCAGGTCGGCTCTTCTGCCGGCTTCGCCATGATCTTCGCCCTGCTGATCGCCGCCATCCTGTGGAACCTGGGCACCTGGTGGCTGGGTTTGCCGGCGTCATCGTCCCACACGCTGATCGGCTCGATCATCGGCGTGGGCGTCGCCAATGCCCTGATGCACGGGCGTGACGGCACCAGCGGTGTGGACTGGGCCCAGGCGACCAAGATCGGCTATGCGTTGCTGCTGTCGCCGCTGGTGGGGTTCGGTTGCGCTGCATTGTTGCTGCTGGCGCTGCGGGCGTTCGTCAAGAACCGCTCGCTGTACAAGGCCCCGCACGGCAATACGCCGCCGCCCTGGTGGATTCGCGGCATGCTGATCCTGACCTGCACCGGCGTGTCATTCGCCCATGGCTCCAACGACGGCCAGAAAGGCATGGGCCTGATCATGCTGATTCTGGTCGGCACCCTGCCGATGGCGTATGCGCTGAACCGCACCATGCCGGCCGACCAGGCGCTGCAATTCGCCGCCGTGGCGCAGGTCACCCAGCAAGCCTTGGTCAAGCACTCGCCGATACCGGCCCCGGCAGATTCGCGAGCGATCCTTTCCACGTACGTGGGCAGCAAGGAGGCGACGCCGCAATTGGTACCGGCCCTGGCTGCGATGACCGGCAGCATCGGCGCCGAAGTCAAAGGCTACGGCTCGCTGGCCAAAGTACCCGCCGAAGCGGTGGGCAACGTGCGCAACGACATGTACCTGACCAGCGAAACCATTCGCCTGATGGACAAGAACAAGGTCGGCAACTTCGACGCCGACACCAGCGCCCAACTGCAATTGTTCAAGCAGCAGATCGACAATTCCACGCGGTTCATTCCCCTGTGGGTGAAAATTGCCGTGGCCATCGCCCTCGGCCTGGGCACCATGGTCGGTTGGAAGCGCATCGTAGTGACGGTGGGTGAAAAAATCGGCAAGTCCCACCTGACCTACGCCCAAGGTGCCTCGGCCGAAACCGTCGCCATGCTGACCATCGGCGCCGCCGACATGTTCGGCTTGCCGGTGTCCACGACCCATGTGTTGTCCTCCGGCGTGGCCGGCACCATGGTCGCCAACGGCTCTGGCTTGCAGATGCGCACCATCCGCAACCTGGTGATGGCCTGGGTCCTGACGCTGCCGGCTGCCATCCTCCTTTCGGGCAGTCTCTACTGGTTGTTCACCAAGCTGTTCTGACCTCTCGTTCGCCGAGGCCTCACCTGACTGAGGCCTCGCGCTGAATCTCCTGTCCGCCACCTGCCAATGTGGGAGCGAGCTTGCTCGCGATAGCGGTGTGTCAGTCACAAACGCTGCAACGGCTGTCTCTTATAAACAT
>NZ_CAKKMI010000010.1:0-101042 GCF_918698105.1 Pseudomonas brassicacearum | reverse complement strand
CATTGGAACCACCTGATCCCATCCCGAACTCAGCAGTGAAACGATGCATCGCCGATGGTAGTGTGGGGTTTCCCCATGTGAGAGTAGGTCATCGTCAAGATTAAATTCCGAAACCCCTATCTGCTGATGCAGGTAGGGGTTTTGTTTTTTCTCCCAGGAAAGTCTGCGAAAGCTCGTGATAAATTTGCACAGTTATTTCCGAGCTGGAGCACTAGAATAGCCCCACCTTAGCTGAGCCAGAGCTGTTTATGCCCGATCCGTCAGACATTGATAGGTTGTCAGATCTGCCCCTGAGCGATCTGGTGGCGTGTCATGAGTGCGACCTGTTGATGCGCAAGCCTCAGCTGGCCCATGGTGAAAAAGCCGAGTGCCCCCGTTGTGGCTATGAGCTCTATGCTCACCGGCACAATGTCGTTGAACGCAGCCTTGCCTTGGTTATCGCGGCCCTGCTGTTATATGTGCCGGCCAACTTCCTCCCCATCATGGAACTCAATCTGCTCGGGCAGTCCTCCCAGGACACCGTTTGGAGCGGGGTGGTCGGCCTGTTTGATACCGGCATGCAAGGCATCGCGGCAGTGGTGTTCCTGTGCAGCATGGGCATTCCGCTACTCAAGTTGCTTTGCCAGTTGGTGGTGTTGTTGTCCATTCGCTTGGATTTTGGCCGTAGTTACGGTTTGTTGCTGTATCGCATTTATCACCATCTGCGAGATTGGGGGATGCTTGAGGTCTACCTCATGGGCGTGCTGGTGGCTATCGTCAAGTTGGCAGACATGGCGGCCATCACCGTAGGCCTTGGCCTGGTGTGCTTCATCAGTTTGTTGCTGGTCCAGGTCTGGCTGGAGGTGGTGATGTCACCCCATCAGATCTGGCAGGCGTTGTCAGGAGAAGATGCCCATGCGGGCGATTGATGCAGGGATTCTGATCTGTACGGAGTGCCACGAGTTGAATCGGCTGGATGCTGAGGCGGACAACCAAACTTGTACTCGCTGCGGCGCGCTGGTTCACCCCCGTCGCCCGAACAGCTTGATGCGAACTTGGGCATTGTTGATCACGGCCGCGATTCTTTATATTCCGGCCAACATCTTGCCGATCATGACTATCAACTCGCTGGGCCAGGGCGCCCCGAGCACCATCATGGCCGGTGTCATCGAGTTGGTTCAACACGGCATGATTCCTATTGCCGCCGTGGTGTTCATCGCCAGCATCGTCGTACCCACTTTCAAACTGGTGGGCATCGCCTTGCTGTTATTTTCCGTGCAGCGGCATCAGCCGATGTCGGCGCGGCAACGCATCTTTATGTATCGATTCATCGAGTTCATTGGTCGCTGGTCGATGCTGGATATTTTCGTGATCGCCATTTTGGTGGCCGTGGTGAATTTCGGACGGCTCGCCAGTGTCGAAGCCGGTCTCGGCGCGATCGCTTTCGCCAGCGTAGTGATTTTGACAATGATTGCCGCAGTAACCTTCGATCCCCGACTGATTTGGGATAACACGGAGTCGGATGACGACCATGACTGATTTGCCTACCGCTAAAACTCGACCGGCTTCGAACTGGTCGGCCATCTGGGTCCTGCCGCTGATTGCCTTGATCATCGGCGGCTGGCTCGGCTGGCGGGCTTATAACGAGACCGGAATCGAGATCAACGTGCGCTTTGAGAGCGGCGAAGGCATCCAGGTCAACAAAACCGAAGTCGTCTACAAGGGGATGACGGTCGGTAAAGTGACGGCCCTTACCCTCGATGACGAAGGCAGCTCCAAGGGCGTGGTCGCGACCATCGAGATGAACAAGGACGTCGAGCAATACCTCAAGACCGGAACACGTTTCTGGCTGGTCAAGCCGAGCGTGAGCCTGGCCGGGATCACCGGCCTGGAAACCCTGGTGTCGGGTAACTATGTGGCTATCAGCCCGGGTGAAGGGGAGTCGACCCGTAAATTCAAGGCCCTGGCCGAAGAGCCGCCGCTGTCGGACGCCAAGCCGGGTTTACACCTGACCCTCAAGGCTGATCGGTTGGGTTCGCTGAACCGTGGCAGCCCGGTGTTCTACAAACAGATCCAGGTCGGTCAGG
The DNA here is from genome assembly GCF_918698105.1 of Pseudomonas brassicacearum. Taxonomy (GTDB): domain Bacteria; phylum Pseudomonadota; class Gammaproteobacteria; order Pseudomonadales; family Pseudomonadaceae; genus Aquipseudomonas; species Aquipseudomonas brassicacearum_F. The sequence continues at coordinate 98,976 of NZ_CAKKMI010000010.1, read as the reverse complement.
TGAAGAGCTACCTGCTGTCCGAGGATCAAAGCAAGGTCGAGATCAAAATCTTCATCGAGCCGACCTATGCCAGCCTGGTGCGCAAACACACGCGTTTCTGGAACGCCAGTGGCATCAGCATCGATGCCAACCTCTCGGGCGTCAAAGTGCGCAGCGAGTCCCTGTCCAGCATCGTGGCCGGAGGGATTGCCTTCGCCACGCCGGAAAGCCGCAAGGACAGCCCGCCGACGGACCCAAGCCTGCCGTTCCGCCTCTACGAAGATTTTGACGCCGCAGCCGCGGGTATTCGAGTGAAGGTCAAGCTCAGCGATTTCGAAGGGCTACAGGCCGGTCGTACGCCGGTCATGTACAAAGGCATCCAGGTTGGCAGCCTGAAGAACCTCAAGGTCGATCCGGACCTGTCCAGCGCCACGGCTGAATTGACCCTGGACCCCTTGGCCGAAGATTACCTGGTAACCGGCACGCAGTTCTGGGTCGTCAAGCCGTCGATCTCCCTGGCGGGTATCACCGGCCTGGAAGCGTTGGTCAAGGGCAACTACATTGCCGTGCGACCGGGTGACAAGGGCGGCGCGCCGCAACGCGAGTTCGAAGCTCGGGCAAAAGCACCACCACTGGACTTGCGCTCCCCGGGGCTGCACCTGGTCCTGCTGACCGAAAACCTCGGATCGCTGGAGGTCGGCAGTCCGATCCTCTACAAGCAGGTCAAGGTCGGGTCGGTGCAGAGCTACCAGTTCTCCCGCAAGAAGAAGCAGCTGATCATTGGTGTGCACATCGAGAAGGAGTACGAAGGGCTGGTCAACGGCTCGACCCGCTTCTGGAACGCCAGTGGCATCACGCTTACGGGAGGTTTGACGGGCGGGATCCAGGTCAAGAGTGAGTCCCTGCAAAGCCTGATGGCCGGCGGGATTGCCTTCGAAACGCCGGAACCGAATGTGCCGCTGAAAAGACGCATCCCCCGTTTCCGCCTGTTCGCCGATCACGAAGCCGCACAACAGCGAGGCACCGAGATCACGATCAAGGTCGATCGCGCCGATGGTTTGCGCAGTGGTACGCCGATCCGGTTCAAGGGGTTGGATGTGGGCAAGATCGAGGATGTTGATCTCAGCGCCGATATGCAATCGGTGCTGCTCACGGCGCGTATTACCGAAGTGCCGGAGCGCATCGCCCGGGTCGGGTCCCAGTTCTGGGTGGTCAAGCCGGAGTTGGGGTTGATGAAGACCTCCAACCTGGAAACGCTGGTCACCGGCCAATACATTGAAGTGCAGCCTTCGGCGAAAAACCTCGGGCCGCAGAAAAGCTTCGTGGCCCTGGTCAACCCACCGGAAAGCGCTGTGCCCGAAGCGGGATTGAGCCTGGTGCTGAGCGCGGCCCGCCGTGGTTCGTTGAAGATCGGCGTACCGGTGACCTACCGCGAGATCACGGTGGGCAAGGTCACTGGTTATGAACTGGGCCAGACCGCGGACCGGGTGCTGATCCATATCCTGATCGAGCCCAAGTATGCGCCGCTGGTGCGCAGCGGCACACGTTTCTGGAATAGCAGTGGTTTCGGTCTGGACTTTGGTCTGTTCAAGGGCGCGACGGTGCGCACCGAGTCGCTTGAAACGCTTATCCAGGGCGGCATTGCGTTCGCAACGCCGGATGGCGAACGAATGGGCAATCCGGCTCGACCGGAGCAGACTTTCCCGTTGTTCGATAAGTTTGAAGATGAATGGCTGACCTGGGCGCCGAAGATCAGTCTCGGTAAGTGATTGGAGTGGCGTTAGTCTGTTCTGACGCCATCGCGAGCAGGCTCGCTCCCACAATGGATGAATGTCGTACTTGATTGCCATGAACGACGCCAAACCTGTGGGAGCGAGCTTGCTCGCGATGAGGCCATCAGTTGCACTGACGACTCAAAACCAGCGCAATAAAAAAGGCCGCGATCCAATGGATCGCGGCCTTTTTCATGCCCGGTAATTCACCTCACACCGGATCCAGCTCCGGCTCGTCGGCCTGGACATTCGCCGTGGCCTTCACCGCATCGTGACGACGGATGTACTTCCAGTCCGCTTCGTCGATGTAGATACCGTTCGGACCGCTGCCTCCTTCCAGGTCAATGGCAACACTAGCGCAGACTTGCGGCTTCACACTGGCCAGGATCGGCACGAAGCCCAGTTGCAGGCTGGTTTCCAGCAGGGCGGCCTGGTTCTTCTCGTCGATGTCCGCCGCTTCGTCCAGGTAGTACGGCAGGCGCACGCGGCCGGCCTGTTCGCGGTCCATCAGGTGCAGCAACAAGTACATGTTGGTCAGCGCCTTGATGGTCATGGTGGTGCCGTTGGACGCCGCGCCGTCGATGTCGGTGTGGATCACTGGCTGGCCGTTGACCTTGGTGATCTCGAACGCCAGTTCGAACAGGTCCTTGAGGCCGAGCTGGTTGTGGTTCGCCGCCACCAGCCGCGCCAGGTACTCCTTGGCTTCTTCGTTCTTGTTGTCCTGCTCGGCGCTCTGGCTGAGGTCGAACACCGACAGCGTCTCGCCTTCCTCGTACTGGCCTGCACTGTGGATGATCTGGTCGATGTGCTTGAGCGCTTCCTTGTTCGGCGCCAGGACGATCCGGAAGCTCTGCAGGTTGGAGACCTGGCGCTTGTTGATCTCGCGGTTGAACAGCGCCAGTTGGTGCTCGAGGCTGTCGTAGTCGCTGCGGATGTTGCGCAGGGTCCGGGCGATGTCGGTCACCGCCGCACGGCGCGCCTTGCCCAGGGTCAGGGCTTCGTCGGTGCGGTGGGCATAGGCGTTGATCAGCAGTTGCAGGCGTCGCTCCATGTCGTCTTCGCTGTCGAACTTGGCCACGCCCTTGAGGCGCACCTGGGCATACAACGCTTCGATCTGGCCGTCGACCCGCAGCAGCCCTTGCCAACTGTCCTGGTAGTCATTGAGCAGGGGCAGCAGGTTGTCCATGGAATCGTCGACCGGGTCCATGAACGGCGTGCCGAACGGCAAGTCCGCCGGCAGCAATTGACGACGGCGCAGGGCATCGTCGAGGGTGCGTTGCTTGGCTTCCATGTCGGCGATCTGCCGGCCCACCAATTGCAACTTGGCGGACAATTGCTGGACGCGCTCGGTGAAGGCATCGCTGGAGCGCTTGAGTTCGTCCTGGGCGGCTTCCATCTGCGCCAGTTGCTCGAGCTTCTCGCCTTCCTCGGCACTCAGGGTCTGGCTGCGACGGAAGTCTTCCAGGGCTTTTTGCGCATCGAGGACCTGCTGGTACAGCGCCTCGGTCTGGGTCTTGCTCGCGGCGCGGTCGGCGGCCACGGCTTGCTGGGTCTTGAGCTGCTTGAGTTCTTTTTCCAGGCGTTCTTTCTGGTCGCGCAGCGCGGCGCGGTCGGCCAGGGCTTGCAGGGCAGGTGGCTCGATATGGGACAGGTCGATGGACAGGCCCGGCACTTCGAAACGCTCGCCCTTGAAGCCGTCGAGGATCAGTTCCATGGATTTGACCCACTCGCCGTTCTCGTCCAGCGCGATGCCGTGTTCGCCCAGCGGCAGGCTGAACAGGGCACTGTTGAACAGGCGCATCAGGCGTTCGACGTCCTGTTGCGAGAACTCTTCGCGCAGGCGGGCGTAGCTGTTGTTGTCGGCGTGATCGAGTTGCTGCTTGACCGACTTCAGGCGTTTTTCCAAGTCGCGAAGGCGCTCTTCCAGATCCTCGGCGCTGAACTGCCGGGACTGGGCCAGGGCGCCGGCCAGTTCGTCGTGGGCGTCCTTGGCGGCGAGCAGTTGCTGCTCCAGGACCTTGACGTCATCCACCAGGGCAAAGCGGTGCTTGAGCACCGAAAGCTCGCCGAGCCAGCGCTGGATGCCGCTGATCTCCCGCTCCAGGCGCATCAGCTCCTGGGTGCCGCCGCGCTGGTCGTTCTGCAGTGAATCCTGTTCGTTGCGGTAGTGCTCGGCCTGGATGGTCAGCTCTTCCTTGCGCGCACTGGCGTAGTCCGACCAGGTGCCGAGCAACGAATCGAGCAACGGCGACAGGCGATGCAATTTGCCGCGCAGGATATCGCGCTGCTTCACGCCATTGGCCAGGGCTTCCACCAGCGGGCCAGCGGCCACCAGGGAGTTGTAGTCCTGCTCCATGCGGCGTACGTCGCGGAAGGCTTCTTCGCACGCGGCGATGTAGTCCACGCTACCGGAGCGCAGGCTGTGCTCGAACGCGTCGAGGAACAGTTGCTTGAGCTTGGCCGCGGTGATTTCGCGCATGTGCAGCAGGTTGATGAACAGCGCGCGGAAGGTCTTGAGGCTTTGCTCGCTGGTGGAGCGCAGCGGGATCAGCGTCAGGTCCAGCGGGATCGAGGTGTGACCACCCACCAGCAGGCGTCGCAGTTCATCGGGCTTGAGTTCGTAGGCTTTCAGGCCTTCGCGCTCCAGGTTGGTGAACAGCTCTTTCTGCCGCAGGCAGGTGTCATTTTTCTGATAGTGGGCCAGGTCCAGTTTGCCGGCGTAGGCAAAGAACTGGTGACCGAAACCGCCGCCCGGGCCGCGACCGACCACGCCAATCACGTGCGGGCCGTGGGGCAGGGCGACTTCCACCAGGATGTAGCTGGTGTCCGAGGCAAAGTAGAAGCGCCGGGACTGCTCCAGGCTGTATTTGCCGAAGCTCATGTCCGACATTCGCGCCAGGATCGGGAACTGCAGGGCGTTGATCGAGGCGGATTTACCGAGGTTGTTCGCGCCATAGACCGACAGCGGTTCTTCCAGGGGGAACAAGCCGAGGCTGTAGCCGGCGGTGTTCAAAAGGGCAAAGCGGCGGATGCCGTAGCGTTCCTTGCTCATGCGTCGGTCTCCTGTTCTTCGGCAATGGCGCGGGCCAGTGCATCTTCTTCGCTCTCACCTTCAAATTCGCTGAGGTCCAGCGGATCATCGGTCTGCAGCAATTTTTCGTCGCTGTCTTCGTCGATCAGCACCGGCGCCGGCAACGGCAGCACGCTGTGCAGGCTGGCGGCCAGGTCGCGGTCTTGCTGGACCGACAGGCACACGTCGAGGAAGCGATGCATCGGCGGCAGGAAGCGGTACACGCCGTTTTCTTCGCTGGCGAAACCCAGTTGGGTCATGCGCCGCATGATTTTTTCTTCCAGCTCTTCCTGGGTCTGTACTTCGGCCTGGATGAACAGGTCGCGGTACTTTTCCAACAGCGAGGGCAGCTCATCGCGGCCCAGGCTGCCGCCGTCGAGCACGGCAATCGGGTCGCGGCCCTGGTCGGCCAAGTGCTCCACCAGGATGAAGGTGAACAGGGCCAGGCGCTGGGCGGTCTTGTTCACCGCCGCGGCGGCCAGGTCCGGCACGAAATAGTAGAAGCCACGGGTGTCGCACACCAGCTCGAAGCCCAGGGCCTTGAACAGCGTGCGGTACTGGTCCTGGAAGTTCGACAGTTGCGCGTACAGCTCCGGGTCGCGGCGGCTGACGTGGTAGCCCTTGAACAGCTCGCGGAAGATCGGCGCCAGCTGGGACAGTTCGGATAGATCAAGATGCATGGGGGATGCTCGCAGAATCCTCGGCGGCGGTGTCGCCGGCCGAGAGCAGGGCGAAGGAGCGCAGGCTGACCTGATGCTCGTGAGTGTGATAGTCGCGGCGCTCCAGGCGCTCGCGCTTGAAACGTTTTTCCCGCGACAGGCGCGAGAACCAGTACAGCAATTCGTCGGTGGCGCCGTCCGGTTCCTGCTCCAGCAGCCAGGACATCAGGTCCGGCATCGGCAGGGCATCTTCGCAACGCTCGACCATCTCGCGCACGGTGCGTGGCGCACGCGGTGCTTCGCCGCCCTTGTGGGTCTTGTGGGACTTGGGGAAGCGCGCCGGTTTCGGCTCGAAACGGGCCAGCGCATAGACATAGGCTTCGACCTGGCTGGCGCTGCCCAGGAAGGTGCTTTGCGGCCGGGTGAACAGCGGCATGGCGGCCTGCGGCACGGCGTCGATGCCTTTGCGCCGGATAGCGGCCAGGGCCAGGGCGGCGCCACGGGTCACGGCATTGTGACGGCGAGCCTCTTCGCGCAGCGGCAGGAGCAGTTCACGGGCATGTCGCAAGGTTAGTTGGGCGCTGGTCTGCATCTCGAGGATGCGCGCGTGGGTGCGCAGCAGCATGTCGTCGTCCACCAGGTGCCCGAGGCGCTGTTGTTCGGTGAGCATGCGCAACAGCACATTCTCGACCTTGCGCACGCCTTGCTCGAAGGCGCCGTCGGCGTTCACCAGTTGGATCATCGGCTCGACGTATTCGTCCCAGGTCGCCAGCACTTCGGCGTAGCGCTGGCGCAGCGGGATTTGCCGATCGCTGGTCTTGGCCCGTTCGGCCACGGCCACCAGGGCCTGTTCGTCGTTGGCGAGTTTCTTGAGCACGTCGCGCACGCGCATGTCCAGCAGGCGCAACTGGCGGGCCAGGTCGTTGCCGTCGCGCACATCGAAGGCGTCCTGGATGTAACCGGCCAGGCGCTCGAGGTGGCGCAGGTAGGCTTCGATCTCCAGGCACAGGCCCAGGCGGTGTTCGCGGCGCAGGTAGGCGAGGAAGTCATGGATCTGGGCGTTGAGCTCGAAGCGGTTCGGGCTTTTCGCCACCGGCACGAGGATGTCCAGGCGGATCCACACGTCCAGCAGGCTGGTGATGTCCTGGGGCGTGCTGTCCAGTTGTTGGGCGGCCAGCTGTGAACGCAATTCGTTGAGGCTCAGGGTGCCCTGGTCGAAGTGCTCGCACAAAGGTTCCAGCAATGCCCAGTGTTCAGCGAGGGCGCGCAAGACGCGCTTGGGTTCGATCATCGCAATGGCCGTCGGGTTGGCAATTAAAAGCGGCGATTGTACTGCATCGGGCCGGTTGCGATTCACCCCTTGGACGGACTGTCGTTTGCTATCGATCAACTATTGGCTCAACAGGGAAGCGATCCGCGCCGAAGGGCGGTAGAATCCCTCCCACTTTCAGTTATCCACAAGTGGCCGACCCTTGCTTATCGAGTCCCGTCGCCGCGCCTATCTGACCGCCATGCAGGTGGTCAACTGGCTGCCGCGTACCGAATTGCCGTTCGCCGCCCCGTCGCGGCCCGAGCTGCTGGAAGCGCCCGAGCCCGAGTACATCGCGCCGGCCGTGACCGCGCCTGAGGCCAAGACGGTCGTCGAGCCGGTGGCACCCGTGGTCGAACGGCCAAAAATCGAAGTGCCGCGTCCGAGCCTGGCCTCGACCCGTACCAACGCCAAGCCGGTGGAAGAGGTTGTCGAGGCGCCACCCAAGGCACCCTACGTCGCCCCGCCGCGTTTCGCCTTGCAACTGCTGCGGGCCGGGCGTTGCCTGCTGTTGGTGGAGTTGCCTACGGGTGAGCCGTTTCAAAGCCGCGATCCAGCCTACTTGCTGCTCAAGGACATGCTGCGCGCCGCCGGTCTGCCGGATAGCCCGCAGATCATTGGCGAACCGGTGCGCTGGCCGCTGTTGTCGCGCGGCACCATGGACCAGGGGCCGGAAGCGGCGCGGGATTTTGTCCAGGGGTTCGTTTCGGCGCGCCTCGAAGAAGAGTCCTGCGTGTGCCTGTGGCTGATCGGCCTGCCGGCGGTGAAGTTTGCCGGCGAGGCGGACGCCGAAGCGTTCAATCGCGAACTGCAGGTCGAAGGCCTGGGCTCGGCCTGGGCGTTGCCCGGGTTGGAACTGTTAATGGAAACGCCACAACGCAAGGCTGATGTCTGGCAAGCCATGCGCCGGCTGATGGCGCGCTGGAAAGAATCGAATGAGTGACGCTGTATCGTTCCGCCCGATGACCGAGGCGGACCTCGACGCTGTACTGAAAATCGAATACGCCGCCTACAGCCACCCCTGGACCCGGGGGATCTTTCTCGACGGGCTGGGCAAATACCAGATCTGGCTGATGTTCGAAGGCCAACAGCAAGTGGGCCATGGCGTGGTGCAGATCATCCTGGATGAGGCGCACCTGCTCAATATCACCGTCAAACCGGAAAACCAGGGCCGTGGCCTGGGTTTGCGCCTGTTGGAACACTTGATGTCGATTGCCTACAAGGCCGAGGCCCGGGAGTGCTTCCTGGAAGTGCGCGACAGCAACCGCACTGCGTTCCGGCTGTATGAGCGCTATGGCTTCAATGAAATTGGCCGGCGCCGGGATTACTACCCGGCGGTGGGCGGGCGTGAGGATGCGGTGGTCATGGCTTGTACCTTGGTGGACTGAACTTCCACGCCCCCCTGTGGGAGCGAGCCTGCTCGCGAAGACGGCGGTACATCCAACATTGATGCAAACTGATCCACCGCTATCGCGAGCAAGCTCGCTCCCACAGGGGCTTGGCGGTGTACATTAAATCCGAGGCCAAACACAAAACCACTGTGGGAGCGAGCCTGCTCGCGAAGACGGCGGTACATCCAACATTGATGCAAACTGATCCACCGCTATCGCGAGCAAGCTCGCTCCCACAGGGGCTTGGCGGTGTACATTAAATCCGAGGCCAAACACAAAACCCTGTGGGAGCGAGCTTGCTCGCGATGGCGAGTGTCGGGTCAGCGCTTGCCATCCAGCGGATCGATATCCGCCATTTCCGCTTCGTCCAGCCCATCGCCTCCGCCAATATCATTTTCATCCACCACGCTCAGGTCCCAGTCCGCCTGTTCGTCGTCCCCGGTCTCGTGGGCGTCCCGGGCGCCGTCTTCGTGGATGAGGGTTTCCGGGCTCATGTCGTCGTCGGTCGATTCGTGATCCTCCGTCGAAGCCCCGGTCAGCCCGGCTTCACGGACGCGTTCGCGAGGCATCAGGTGCTCGCGTTCGTTTTCCGGCAGTTCGTCACCGATTTTCGCGCTGGGTTCTTCTTCGTCGAACTCCAGTTCATGCATCGAGCCCATGCGATCTTCGTTGTCGTCGATGGGTTCGGGTTGCGTCGCATCGAAGGGGCGTCGTGAATCATTCATGGCAATTCCTCATACTATGGGCCTTACTGGTGTCGACCGGCAGCGCACCCAGGAATTCCAATGCATCGCCGACGTGACCTCGACCGGCGGTCGTTTGTCACAGTTGCGCACTCTCAATCGAGGCTAGACAGCATGAACGAATTACAAGATCTGATTGATAACAACGCGCGCTGGGCCGATGCGATCAAGCAGGAAGATCCTGACTTCTTCTCCAAGCTGGCTCGTCAGCAAACCCCGGAGTACCTGTGGATCGGCTGTTCCGATGCGCGGGTGCCGGCCAACGAAATCGTCGGCATGCTGCCGGGCGATCTGTTCGTACATCGCAACGTGGCCAACGTAGTGTTGCACACGGACCTCAACTGCCTGTCGGTCATCCAGTACGCGGTGGACGTGCTCAAGGTCAAGCATATCCTGGTCACCGGCCATTACGGCTGTGGCGGCGTGCGTGCCTCGATGCAGGACCGGCAACTGGGCCTGATCGACGGCTGGCTGCGCTCGATTCGCGACCTGTACTACGAGCATCGCGAGGCGTTGGGCCAATTGCCGACCGAGGAGGAACGTGTCGACCGCCTGTGCGAGCTGAACGTGATCCAGCAGGTGGCTAACGTCGGCCATACCAGCATAGTGCAGAACGCCTGGCATCGCGGGCAGAAACTGTCGATCCATGGCTGCATCTACGGCATCAAGGACGGACGCTGGAAGAGCCTGGACACCACGATCAGCGGTTTCGAACAGTTGCCGCCGCAGTATCGGTTGCGGCCGGTCGACGCACCCTGAGCCTGGTTCGTCAGCCGCGGTGACATTGACGGCGCCAGTGCCGTAGAAACTTCATTCCCTGCTCATTGGGCGGTTCGTCATAGCCGGTAATCCAGCCATGACAGTTGTACGAACCGCACCGGCAGGCGAACTGTCGATACAGTTTCTGTTCGGTACTGGCGTAGTCCATCGTCAAGCAATCGCCTTCATCGATACGGGCCAGTGACCACAGCCACAGTTCGCTCATGTCGAGGAAGACATTCGGGTTGCAGGAATGCAGCAGCAATCCGGCGAAGCGCGGGTCATACATGTGGACGTCCGGCAGGATCTGCAGCGTGTGCAGACGCCGTCGGCTCACCAGCAGCCCCGATACCCTGCACATCCTCTCCATGGGGGCGAATGGTTTGCGAGCGATGATGCCGTTGCCGCGCCCATCGGTCGTTTGATGCACTTCGAAATCGCGCACTGAGGGGTAGCCCAGGCGGGTGCTGAGTTGTTTTTCCGGATAGATGCAATCCCGGTACAGCGAACCGGCTCGATCTGTAATGAACGTGCTCATGACGGTCCTTGTCGGTGATAAACACTCGACTTTATGACGCTGGCGATCCTGCCGGCGGTGTTTGAAAAAAACCTTGATAGCTTCGCCCAAGTCGGGGCCGCCATCTACTGTCGACTCTGACAGGCGCCAAAGGCGCTTTCCCGTGTCAGCCCAGGCTTACGCGGGAAAGCATCCCAAGGTCTAGACCGCCTCGGCAGGCAGCGGCATAGGCACTTTCAGTTGCGGAAGTTGTGACTTGATCGCCGGCGTTTCGCATTTTTTCGCCGCGTCTTCCTCGCTCAGTTTGCGCACCGAGGTGTAGAACAACTCGCAGGTTTTCTCCTTCTGCGTGACTTGCCAGGTTTGCGTGCACTGGTTCAGCAAGGTATTCGGGTCGGTGCCCGGCTTGCTGCCCATGCCGGCCTGCCAGCATGCAGCGCTCAGGTCCTGGCCCATGACTTTCAAGCCAGCGGCATCGGCCTTGGCTTCGTCACCGTCGAAGTTGTCCTTGTCGGCGGCGTACCAGATATAGCTTGGGTGGTTGGAGCCCAGCACCGGGACCTTGACCCCGCTGCCGGTTGTGATGGTCGCCAAGCTGAGCACATTCACGGTCTGGCCGTATTGGGTCTTGATCCAGTTCCGAACGGGCGCTCCGAAGGCCACCATCGGCAATGCGGCGCCGCTGGCGGTTTGGGTGACCTGCGTGACCATGGTGGTCTGGTAATCGTTGAAGTAGCTGTAGAGCCCCTCCAATGTGCTGCCGGCGTTGGATGGCGCCGCGATGGGCGCGATGTCGATGATGGTCTGGTAGGCCGGCGTCTGTTCAACCGCAATGCCGTTGACGGTCAGCAGCGTGGCCCAACGATCGGTGGTCGCCGACTCCAGGTAGTCCTGGGCCTGGGTCAGGGAGTAATCCGGCGGGAAGTGCAGCAACTCGACACTCTTGCGGTTTTCCAGGGCCATGCCCAGCGGCAGGAACAGGTACCAGTTGTAGGACCATTTATGGTCGCTGTTGAGTTTGGAGGCGCCGTTGTACGCCAGGTCCCCGGCGTCGAGCAGGGCCTTGAGCGGTTGGCCGTAGCTCTTCGGTACGCCGCTGATATGGGCATAGACTTTATCGTTGTCGCTTTTGACGCTGACCTTGGCCGTGCTGTAGCCGTCGCGCTGTACGCTCTGGGTCAGGTAATGCTCGACGGTCTGCTCCAGGGTCCAGTCCCGAAAGCAGATGACGTTGCAGTTGTTGGGGTAGGCGAAGAGGCGAGTGACGCGTTCGGTGCTGCCCAGTTGTACGTCAATGTCGTCGGCGTGAGCAGTGGCGCTCAGGGCGGCCAGGGCGGCCAGCGGAAGTACTGCAAGTTTGAACATGCTCAGATCCTTTTCAGCGTGAGGGACCCTTGAACCAGGGCGCCCCCATACTGAAACAGACCGGGCCGAAGAAAAAGTAGGCCGAGGGAAATATCGGCCCTTTTGTGGCGTTATGGCATCACTGGCGGCAAATAACTCAATGTTGTCCCCAGTGCCCATAGCAGCGCCAGCACCAACGGCGTGTGCACCAGCAACTGCACGAAGGAAAAACCGATCAGGTCCCTGGCCTTCAGCCCCAGGACCCCCAGCAACGGCAGCATGTAGAACGGGTTGATAAGGTTCGGCAGCGCTTCGGCGGCGTTATAGATCTGCACCGCCCAGCCCAGGTGATAGTTCAGGTCGTTGGCCACCTGCATGACATAGGGCGCTTCAATGATCCACTTGCCGCCGCCAGAAGGAATGAAAAAGCCCAGTACCGCCGAATAGACTCCCATCAACAAGGCGTAGGTGTCATGGGAGGCGATCTGGACGAAAAAAGTCGAGATATGATGGGCCAACGTCTGGGCATCGCTGCCCTTGACCGTGGTCAGCAACGCGGCGATCGAGCCGTACAACGGAAACTGGATCAACACGCCCGTGGTGGTCGGCACCGCGCGGGCCACGGCATCGAGAAAGCTGCGCGGCCGCCAGTGCAGCAAGGCCCCGAGCATGATGAACAGGAAGTTGTAGGTGTTGAGCCCGGAAATGGCACTGATCGCAGGCTTGGTCGAAAATTCATGGAACAGCCAGCCGGCTGCCAGCAGCACCAGGGCAATGATCAGCAGCGGACTGTGCTCCAGCCACTCCCCTGGGCGGGTACGCGGCTGCAACGCGGGCATGCTGAAGGTCGGGTCGATACCACAAGCGGCGGCGTCACGGGCGCTGTTCGGCCCGGGGGCGGTGGCGTAGGCGACGATCAGGGAAATCACGATCAGCGCCAGCAACATGACCCCGGACTGCCAGAGAAAAATGGTCTGGGTAAAGGGAATGACGCCGGTAATGGACAGGATCGAGGGCGGCAGGCTGGCCGGGTTGGCCTGCAATTGCGCCGCCGACGAAGACAAGCCCAGGGCCCACACAGCGCCCAGGCCCAGGTAAGCAGCGGCCCCGGCGGCGCGGTAGTCCATTTTCAGGTCGGTGCGCCGGGCGAGGGCGCGCACCAGCAAGCCGCCAAATACCAACGACAGGCCCCAGTTGAGCAGCGACGCGACCATGGAAATCAGCGCCACCCACGCCACAGCGGAACGGCCGTTGGTCGGAATCCGTGCCAGTCGGTCAATCAGTTTGACGGCCGGAGGCGAACTGGCGACCACGTATCCGCCGATCACCACGAAGGCCATTTGCATGGTGAACGGGATCAGGCTCCAGAAGCCGTCGCCGAACGCCATGGCCGCCGCCGTGGGCGTGGCGCCGATGAATTGTGTCGCCACGGCGACCACCAGCACCGCCAGCGCGGCGAAGACCCAGGAGTCGGGGAACCAGCGCTCGGCGAAACTGGAACAGCGCAAGGCAAAGCGGGCGGAACGGCTGTCTTCGATGTCGGTGGTCACGGCAATTACCTCGTTTTTATGGTTATGGGTATTGATGGCAAGGCTTCAAAGGTCAGGCGCAACAGTAGAACAATCCAGTGACCATGGGAGGCTTATCGGGTTCGAGGGTGCCCAAGGTTATTTTCAGTACGGCCTCGTGCGCTCTTTAGAAAAAAAACACTGGGCCGATGGCTTGGGAACAGCATTTAACTCTCCTGCTGTCGGAGCTGCCCATGTTCAACAACCGCCTGAAGCAGGAGCTACTGGCTCTTCGCCAAGAACTGTCCAGCCTTGTGCAAGTCAAGGAGAGCCTGGATCGCGAAATGCTTGGCCTCACCCTGGATGCCGGTGGACGGATTCAATCGGTCAATCAGAATTTTCTCGACGAGATGCACTACAAGAGCCAGGACTTGATTGGCCGGCCTGTGGATGAGCTGGTTCCCGCGTACCTGAAATCCAATGAGTTCCAGGTTCGCTTCAAGTCGGCGCTGACCCGTGGCGAGCACTTTTGCGGTGCCGTGCGCCTGTTGCGCGGCAATGGCCAGGAAGCCTGGCTGCGCTCAATTCTCCAGCCCGTACGGGGTGCCGACGGGCGGGTTCGCTATTTTTCGATCTATTCCAGTGACCTGACCCGCACCATCGAGGCCTCTCGTGAGCATGAAAACCTCATCGGTGCGTTGGTGCGGTCAACGGCGGTGATCGAATTCGATTTGGGCGGTCACGTACTGACGGCCAATGATCGTTTCCTCAACGCCATGGGTTACAGCCTTGCGCAGATCAAGGGCAAGCATCACCGCACGTTTTGTGAGCCTGAGGAATATAACAGTGCGGCCTACCAGCAGTTCTGGAAGCGCCTGAACAGCGGCGAGTTCGTGGCCGGCCGCTTCAAGCGCATCGACAGCAATGGTCGTGAAGTCTGGCTGGAGGCCTCCTACAACCCGGTGGTCGATGCCAACGACCGACTGTATAAAGTCGTCAAGTTCGCTACCAACATCACGGACCAGGTCAACCAGGAAAAAGCCGTCGCCGAGGCGGCCAGCATCGCCTACAGCACCTCGCAGCAGACCGACAACACTGCCCAGCGCGGCACGACAGTGGTGACCCAGGCCGTGGAGGTGATGCGCGACCTGGCCCGGCACATGCAAACCGCGGGTGAAGGCATCGAGGCCTTGAACGAGCAATCCCTGGTGATTGGTACCATCGTCAAGACTATCAGCGGCATCGCCGAACAGACCAACCTGCTGGCGCTCAACGCCGCGATCGAAGCGGCCCGGGCCGGCGAGCAAGGTCGTGGCTTTGCGGTGGTGGCCGATGAAGTGCGCCAACTGGCATCGCGCACCAGCCAGGCGACCGATGAAATCGTTGGCGTGGTCCGCCAGAACCAGGACATGGCCCGCAACGCCGTGGCCCTGATGACCGACGGCCAGCATCAGGCCGAACACGGCCTGGCCCTGGCCGCCGAGGCGGGGACGGTGATCGTCGAGATCCAGGATGGGGCGAAGAAGGTGGTCGATGCAGTGAGCCAGTTTGCCAACCAGCTATCGACTTGAGAAACCTGCTGAGCGAGCTGCCGCCATCGCGAGCAGGCTCGCTCCCACAGTTTTATCCGGGAAAGCCCTGAGATTATGTTCGCCACCAACCCCCTGTGGGAGCGAGCAAGCTCGCTCCCACAGTTCTCCCTGAATAGCCTTGATATTGTGTTCGCCGCCACCTCCTGTGGGAGCGAGCTTGCTCGCGATGGCGGCCACACATTCAACATCCTGGCACGCTGACTCAACCTGATCAGCGAGTGCTCAATCCCCCAGCGCTGCACCTTCGCGCCGCGGATCCGCGCCGCCAGCCAGAGACGTTTTCCCTTGCGCATCACGCACCCGGACGATCGCCTGGGTGCCGCTGTTCATGTCGATCTCGCTCACCGTATGGCCTTTGTCTTTCAGCGCCTGGATCAACGCCGGGCTGAACTGCCCCTTTTCCAGTTCGGTGGGGCCATTACGGCTGCCGAAGTTGGGAAGGTTGATGGCGGTTTGCGGGTCCAGGTCCCAATCCAGCAGACCAATGACTGACTTGGCGACGTATTCGATGATTTGCGAACCGCCGGGGGAGCCGACAGCGGCCAGCAGTCTACCCTGACGATCGAAGATCAGCGTCGGTGCCATGGATGAGCGTGGGCGTTTGCCGGGTTCGACGCGGTTGGCGACTTTTTGCCCGTTTTCTTCAGGGATGAAGGAAAAGTCGGTCATCTGATTGTTGAGCATGAAACCCTGGACCATCAAGTGCGAGCCGAACGCCGACTCCACCGTGGTGGTCATGGAGACGGCACCACCCTGGTCATCCACCGCCACCACTTGCGAGGTGGAAATGCGCAGTGGCGAACGGTCCGGCGCATAGGCCACCTGAATGCCCGGCGGTGTCCCAGGCTTGGCGACGCCCATGCTGCGTGGGCCGATCAGGCTGGCTCGGCTGGCAAGGTAACCTTGATCGACCAGCCCTTTGAGCGGCACGGCTACAAAATTCGGGTCGGCGATGTATTGGGCGCGGTCAGCGTAGGCCAGGCGCTCGGCTTCGGCGATCAGGTGCACCGCTTCGGGGGCGGGTTCAATGCCGGCGAGTTTAGCGGTCTTGAGGGGTTTCAAGGGGGCGAGAGCCGTGTTGCTGTCGCGCTGTTCCAGGGCCTGCAACGTCCCGAGGATCTGCGCCACGGCCACCCCGCCTGAAGACGGTGGTGGCATGCCGCAGATCTGCCAGCGCTTGTAGTCGGTGCACAACGCGGGCCGCTCCCGTGCGGTGTAGCCCTTAAGGTCGTTCAGCGAAAGACTGCCGGGGTTGGCGTGGCCTTGCACCTTGGCGACGATCTCCTCGGCAACGGGCCCTTTGTACAACGCATCGGGACCTTCGTTGGCGATGCGCTTGAGCACGCCTGCCAATGCCGGGTTTTTCAGCACGGTGCCGACGGCCTTCGGGCTGCCATCGGCATTGAGAAAGTACGCCGCCATGTCGGGCGAGCCCGGCAACGACGGGTCGGACGCGATCAAGGCGTGCAGCCTGGGGGAGATCGCGAAACCCTGCTCCGCCAGCGCAATGGCCGGCTCGAACAGCTCCGCCCATTTCAGGCGCCCGTGTTTGCGGTGGGCCAGTTCCAGGGCGCGCAACACCCCCGGCGTACCCACGGAGCGGCCGCCGATCTGGGCAGTGGTAAACGGCATGGGTTTGCCGTCGGCTTGCAGGAAAAGTCTTTCAGTGGCGCCGGCCGGTGCCGTTTCGCGACCGTCGTAGGTGCGCACGGCCTTGCCATCCCACAGCACAATGAACGCGCCGCCGCCGATGCCTGAAGATTGCGGTTCCACCAGCGTCAGCACCGCTTGCATCGCGATCGACGCGTCGATGGCCGAGCCGCCACGTCGCAACATCTCCCGCCCGGCCTCGGCCGCCAAGGGGTTGGCCGCGGCGGCCATGTGCTTGTCGGCGTGGCGGGTTTGCAGATCGGTGCGGTAGCCGGACATGATTTCCGGCGGGGAAGGCAGGGGCGGTGTGGCGGTGGAGGAGGGCGGGGCCTTACAGGCGATGAGTGTCAGGGCGACAGCCAGTAACGAAACGGCTGACAGGTGACGAAGGTTCGGTTTCAGGTCTGTAGGCACGTGTCGCTCCATCCGTGGGCCGGGGGTATGGATATCGACTGTAGCGATGCGAGGCGTGGGGCGCAAATCAGCGGGAGAGATTGGGAGAAGTCAGGCGTTCTGCGCTTGGAGAAAAATCGAAAACAGCTCGGACTGGGACTTGATTCCCAGTTTGCTATACATATGTTTTTTATGAACTTTCACTGTTTCGACAGAGATCTCCAGCTTGCGGGCAATTTCCTTGCTGGAGCATCCACTGAGCATCAAGCGGCCTACATCCAACTCCCGTGCCGTCAGTTGCGCGCCTTTGAGTTGCTGAACGGACGCTTCCAGTTGCACTCGCCAATCGACTTGCGGCGATACTGGCGCGAGGGCCACCACTTCGTTGATTTCGTACGGCAGGCGCTGGCGTAACAGGCCGAGTATCCAAGGCTGGATCAGCGACAGCAAGGCAATCTGTTGGCCACTGAACCGCTGCTTGCTGCCCAACGACAGGCACAGCGTGCGATCGTCTTCGAGCTGGCAATTGAACTGGATTTCATCGGACACCACATTCAGCCGGAAGTACCGCTGGTAATATTCGGTCAACTCAAAATGTTCCGGTGCCACTTCCGACAGGCGATACAGGCCGCTGCGCGACTGCTCCCGACAGGCGATGTAGAACGGATCGAGCAGATACAACCCGCGCAGATAATCCTGGAACAATTGATCGGGAGTGCCGTGCGCGCCCGGGCATTCGGCAAACACTTGCGGGTGCTGATCCGCACTGAAAAGCAGCGCCACCCAGCTGTCGAAGGGGACGTACTGGTCCAGCAAACGCACTAGCTGCGTCCAGAAATTGGGCTTGTCCAAGGCCTCGATCAATTGCCCGATCGAGCGGTGCCACGCGATATCGTCTAACGAAAGTGTCATGCCTCTACCCCTATCGGGTTACCCCAGCGGCGTGATTTTCCGGCCGTTGGCTTGCTGCGCATACTGGCGCACAGACAACGACCGGGCAATCTTTGCGCCTGGTCAAGAACAAGGAATACCCATGAAAATCGAACTCGCCCAGTTTGCGGGCCGTGATAACAATACGGCTTACAACCTCGAACGCGCTCTGGAGGCGATTGCCGCCTGTGCGGCCGATACGCAATTGATCGTGTTTCCCGAAACTCACCTGATGGGCTTTCCATCGTTTGAGACAGTGGCCCAGAGCGCCGAACCGCTGGACGGTCCGACCGTCAGTGCGGTGATTGCTGCGGCCCGCGAGCATGACGTTGCCGTGGTGATCGGCGTGGCCGAGAACGACCACGGCCGCTTCTACAACACCACGCTGCTGATCACCCCGCAAGGCATCGCGCTGAAATACCGCAAGACGCACCTCTGGGCGTCGGATCGCGGTGTGTTCGAGGCCGGAGATCGCTATGCCACATGTGAGTGGAATGGCGTGCGGGTCGGCCTGCTGATCTGTTACGACATCGAATTCCCGGAAACCGCCCGAGCCTTGGCGCAATTGGGCGCCGAGCTGCTGATCGTCACCAACGGCAACATGGACCCCTATGGTCCGACTCACCGCACCGCGGTCATGGCGCGTGCCCAGGAAAACCAGGCGTTTGCGCTGATGGTCAACCGGGTAGAAGAGGGTGATGGCGGGTTGGTCTTTGCCGGCGGCAGCGCCCTGGTAGACCCGCTGGGCAAGTTGCTGTTCGAGGCCGGGCGTGAGGAGGGGCAGTTTGCCGTGGAACTGGACCTGAATCAGCTGAAGGCGGCGCGACGTGATTATCGGTATCTGGACGATCAGCGGCTGAAAATAGCGGGAGAGATCGTTGAGCACCCTTGCGGATTGCGGGAGCTGCTGATTCCCGCACGTTGACCCTGACAACACATGCATTTCTGTTGGCCAAAAACCAGAACAACAACGTAACACCCGAAATTTGCGCCGAACTCGGCTCTGCCATAAATCTAATAAATTCGGAGTAGTCGCTCATGGCTCGTTTGCAACGCACCCTTTCACTGGGGGCGGTGGTGCTGTTTGGCATCGCCTATATGACACCGATCATTGTCCTCGGTACCTTCGGCATCCTCGCGCAATCCACCTCCGGCATGGTCCCGGCTGCTTACCTGGCGGCACTGGTGGCGATGTTTTTTACCGCCATGAGCTACGGCCGAATGGCCGCTGCATTTCCCGTCGCAGGTTCGGCCTACAGCTACGTGCGCAAGGCAATCAGCCCGAAACTCGGTTTCATCGCCGGTTGGGCAGTGTTGCTCGATTATCTGTTCTTGCCCATGGCAATTTGGCTGATCGGCGCCGCCTACCTCCATTCCGCATTCCCGAGCGTGCCGCAGTGGCTCTGGGTGCTGGTGTTCATTGGCATCACGAGCGCGATCAACATCGTCGGCCTGAAATTGGCCAACGGTGTCAACGCAGTATTAATGCTGGTGCAATTCCTGGTGCTGATCGCCTTCGTTGCGCTGTGCATTCATTACGTCGGCGGTGATGCGAGCACGCCGTTGTGGTCGGTCAAGCCATTCTTCAACGGTGACATGCAGATGCCGTTGATCATGAGCGGTGCGGCCATTGCCTGTTATTCATTCCTCGGGTTCGACGCGGTGAGCACCTTGACCGAAGAAACCCGCGACCCACGCCGTACCATTCCGCGAGCGATCATGTTGATTACCCTGGTTGGCGGATTGATCTTCGTCAGCGTGTCGTACTTCGTGCAAATCGCGCACCCATCGTTCCAGTTCGACAGCGTGGACTCGGCCGCCTATGAAATCGCCCGCAACATTGGTGGTGATCTGTTCGTGTCGATCTTCCTGATCGGCCTGATCGTCGGCCAGTTCGCGTCGGGGCTGTCGGCCCAGGCGAGCGGCTCACGCCTGTTGTTCGCCATGGGTCGGGATGGTGTGCTGCCAAAATCGTTCTTCGGCACGCTGCATGAACGCTTTGGTACGCCGGTCAATAGCATTGTGTTGTGTGCCGTGGTCGCTTTGCTGGCGCTGAAGCTGGACGTCACCACCTCAACCTCGTTCATCAACTTCGGCGCGTTCCTGGCGTTCAGCCTGGTGAACCTGTCGGTGATCTTTCACTACTGGATCGGCGCTGAGAAGAAGGGGTTGCGTGAATTTGTGTTGTTCTTGCTGTTCCCGTTTATCGGTCTGGCAGCGGATGTGTGGTTGATGGTCAGCCTCGATCACCTGGCGATTTATCTGGGCCTGAGTTGGCTGGCGATTGGCGTGGTGTACCTGGCGGTGCTGACAGGCGGCTTTCAGCGCCAGCCACCGGAGATGGATTTCCAGGAAACCGCATAAACCCATTGGCCTGTATCCCCTCTGTATCTGGAGGGGATATGCCGTGGGGAATACGAGGGGCGGATGAAGAGAGACAAAAAGAAACAGCCAGAAACAAGAAAGCCCGCACGAGGCGGGCTTCTTGAGGTGATTCATAGACTGCTGTAGACATCTATGAATCGGTACTTGGTGGTACACAGTCATTTGAACTGGGTGCTCAAGATGCTGTATCTAAAGGGTTTATTATCGTTTCGTTCGGTTAGGCATACATGTGGGCATACACGCTGCCTTTTTCTGGCTACTGTTTTCCCATGTACCCTCCACCTGTCAAAGCGCCACCAGACATGGCGTACCTCGATCAAGCAGGGCTGATGCCAAGATAGTTATTCCTTGGCCCGTCCTTCTGCCGCCAGGGAGGCGAGGGCCAGGGTGAGAAATCCTGAGTTTCTATCCAGCGTTTCCAGTGCCCCCCTGATGTTCTGCGCGACCTCTGTAGATCCTCGTTGCTCAACCCAGTTTGAGAGCTCCTCGATAGCCGCTCCCAGGGCAAGCTGATTTTCATTCATTCGTTTGAGCACAGACGCAAGCAGAGATGGGTCTTCCATGCTGTTCTCCCTCCCGTGTTGACCATGTAGCCAATCTACATCGAGCCAGTGGCATTGCATATCAGTAGCCCTGTTTACCAGGTGGGCAAAATTGCGCCGGGGACCCTGGGAGATTTCGCTGCACACGGGGTAGGAAACCCGCGGGATCTTGGTAGCGACAGAGATTGCAGCTTACTGAAATTTCAACGTTGAAATTGAAAGGATCCTGACGAAAAAAGGGGATCGTTACCGCAACGGTAAAGGTGAGCCATTGTGTTGTTGATAGCGAACGGTTGAAGCCGGTCAACCTTGGGGATGGTGTCAACCACGTCAACCTGTCAACCGACGTAGAAAACTCAGTCGCTAACAAGATGCTGCGGGTTTCCGACCCCGTGTCTTAAAGACACCTCAGGGTCCCCGGCAAAATTTGGAACTGCTCCTGACGTTCGCTGGTGGCATTGATGCTTCCGGGGAGCGGGGGAATACGCATCCTTGTGAAAAGCAGTGTTACGAACGTTACTGGTGTAACGGTTGTCTATAACTGACTGTATTTATTGGATTTATTGGCGTAACACTGTGTTTGAACATTAGCTTTTTAGGCGTGTTACTAAGCCAGCTGGTGTAACGCTTCAGAGGTCTGAAGTAAACCCATAAGAAGGAAAGAATACTTGTCGAACTCTCGCCTGGCCATCAGCAATGATTGGCAATTAGGCACGAGCCCTTTGCTAGGCGTCAGCAAGCTATCAGCGATTAGCCCGCTGGTGTGACAGGCCGCTACCGGCCAAAAGCGGTCACTCCGTTTCTCTTCGAAACAGTGGCAACTCAGTCACCGGCAGGGCCTTAAAACTGTACCCTGTGAGTTTAGAGGGTATCTGTAAACCCAAGTCAATCAGTCTTCACTAGTGCGAAACGCGCATCCTGGTATTGCAAAAGGCTAAATCAAGGGCCGTTGGTGTGCAGCGCTCGTTTCCTATGCGTCAGCAATTTCGGCTCGCATGATGGTTATCTTTGGTATTAGTCGCTTCCGAATTCCATCAATCAATTCGGTTATCTGTTCACATTCATCCTTCGTAAAACGCCAGAATGGTGCGCCACGCAAATCGGTGAGCGCATTAGAGTCTATGCGCCAAGGCTGGACTTTATGGTGCTTGCTGTCCGAATGTGCATACACCTCATGGCGAAGGCCCATCAGCCGTTTATGCAGAGTTGTCGCGCCGTGATCTTCCGGCAAAAAGCCTTCTGGAAGACTCGGCCATCCGTAGCTTTTGGTGAATGCCCTCGCATAGCTAACAACAAGTGCTGTCACAAATGCGGATTGCTGCATGTAAATAGAACCACGCCGCTCCCAAGGCGCTGAGTGCCACCCTTTTTTCAGTAGATGTTGGGCGTATTGGCGTGCGAGGCCCAAATCTTCGACGGCGACGTAGAGACGCTCATACAGTCTCTGCTTTTCTTCATTCGTGGCCGATGCAATGTCCACGCCTTAACACCGATCCGGCATCGGCCATGGGTTGTTTTCTTCTTCAAGCTTTCGAGCTTCCACAAGAGCTTTACGACGATCGCTGTCGTACCAGTCCCGTAACGCTTTTTCCCGTGCCTCAGTCAACTCTTTAAACTGACTGTGCTCAATCAAACCGTTGTAACGAAGAGCGGAGACATACCCCTCTGCCAATGAGGCCCGTTTCTCGGCGTCCTGATCGCTTTCGGATTCTTCGACGAGATCATCGAAGTGATTTAACGCACTTTGAAAGTTTTGAGCATTATCTAAAAGCTTCATGGTTTTCCCCTATTTTTTTAGGCGCAAAAAGCGCGCCTTGGTAATGCCAAAGCCCGCGACTGGGCGGGCTGGTGGGCAGGCTTTTTCCTACTCTAATTCACTTTTTCGCGGTAGCGAGCGAAGCGCACGCAAAACTGCTTGTTCCAGCGCCTTATTCCTTTGAAAAATTAAGGTTGCTCAAATCTTTTGAAAAGCTCCAATGCTTCGTCATCTGATAGCCCGCGCATGAAATGGTCAAAGCTTTTCACTTCATCGGCAGTTGGCACCGTGAATTCAGGAATCGCCCGGATTCCATCAGCAATCTCCCTACGTGAGATATTGCCCTGAATCACCATGCCGCTGTTCATCTGGTATTCCAGCGAACCACATTCACGGTTCATATATCCCACAGTACTACCTATCATCATGGCATTTGGGCGCTTCCTGACTTCGTGCTTTGCCAAAGCTACACGTAGGGTTTCCAAGCGGATGAAAAGGAAATTGGTACGCGCCAGATCGTCCTCTAGCGCCTTCACAAGCGCGGGGTCATCAATCAGAGCCTGAACCTCATCAGCCCTTTGCAGGGCTGTGTAATTGACGTAGCCCCGGTCGCGCTTCAGGTTCTCAAGCTTCTGGTTAAGCCCCGAGTTCTTAGCTGTGTGGACGTAGCCCTTGGCTTTCTGTATCCACGTCCGCATGACCTCATACACGCTGAGAATCCACATCTGCGACTGAGCAGAGAGGAAGATCGAATCATAGGGGGTGGAGGTTTCGTTGAACTTGGCGCGGAGGTAGTCGTACTCCAGGGCCATCACGAATTCATCAACGATAGTTAGATTCATCGCCTGACTGACAAGGTTCATGTCCGTGCTGAACAACGTCAGAGATTTCAGAGCCTCGCCCAGTGCGTACTGGGGAATCTGATCCGGGGTAAGGTACGCAGGCACATAGTCATTGTCATGTTCGTAATCACCGTCATCGTCAATCATGAGCATCTTCCCTTAAACTCGCTCCCTGCGATGAAAACAACAGAGATGTCCATGAGACTGAAATATTGCCTGTTGCTTCACGCGGCTCCCCCCATTTCACTCCATCGGGCAGCCAACCTTCCGCTGTAAGCGTTGGCTTGTTTTCAAAGAAAACCCAATAACCAAGCGGATCGAGCGCACACCAATTTGCCCAGAATGGCCAAGTTGCCACTGCTGGAGGAGTACCGCTACGACTGGAATTTTTTCGTTGCCTTTTGAAAATCCCCATAGCGATTTTCCTATCTATCATTGGTTCGCTCAGAGGCGAGGGTTGCTTGATCATTCGTACTTAGAGTCGATCTTGGGCGCAAAAATGGCTTCCATTTCTTGGCAGAGGGCTTTTGTTGGGTAATAGAACACGTTTCTCTCCCTGCTAGGATCTTGCCAGGATAGCAGGACAATTCTCGCCCTGAACTTGTCATTGACGATGTACGGAACGCCCTTGGCAGCGATTTTTCGCATCATGTCGGCCGGCGAGCCTTGACGAGTACAACGATTGGCTTCATCCAAAGAATGCCAATTTTTTCTTTCGGCTGCCTGGACTAGGTCGGTGCTTCCAAGAAGCATCACGCCTATCACAAAAAATCGTTTCACAGCTTTCCTTCAATAATCAGTCCAAGGGTAAGCATCACCCTGCGCTTTGCGCAAAAGCTCATATCCCCGTTGCCAATCCACTTTCTCATCAGCCCCCTAAGAAGTATTCCCCGTGCTCGCACCTATCCCATGAATCGCCCCGGTTTCGAAGGCATCCGAACCCGCAAAATTGGGCCTTCCTAAGCGCGCTTCTGGCCGCTTTCTGCCTGTGCTGACCGGCAGCAATTGGCCGAAAGCGGTAACTCATAAGCGACTGCTTTCGGCTACGTGACTATGCCACCAAGCCGGCCTTCAGAAAAAGCTGGCAGAGTTTGGTCGGGAGAATGGCACCACCATCAAAGCCGCCATTGTTCATTCCTAGACCGGCGTTCACAAATGCAAGCAGAACAGATTCATCCATTTCGACAGCATCTTCGATTTTCGCCCTGGAAAATTTTCCTATTTTGTCGATGTCAAAGGACGGAATGCGCTCAAGAGCAAATAAGATGCGGCTAAGCTCTTCAAACGAAATGTCTTCACTGGCATAAGCCGCAAAACATTTTGCTGCCAGCTCCGGCTTTTTCGCGCTCTCCATCCTTTCTAGGATTTCGATTATCGTCTCACCTACTCTCCCAGCGAATTTGTCGTTTTCTCCAAGTTTGCTCAGCATCTCGTTTCGCTTGCTTTCTGAAATCTCGGAAAGCTGGCTAAGAAAACGAAGAAGCTTGCCGCCAAAAACGTGATCCCTGATAGACAATGTCGCGCTGAAGATACCCGCTATGCTGCTGACGACCGGGATTGATTTGGCAGCATCAGAGGCGAGCAAGGCATCTATCCCGAGCTCGACATATTCCTTGGCTGCGTCTCCTATAGAGCCGGAACGTATTACTTTCGCGAGTTCTGCACCACGTGGTGAATCGTTCTTGTCCATGAGTCTCTCCCTATTTTTGTGTTTTCTTCCGACATCAATACACTCTTGGAGTGAGTCGTACACTATTTGAACGTCTGCTTGTGGCCCAGAGTGTGTAAAAACGCTTCGTCAAAATTGAAGTGCGCGCGTCTACGTTAAATCTGAAATTCATCGGCACGTCAGCAGATGTGGATTTCGCGCAGATGCGCGATTTCCAGTCCAGTTTTGAGAACCTGTCGCGCTCGAAAATGTTTTTACACAGCCTGGGCCGAGAGCGGTCGTTGCTGAGAGGCCGCTTACGGCCAGAGCAGCCACTGGAAAATGGGCGTGTTCGGCTGTGAATTCAGATAGTGGACGCACCCCCACCAACCACAATAGCCACATCGACGCAGATCGCATGCCTGAACGTGTGCAGCCGCAATGCAGTCGAGCACCACCTATCGAATCGGAGCGTGGAGTATTGTTTTTTTGGCTGTATATGCATACAGTTTATGGGTGGAAGCAGTGAGGTCAAAAAAATCCCTTGAGGCACATTGATATCATGATGTAGATTCAGGGCCTCAAACTATAATATGCAGACAAGGAAGTATCATGGACGTAAAAGTGAATTTCGCGGTTGTTCATGAGCTTGTAAAAGAGCAATTTAAGGATATTCAAGCTTCCGACATTCGCAAGGTTGTGCTTAATAAAGACAAACCAGCCGTTAGCAAATTGATAATCGGCGCAACATCAATTTACGGCAAAAAAAACAACGCTACTCACTATGGGATTTTCGCAAAAAAAACTGCGAGTGAATTTCCGAAAGACTTTGATGCCTACTCAAAAATTGCTATTTCGGAAAAATCCTTTCTCGAAGTTACTGAGTCAGCTATGGCGGAGCTCTATGTCGCAGCGAAAAAAACCACTGCTTCTTCGGGGGGGTATATCTTATTCGTAGACTATGAGAGCAGTCAGGGGCGATTCTTGCTGATTGCAATGCTTAAAAAGCGTGATGGTCTGAGGCTTAACGAAAATCTCGAGCCTGAAGAGTTGATTGAGCTGGATCTTAGTAGCCTGTATCACGCAGCTCGTATTAATTTCAATAAATATCAAGAGCATGCCACAGCGGATGATGAAGCGAAGCAAGAGCTAAATTATCTTAGCTTTTTGAGCCAAAGCGCAGGGCGATCTGCTGCGGGGTATTTTGTAACAGCACTTGGATGCGCAGTAGGAACCGCTTCAGCGGCGGCTACGAAAAATCTTATCATTGAGAGCGTTAAGTTTTTCAGGGATCGTCCAAATCTCCGTGACAAGAGAATTCAGTTTAAAGATGAGGTTTTGAGATATCTAGAGCGTCAGCGAGATTCTGGACAATCTGTCAAGCTCTCGGAAGTTGAGGCAATTGCTCGTCAATTTTTTCCGGCAGAGATGGAAGGCCAAGCTGATGATTTAGCGAATGAGTTTACAGGGCACCTAAATAGCGAAGCCGTCGGAGTTCCCGTTGAGTTTCCAATCAGCAAAGTAACACTTGATAAGTATACTCACGTGATATACAAGGCTGACAACTGGCAGCTGAAGTTTGATCGGAATTCCTTAGGTGAGGGGGTGGATGCTGAAATTCGTTTTTTTGAACAAGAACGAAAATTAATCATCAATAATCTTTCTGAAGGCGCTATTGACGTCATTCGTCAAGCCATTGCGGATAAACGAGATGCTGCCGAGCCAGAGTAATTGCTATGGTAGATGTAAGTAAGTTTGCCGAGGCATATCGGTTGCTTGGTCGTCCTGCTCTTGCGACGGCTAACGCATTTGATTTCAGAGCTTCTGCTTTTAACCCAGAAATCAACACTGCAATTGAAGCACTCATAATTTCGAAAGCTGGCCGGTTTGACGAGTTACTGGTTGACGGTGTGGATATAGATCCATCCGCCTTCAATTCTTCTTCATCATGGTCAACGATCGAAGTTGCATTCACACTTGATACTTCGGGCGCGGTGCCCGTTTTCAAAAGTTTTGATCAGCTTATGGCTCGATCAAAGAGCTTAGTTCGTACGCAAGTTCCGACTAAGTTTTACATAATCGAAGAAAATATCCTGTCTTCTGAGGAACCTCTCGATCATCGGATAAAAACGCTTCATGCATTATGTCGCCTTATCGTTTATTTAGCTGATTTGGCACATTTTCACGATGAAAAGGAATCAAGTGATGAGTATAAACTTGTATTCGTTGCAGAAGATCTAGCTAAAGGCGAGCGCGCCATAACGCTTTATCCATATCTGGATCGCGAATTGCTAGATTTTGAGATAAGCACCGAGCTAATCGACAGCCTTCAAATGAGTAACTTGAATGAAAGTCCACAGCTCTTCAAAGAGCGATCTATTTTTCGCGCAACCTTGATTGAGTATTTGGCTGCCCAGCTTGGAGGAAAAGAGCGTTTCAAGTTCCTAATTTCTACCTGGTCGCAGTTTTTGATTTTGTATGGAAATAATCTATCAACTTATCTTAGTGGCTTTTCTTTTCACAAAGCAAAGCAAGAAGTGGCAAATGCGCAGTTAACAATAGCTGATCAAATGTCAAAGGTTGTAAGCGATATCAGTGGAAAAATTCTGGGTATACCGATCTCGTTAGCTGTCGTTATTGCAATATCAAAAGCCGAAAACGTTTTAGAAAGCTCAATTTTGGTTTTGGGTATTTTAATAACCTCTGCTTTGTTAGCCGAAACCTTAGCAGCACAAAAATTGCAATATGAGCGGATCAAACATTCTCGTATTATAATGTTTGCAGCTCACCAGCAGAAAGCACATCAATATCCAGAGGATTTACGAAGCTATATAAAAGATTCTGTAGAGGCGTTAACTGCTAACGAGAGAAAGCTCAAGGGCTCTTTAATGGTATTGAGAATTCTCTCATGGTTTCCTGCAATTGTTGCCACAGTGCTCCACTTCTGCATTTTTCGAAATGATTTTTTTTATGGCTTTGAGGAGATTGTGATTTTTGCACGTACTCTTATTTACACTGTCTTCGAGTAATTTAATCTTGTTGAAAATTAAATTCATGAAGACTCAGCTGAGGTCAGTGTACCTTTCGATAGCTTAATGCAGATATATCAAGGTTTTTGGTTGTTTAGAATCAAGGAGAGAAAAAATGCCAAAGAATGCACCATATGATTTCCCCGAGCATTTTCGCGATTTTGTATTTATGCCAAAATTCGATGAGAATATTGAAGAGCTGGCTAGTATCGTTGAAAAAGAAGATTGGGAGCATCGATCAACTGCCTCATCTGCGTCTCATCCAGTTTTGCGAAACTACTTAACTTATACATATCGCAGAGTTGCTGAGGAAAAAAAGGTGGCAATCACTCCGGATGAGGAGTATGCGTGTTTCAATTTGGGGCTTATTACCGAAAGGCAGGAGCCTGTGTTTATCCTTTTTCAAAAAAATAAGTTGCCGACCCGAGACTCATATTGGCATTTTTGGAAGTTTTGTAGAAAGGGAGAGTGGGATCTTAATAGGTTTTCCGCACTACCGGATATGGCTCATTATTATGACGATCCCTCTGGCTTGGTATACGATTCCAGAAAAGAACTCAGAGTAAACGTAGAACACATTATTGCTGATAACCTTGAGCGCTTTCCTACAGAGTTGCAGTCGATGAATCCTTATGGACTGCAAAATCTCGTGAAAGGAGCAATCGATTCAGCAGTAGAACGCGTTCGAAGAAACTACAAAACCGCGATACCTCAGTATTATCAAGGTACGATACAGCTTTTGCTTCCGCTTACGTTGACAGATCCAGCAAAAGCAGATTTAGCTTTAGTTGCAGAAAGATTTTCTGGGTTTTATAGAGCAGCTACATGTTTGACACTTGACATGGCATACAACAATGCGAGGCAGGTAGCGCGACCTGATAGAGATTGGCTAGTGCCTTGAGATTCATCAGCGATCAACAGAAGCAGGCCTTAATTGCGGTCTGCTTCTGTTAGCGCTCAGTCCTGAGTAAACATCAATGGCGAGACCCCGCATGTGGCTATCGGTTTAATCCGGCTAGGAGCAGGCGATAAATGTTGTTGCTCAAACAATAGGCTTCCAAGACTGACAGTTGGTGGCGATGGATGGCACTTCACAACCTGTTGCCGTTAGCCGAGAAGGGCCTGCGGCCGTCAAAAAGTAAAAGTCATGAATGGCCGCTATTGGCCGACTGTGTTGAAAAAGTCGGCCACGGTTTCCACGGAAGAAAAGTACGCGCTTGAGATTGAAATCTTTACATTGAGCAGAGGGTTCGGGCCCAGATTTCGCGTAGCTGCGCGCAAAAAAGGCATTTTCAGCAGTCAGTACGAGGGCTGCCTGGAAGGACTGACTTTTTCAACACAATCGGCCGAAAGCAGCCCTTTAATCAATGCGTGAGAGTGACTGAACAGTTAAACCTGTCGGCTCAACCAACTACGTATAGAGCGGGCAGCGGAGGCTGGCTAGGCCTCCACGGTAGCCTAGCTTCGGCGTTTCAAATGCTGATCGATGAGGCTCAGCTCTGCTTTGATCGCGTTGGCGGTCAGATTTTGTATTGCTGTGTTTTTCCCCCAGCGAGAGCCCATGAGCTTAAGCAGGGCGCTCAGATGGATTTTTCTTGCCTTCAGCGTTTCGGTACGACTGGGGCTGTTCTGCATGACAGTGTGCATAGTGCTGATCCTTGGGTATCGTTTAAACAGCCCACACACGTGGGCTGTTTCAGGTGGGCAGGTCGTTACATGGCCAGCACGTCTTGCACGCTGTACTGCCCCGCGCGCTCCGAAAGGTCATGCGAGGTCCAACTGCCAAAGTTCTCGCCTTGCTCTGGAACGTCCAGCTTTCTCAGGACGACAGGATCTCGGTTAATCATGCGGTGGGCCGCCCAAAGCTTTCCGCCGATATCAAGCAACGCTTGAGCTGCTTCATTCCATCTCTCCTCGAGAACCAAGGTCGCGAGGTACAGCGAGTCATTCTGAATTTTTGTGTGCTCTTGTTGGGCTTCTGAGATGTGTTGGTCGACTGTGGTCAACTCTTGTTCCAGAGCCGTGATAATCAGCTGCTGACGACGGTTTTGCTCGGCTACAGTCGTAAGGTTTTTCGCGGCCTTTTGGGCGTCGACATTGGCTGTCTTCTCACCTTCGGCGTCGCCCCAAGCTACGGCTTGGGCATAGGCCGTCGCCGCTTCTGTCTCAGCTTGGCGAGCCTTTGCCATTTCATCTGTCGCTTGCTGGCGAATCTGGTTCAGCCGGGTGCTAAGGCTCTGGCGTTTTTCGTTGAGTTCCTGCTCGTCGGCTTTCCAAGTCGCCATTGCATCAACGTAGCCCGCCATCAGGGTTTCGTGATTCGCGAGCTTTTCACGACGATGGATTTTTTGATTCAACCTATAGATCTCAAAGTCCAGAGAATCAAACTTCCTTTTTCGCTCTTCATACTGATGCTGTACTTCTTGTTTCCTGCGTTGGTCAATGACCTCGGCGCTTTCCAGCGCAGTCTTGAACGGAAGCATTTCGGTTTTGACATTTTTCATTTCGAGGATTAATTGTTCGCGGCGATCTGTCAGTTCTTTGAGTTCATTCATTGTCTTGTCTCTGTGCAATTCGTTTGGGTTGGGTTGGGTTGAGCGGCTGGCGAGGCCGGGAATGAGCCGGCGCTACCTCGATCAGTAGGGAGGCCGTCAGGCAGCCCGAGCCTCGCTCTCATCCGTTCCCGGTATCGTCTTCACGATGTAGCAGCGTTGCGGGCCCAGGCCGGGTAATCGAACCAAGCTCGATGCCTTGCCATCGCTACCAGGTTCCAGCACACCCCGGTGCAGCAGTTCCTTGTTCACGGCGTTGATGTTCATGCCCCGGAATATCTCGGATCGCCACGCCTCGGGCAGCACGTAGTAGGTGTGGGTGGTGTGCATGGTGTCGCCCATGCCGTGCTCCAGGGTTTTGCGAAAGCCCAGTCGGTCGATGGTGCGTGGCCCGTGCTCATCGATCTTCGCAGCGGCGGTCTCCCAGCGGGTGAAGCG
The DNA here is from genome assembly GCF_918698105.1 of Pseudomonas brassicacearum. Classification (GTDB taxonomy): domain Bacteria; phylum Pseudomonadota; class Gammaproteobacteria; order Pseudomonadales; family Pseudomonadaceae; genus Aquipseudomonas; species Aquipseudomonas brassicacearum_F. Next base: position 68,168 of record NZ_CAKKMI010000010.1, on the reverse strand, counting down.
ACTTTCGCCAAAGCGCTCGATGATCTGGCGGAGGCGGGCCAAGATCGCATCACCTTCAAGGTTTCCGGCACCGCCACGCTCATTCAGCCACGCGCTCAGGCACACACGTGCCGCTGTGGTCGCGGTGCCGTCGGGCCAGCCGGTAATGCCGAGAGCGGTCGCCAGCTCTCCGGCTGCGGCGGCCAAGCCAAAGCGTGCAGCAGCTCGGTGCGCCTGCCCACTGGCCGAAGCGGGGAGAGCCTTGGCGACGAAGCCTTCCAGAGTCCGGCGGAGGATGGTTGACCATCCATGCATCTTGCCGGGCTCGCAAAGGGCCGCCAGGAACGCAGTCAGAGGCGTGCCGTAGTATTTGGCAACCCGAGCCTTGAGCGCGTCAGAGAGGGCCGCTGCGTCGTCGAAACCACTCAGTACATCGAACATGCCGAGGCCTTTGCTGGCATCCGCTGGTACGGCCAGCATGCGTACCTCCATACCGGCTTTTAACTCCTTGTTGGCTTCGGCCATGTGCTGCGCCAAAGTCTTCTCGCCGGTCGAGAGAAACAACAAGCGCCACTCCTGCACCTGTCGGCCCGCTTGTCCTCGATCATTGGCGCGAGCCTTGCCGGTGCCATTGCCGAGCATGTAGACCGTTTCGCCGATGATGCGCGGGTCGCACATACCGATTTCATCCAGCACCAGGAGCCCGTCCGAGTGCGCGGCGGCGATGGATTCCAGGGCGTTATCTGTCGAGCGCCAGGAACGTACTACGCGCGGCCCGCCATAGACGGAGGCGGCGACTTGAAGGTGGGTGGTCTTGCCACCGGAGCTGTCACCGTAGAGGTGAAACCCGCCCGACTCGTGACCGAGCATGTTCAGCAATGGTCCAGCAAAAGCCACACTGACGACGAACGCCAAACGATGGTTGCCAACGCACAATGCGCCGATTTGCTCTTGCCACTGCTCCAGCGTGCCGGACTCGCTGATCGGTGGGAGTTGTGCCCCAGCCTCATAGAAGTGCAGATGTTCGTCATGCGAGCCGATCTGGCGTTCGGGCAATAGGAAGGCATTCCCGTGCCAGCCGAGACGGGTGACCAGTCGAGCCCGTTGCGCACTGTCAAAACCCTGCAAGTAGCTTTGCAGGTCGTTGCGTGCGTTGCGTCCTGAGCGGCTGCCCGCCAGACGCAGACCCATGTCCACAAGTGGGCCGAGTACGTCCTTGCCAAAGTCGCCGGTCATGGTGCGGGCTGGAATGTTCCAGCGTTTCTTCTGACCGTCGGGGTCGTCGAACTCGACCAGCAAGCCCCAGTTATGCCCCTTGTCGTCACGGGTGCGTGCGAGGATCTCCAGGGGCGAACACACAGGCCGCGCTTCGCCGTCGTCGCCGGAATAAAACACGCCTTCCGGCGTCAGGCGAAAACCGCCGGGCAGCAGGTCGTTTTTTGATTTGGCGGGGCGCTTTGTTTTTGGTGGTGCCTTTGTTTCGATCTCTCCGGCCGGAGCGGGGGCGGGTGCCGAGCCAAACAGCTCGCCAGTGCGCTCCAGTTCGGCGAGGTGGGCCGATGTCCAGCCCTTGGCGAGTGCGTCGGCTGCATCATCGCCATCATCCCATTGACCACTTTTGGCAAAGGTCGGTTTGCCATTCTTGAGCGTGGGCTTGCGTTTGAAGATGTCCAGGGCGATTGCTTGCACTGAGGCGGCGCCGATGTCACGCAGCTTTTCCGCGACGGCGTCCATGCAGCTCTGACCGCTGGAATCGTTGTCCGGCCACAACAAGACAGACCGTCCTTTGAGCGGTGTCAGGTCGGCCTTGTGCCAAGAGTTGGAACCGTTCGGCCAGCAGGTCGCCACATGGCCCGGCATCAACTCGGCAGCGGCATCGGCGGCTTTCTCGCCTTCGCACAGTACGACGGGGGCATCGAGCCGTTGCGATAGTTCGTCCAGGCGCAGAAGGGGTCGCGGATCGGGCAGACCTTGCCAACGCCATTGAGTAGTTTGACCGTCGGCGCGTTGGCACCAGGTCAACGGTGCAAAGACTTTCCTTGGCTTGCCGTCTTCGTCCGGCCCAAGGTCGAAGCGATAAAGCGCCATGAGGGACTGGCCTTGGGCATCGCGATAGATCCACACCTTGGAGGGCGCACCGTGTTGCCGGTGCTTGGCCGGGCACTTGTTCATGGCCTCGACCGGGATCGGCTGGATGGCGATCCATTCCGGTACTTTGCTTTTGCTCGGTGTGGGCTTTGATTGCGCGGCGCCTGGCGATACGTGCAGCAGGTCCGCCAGCTTGTTACAGGCTTCGACGTCTGTGCCTCCGTCGAGGTAGCGCACCAGGTCGATCAGGTCGCCGCCCTTGTCACCGGTAGCAAAATCCGCCCAGGTGCCCTTGCTCAAGTTGACCTTAAGCGATCCGGCTCGTTTGTCCGTGCGGGTCGGATTGGGAGCGGTGTATTCCTTGCCGCCGTCGACCCGTTTGCCATTGGGCAGCCAGTGAGACAGCACGCGATCAATGTCCTTGAGTGCGGCACTTTTCACGTCGGCGAAGCTGGGGCGTTTTGTTGGGTTATTCATGCGCTGGGTCATGTATCGGCCCCCGGCATAAACATCGCATCGTTCACGTCATCGATCAGGGCTTTTGCCATTTCGCCCAGGTAAAGCGCGCACCAGCTGTAGCGCTCGCCCTTATCGCTCATGGCGGCATCGAGGGAGAGTTGATTGGCGTAGTGCTGAAGGAGCGAAACCGTTTCGAGTGCGTCCTCAATGGGAATGCCCGCATTCACCCGAAACACGCCCCGGCCGGAGGTTTTATTGAAAAACGACGCTCGGCCTAGTGTGGTGTGAGCGCTCATAGGGCACCGCCTTTCTGATCCATCGGAACAGACGTGGTGTCACCGTGAAGGGTCAGGGTTTTGATCAGTCCCAGGGTGCCCCGGACATCCCAAATAACAGCGGCCAGGACGTGATTGGCTAGGCGTGGTCTGTCGCTTTCGCTTTCGAAATGGTCCTCAAGCAACATCAGTACGGATTCTGCGCGGCTGATTGCACAGGTGATTGCATCAACAGGGACACCCTTTTCGATGTCTTTGCTGACGCAGAGCAGGTCTTCAGGCAAGGCGAAGCTGAGGGAGCCGTTCATTGGGCACCGCCTGCGGCTTCGAGAGCGCGAGCTTTGACCATATGGGCGTTGTAACGGGCAAGACGAGTAGCGAGGCTGGAGTTGGCGTGTAGAGCGGCGAGAGCCATTGCACGGTGTGCAGCGGCGCGAATTTTGGACGAGCTGAGGGCGTGCATAGGGTGTAGCTCCTTTTCTGTGTAGGAGCTGCCACGGATCGTCGCCAAACGAATTAGGGTGGCAGCTGTGCGCAGGTTGGCGAACCGGGGAAAAGGGACCCGGCAGACCCGAAGGTCTCCCACGCACAGCCACCATAAAATAGGAATGCGGGCATAAAAAAAGCGCCTGCAATCGTAATGGGGGCGCCTGTGCGCCTTTTCTATCCGGGTCGCCAAACCCGGTCGCTGAATTTGCAGCGACGACCAAAGAGTAACGTCCGTTTTTCGAAAGCGCAACTGCGCGGGTGGCTTGCGGAATTTTTGGGTGTGGCATAAATTGTTCGGGCATGTAGATTTACCTCAACGCCTCCGGATCGCCCCCGGAGGCGTTTTCGTTTCAGGCATTGACTTCCCAGCGCAGGGAAACAAAGGGTAAGAGGTCGCCATCTAGGCAGGCGCGTGCATCTTCGTAGGCGTCGATTTGTTGGCCTTCGTCAACGATGATTGCTCGAGGCGCTTCGCAGGGAACTGACAATGCGCACCAGGTACCGTCGGCCCAACAGAGCACGGCGACCACACGACCTTGTTTGTCCTGCTGGCTGCGGTAGCGCTCCAGGCGTTGCATGAGGCGAGGCGGGAAGCCGATCTGACGAAGAATAGAGAACGGGTGCATCAGGGCTTCGTTGGCGATCTTGCGGCTCATGCGGCCACCTGATCACGAGCCTCAATGCGGCTGCGTGCCCATTGTTGGACTTCAGACAAAACCCAGGCGACCGGCGCACCGCGAGCATTGCTGTTGCTCAGTTTGACGGGCTGAGGAAAGCCACAGTCAGGACGCTGCATCAGCTTGTAGATGGTGGACCGCTTCATCCCCACGATGCCTTCGACTTCGCGCATGCGGATCAACGTCGAGGTGGCATCAAACAGCGAGGGGGAATTTGCAGGAGCCTTGCGGGAAAGGCCGGTAATTGAGGTACTCATAGGTATTGCTCTCGATTGGTTTGGACTGACGAGAGCAATGATCTAGGCGGTGAAGTGCGGTGAGCAGTTCACTTCCAATTGAAATTTCAGTTACAGAACGAAATTGCGTTTGAGAATGGCCTCTACGCTTTTGCGCGTGAGTGCCTTTTCCGTTTCGAGGGCGATCCACTCGGGACGCTGTTTTAGCGGTCTAGCAACTTCACGTTCCAGCCAAGCATGCACGGCGGTTGGGATGTTTCGCTCCGGCATGCCTTTCGCCAGGTAGTGCATGCCTTGCTTAACAATTGCAGCATCTCGGGCACTGGTGTCCTTGCTACGCTCCATACCGCTGATGATGCCGCCTTTTTTGCGAGTCGCATTCTTGCTCGCTCGATCAGCGACGGGCGTCAGTTCATCATCAATCAAGCAGGGCAGGGATATGATGGGCTCCAGGTGAAGGACGTACTGATCGAGCGCTTCAATGCGCTCATCTGGATTGGCCTGTATCTCTACAAACTGACAGTAGAGTTCCCTCGGCCAGTCGGTCGGAGGCTCTGAAAGATGAGACCAAGCCTTTTGATCTGTTGTCTGCATCCAGTCGTTTAGCTCCCCCAGCGCCTTCACAGCACAAGCCATGATGTAGGCTGCGTGGGCATCGCGATCCGAAGCCGTACCACACTCGCCGTATTGACGAACCCAGTGGGCGAGACGTGCTCTGGTATCGGTGGAGGCATACTGAAAAATTGCCTCTTCATGCATTGTCGTCTTGATGCAGAGACTGCTGGGATCGAAGTCGTTGCTGTCGTCGCGAACGCGAAGGCAGCATTGTTCGATCAAATAGCACACGTCATGAATCTGTTCACGGCAGAGCTCGTATAGCGGCTGTGCCGAGAGAAAACTCATTAGCCCCGAGGTAAATGCGGAATCTACTAGTAATTGATGATCAGCCATGGCCGAGCGCCTCAGGCGTTGTGTCGCGCTTCATCCCGCGCCCTGTGTGCCGCAAGTGAAACCAGCGTGAGTCGCTCGATGACCAGACACGTCTAACGTCAGCCCGCAGTGAGTTAGGGGGGATAGACGCGTTACACATTGAGGCAGTGTCACACGCGGTGTACGGATGTTTGCGCGGGCGTGTAACAGGCGTGAGAGCCAATGAAAATGGGCGTCTGGCGGGGTTAGTTACACGAGTAACACCCGTAACATGGATTTTCTCGGGGGTATGGTAGGTGCTCATACAGCCTTACCGAACTGACCTTGAATAACATTTCCGGCTTCAAGTGCATCAAGATGATCCGCATACCACTGCATCATCTTTGTGCGCTGTTCAAGGTACTGGGCTTTGTTGTAAATCCCTCGGACACCTTGTGCCTTGTGACTGAGTTGGGCCTCGATATGGTCAGCGGGGTAACCATGCTCATTGAGGATGGTGCTGGCGATGTGGCGGAAGCCATGACCGGTCTGGCGGCCTTCGTAACCAAGGCGCCTGAGCGCCATGAGAAATACGGTGTCGCTTCGGGGTTTGGTGCGATCACTTCTTCCTGGAAACAGAAGAGGGTATGCCCCGGTAAGTTGCCGAAGCTCCAAAAGGGCATCTACGGCCTGAGTGCATAGCGGCACCAGATGTTCGCGGCCTTTTTTACGTCCCTTGCGTTCGACAGGCACTGTCCACAGTTTTTTGTCGAAGTCGAACTCCAACCAATGAGCTTCGCGAAGTTCGCTGGGACGGACTGCCATCAGGGTCAACAGCCGCAGGCCAAGCTGAACATCTTTGGCATGCGGATAGGAACGTATCGCTCTGAGTAACTGAGGGAGCTCGTCAGGTGAGACATGAGCGTAGTTCTCTGCCTTTCCCGATGACAGAAACTTATGCACGCCCTCCAAGGGATTGTTGACGGCTCTGCCGGTTACGCGAGCCAGGTCATAGATATCTTTGCAGTAAGCCCTCACGCGGCTCATCTGTTCCAAAATCCCCTGGCGCTCAAGTCCTCTCAATAGTTCCATCCACTCCATAGACATGATCGAGGTATAGGGGCGTTTACCTAGCGAGGGGAACACGTGGCGTTCGAGTGCGCCGAGTATCCTTTTGGCAGTCCCAGCATCCCAGCCGCTGAGGCGAGACGTATGCCATTCCCTGGCTAGTGCTTCAAATGTGTCATTGGCTGCGTCAATGTCAGCCGCCTGACGAGCCTTCTTGGAGATGATTGGGTTCTTGCCCTCTGAGGCGTCAGCTCGCAGCTCTGCCGCTTTCTGCCGAGCGAAGGCGCCGCTTACTTCTGGATAGCCGCCGAGACCTAGCCAAGACCATTTGCCGTCCGGTTTCTTGTAGCGTAATTCCCAAGATTTCTGGCCGTTTGGTTTGACCCTGAAATACAGCCCAGGGCTGTCTAGTTCGCGGTATGCCCCGGCCTCAGGCTCCAGGCTGGAAAGTGTTGTATCAGCGAGAGGGCGTCGCTTGATATCGGCGCGTTTCATCCGTGTATGCCTCCAGTTCAATTAGTTCTGAAGCATACACGTGGGCATACACGGTGGGGAAGGATAGGGGTAGATAGAGGTGGACAGCCAGAAACAAGAAAGCCCGCACTAGGCGGGCTTCTTGAGGTGATTCATAGACTGCTGTAGACATCTATGGATCGGTACTTGGTGGCTACACAGGGACTTGAACCCCGGACCCCAGCATTATGAATGCTATGCTCTAACCAACTGAGCTATGTAGCCAAGTGGCGCGCATTATTCGCCGGTAACGAAGATGTGTCAAGCGTAAATCTGAAATATTTCTCTGCGCTTTCAACCGCTTAACAATCCTCGCCGCAAATCGCTATCAACCGAGCTGAAATCTCCCTGTGTTGGCGCTCAAGGCCTGGCTGCCCTGGCTCAAGGTATCCGCCGCCAGGTTCACGGCCCTTGCACCTTCGAGCAAACGCATCGCTGCCTGGTCGACCTGCTGGATATTGCCGCTGACCTCGTCAGCGGTGCTGGCTTGTTCATCCACGGCGGTGGCGATTTGCGCCAGGGTGTCGGTGACGCTTTGCACTGCGCTGGCAATTTCTCCCAGCCGTTCGCCAAGGCCGGTGACTGCTTGGGCGTCGGTCTGGGCCTGGCCGCAGGCGGCTTCCATCAGGCTGACGGCTTCGTTGACCGTGGCGCGCAGGCTGTCGACGGTGGCGGCAATCTGTTGCGTGGAGGATTGGGTGCGTTGCGACAGGCTGCGTACCTCGTCGGCCACCACCGCGAAACCACGGCCCTGTTCCCCGGCACGAGCGGCTTCGATGGCGGCATTGAGGGCCAAAAGATTGGTCTGCTCGGCCACGCCACGAATGGTATCGACCACCAGTTGGATCTGTTGCCCCTGTTCGCTGACCCGTCCCAGTGCGGCGGCGGTTTCGTTGAGGCGCTGGTTGAGCTGCTGGATGCTCGCCGTGGTGCGTTGGCTGTCGCGGCTGCTGTCGGTGGCGATGCGGCGGGTCTGCTGGGCGCTATCGGAAGCCTGTTCACAACTCTTCGCCACACCCTGGGAGGTGGCGGCCAGTTGTGTCGCGGCGGCAGCGATCTGGCTGATCTGCAGCTGCTGGGCCTCGACTTCTCCCAACGCGCCGCTGGAGTGGGTATTGAGGGTGCGCACGGCATTGCTCAATTGCAATGTCTCGTGGTCCACCCCCAGCAGGCTGTTGCGCAACTGCACCACGGCGACGTTGAGGGCGGTGCTGATGGCCGCCAGTTCATCGCGCCCCTCTACCGGCACTTGCAGGCTGAGATTGCCGTCGCGCAGGGCTTCGGCCAGCAGGGTGATGCCGCTGGCGCTGCGCCGGATCGACGCTTGCAGGCAAACAAAAAGGTACAGCGCCGCCAGCAGCAGGCAGCCCAGTACCAGCGCTACCAGGGTGAACTGGCGAATCGCCGAACCGTGGTAATGGTCCAGTCGCGTATCCAGTGCCACCAGTGACTGTTGCCGCAGGGTCGCCAGGTCGGCGAGGAGGGCGTCCATGTGTTTCTCGAAGTCTTCGGGCTTGAGATTGATGGAACCGCCGAACACGCCGTCATCCAACACTTTCAGGCCGGCATCCAGGTGCTTGAGGCTGCCCTGGTATTGTCCGGCCCAGGTTTGCAGATCGCTGGGCAGGCGGGTTTCCAGCAGCGCTCCGGTCTTGACCAGTTGGTCCCGGGCGTCGCCGATACGGCTGCGCAGGTCCCGCAGTTGCAAGCGACTCTGCAACGTGAACTGACCTGATACCACGGAGGCCTGTCCAACGCTGGCCAGGCGACCGACCCGTTCGATCAGGTCCGGCGTCTGCTGGGTGGAAATCTGCGTCAGCAAATACGTCTCCAACCAGGAGGCGAGTGTCAGGCGGTTGTCCATGACCATCTGCTCGCGCAAGGCTTGCAGGGCGCTGAGGGCGGCGGTGAAGCGGTCGTAGCCATCCGGCCACCAGCCCACGCTGCCCAGGCTTTTCGAATCCAGACCGTTGAGGCTGGTTTGCAGGGCTTGATAGCGCGCGAGGGTATCGGCTTCGGCTCCTTCGGTTTGCAGGGTGTTGCCCAGATCCGTGGCGGCCTGGGTAAGGGCCGGTTGCACTGCATCGTATGCCGCCATGGCGGCCAGCGTTGCGGGTGTCGGCTGCCGATTGGTTTCGGTGGCACGCCAGCGCGCCGCGCGGTTGCGCTGGGCGGTCAGCAGATTGTCCAGGTTATCCAGGGCCAGCAATTGGCGCACCCCGGCGCGTTCCCCGGAAATCAGGCTGAGTTTGTCGCGATAGTCCTGGCCGATGAGCCACAGGCTGCCCATGAGCGGCAGGATAAAAAGCAGAAACAGCAGCTGGAATTTGCGGGCGAAGCCGAAATGCCCCAACAACCTGATTCCCGGTGATAAAAAAGCCTGCATGCCCATACTCCCCTGAACACCCTTGCACTGTTTTTGTGCGCTTTCTACACAAGTGCCGAAACAGGTGCCCTTTTAAAAGGCTTCGAAAGTTTGTCCAAATCGGCTCGGTAGGCCAGCTCTGTAGCGAAACTTCCCATTCTCGGTCCCCTTTGTAAGGAGCCGCGTTGTAGGCCATTAACAAGGCAAGATTCAGACCATGGCGTTGGGCTATCACCTTGGATTTCGACAATTTTTCGAGGTCGATAGCTAGCTAAGGGGATAGCCTTGCTGCACCGAAAAATGGCACATTGACGCACCTGCCCGTGTGCAACCCTCTGTCCTATGGAAACTCCCATGGCTATCAGCAATACCCAGGCCGAGATCCCCCCTGTTGCCGCCACTGCGCAAAGCAGCCCATTGGTCATGCGGATCATTGGCGCCGTGGCGCTGGCGCACCTGATCAACGATTTGATCCAGGCCGTGCTGCCCTCGATTTATCCGATGCTCAAGGACAGCTATGGCCTGACGTTCACTCAGGTTGGCTTGATCACGCTGACGTTCCAGTTGACCGCCTCTGTGTTGCAGCCTTGGGTCGGCTATCACACTGACCGGCATCCCAAGCCCTGGCTGTTGCCGGCCGGGACGGTGTGCACGCTGATCGGCATTGTGATGATGTCCATGGTTGGCAGTTTTGCCTTGATCCTGTTGGCGGCGGCGTTGATCGGCATCGGCTCGTCGACCTTTCACCCGGAAGCGTCGCGGGTGGCGCGATTGGCCTCGGGCGGCCGCTACGGGCTGGCGCAATCGACGTTCCAGGTGGGCGGTAACGCCGGCTCTGCCTTTGGCCCGCTGCTGGCGGCGGCAATCATCATTCCCTACGGGCAAGGCAATGTGGCCTGGTTCGGGTTGTTCGCATTGTTTGCGCTGTATGTGCTGTACCGCATCAGCCGTTGGTACGCCAACCACCTGAACCTGTTCAAGCTCAAGCAAGGCCAAGCGGCCACGCATGGCTTATCCAAGGGACGGGTCCTGAGTGCGCTGGTGGTGCTGGGGCTGCTGGTGTTTTCCAAGTATTTCTACATGGCCAGTTTCACCAGCTACTTCACGTTCTATCTGATCGAGAAGTTCGACCTGTCGGTGGCTTCTTCGCAGTTGCACCTGTTCCTGTTTCTCGGGGCCGTAGCGGCGGGGACTTTCTTTGGCGGACCGATTGGCGACAGGATCGGGCGCAAAGCGGTGATCTGGTTCTCGATCCTCGGTGTGGCACCGTTCACCTTGATCCTGCCTCACGTCGACCTGTTGTGGACCAGCATCCTCAGCGTGGTCATCGGCTTCATCCTGGCCTCGGCGTTCTCGGCCATCGTGGTGTATGCCCAGGAACTGGTGCCGGGCAATGTCGGGATGATCGCCGGCGTGTTCTTCGGGTTGATGTTCGGTTTCGGCGGGATTGGCGCCGCGCTGCTGGGGCACCTGGCGGACATCCGGGGCATCGAGTATGTGTACTGGTTGTGCTCGTTCCTGCCGCTGTTCGGGGTGTTGGCGATTTTCTTGCCGAGGACTCGAAAGGCCTGAGGCGAGAAACATCTGTGTAGCTGAGCGATCGCCTTCGCGAGCAGGCTCGCTCCCACATGGGTTTTGGGTGTTCAGGCATCCAGGCCCCGAAACGAAGCTGCGACGTGGGCCCTAAGTGATTCAGTCCTCCCGTTGAAACACTGTAAGTTTTGGTCGCTACTTGATGAGTACAGTCGGGTTGCGACCAAAGTACAGGTTTGTACAAGCCTTAAGTCGGTGTTTGTACAAAAGTCGGTCGTGTTAATTTGCTGTTGTGGTTAATGGCTGGAATGGAATCTGCGGCATTATTCAAGGGTGACCCCTGTGGTGACTGGAAAAGCAGGCTTTCACATTCTTTCCACCTATCGCCCTTATTGTCCCGGACATAAGGCCTTCGGCTCTTGATTTGATGACCTCTACTGCTCTTGCGGGCGGACAGAGGTGAGTTTGCGCCCCCACCTGCCACGCTGAAGTGCCTATAAGTGCTGTATCGCCAAGTGCTTGCAAGGTGTTTGCCTTGTGAGCGCGTAGCAGCCGTGATCGATTGTTATTGCCGTGTCGTGCACACGTCAGAGACTGCCGTCTTTGACGTTGGCCATATATAGAATCAGGCGGGGAAGGATATGAAGTTCAAGTCATTGCAGGCACGTATTTGTGTCACGGCAGGCGTATGCCTGTTTGTTTCATCCATCAGCCTGATTGTCTACGGGCTCTTTAGTGCCCGGGCCAATGAGCAATATGTCGCGACCGAAGTCAGCGCCCTGGTTGAAAAATCAACCATCCGGGAAATCCAGAACCTGGCCGAGTCCCGGGCCAACGCCATCCAGGCCAAGTTGCAGAATGCGCTGGATGCGGCCCGCACCATGGCCAATGCCTTTGCCGCCAGCAAGGCCTCGCAAAGTCCGCTGGTATTGGGCCGTGAGCAAATCAACAGCGTACTGCTCAGCGTCCTCAAGGATAATCCGGACTTCAACGGCACCTATTCCTGCTGGGAACCGAATGCGTTGGACGGGCAGGATACGGCGTTTCGCAATGCAGAAGATGGCAATAACCCGCTGACCGGGCGTTTCACGCCTTACTGGACGCGCAGCGCCGATGGTCATGTCGCGGTGCAGCCATTGGTCGAGTATGACTCCCCGGACCGTCACCCCAACGGTGTGCCCAAGGGTGGCTGGTACAGCGGCCCGCGCGACACCCTCAAAGAAAGCGTGCTGGACCCCATTCCTTATGTGGTCCAAGGGAAAAACGTCTGGCTGACCACCTTGTCGGTGCCCATCGTGTCCAACGGCAAGTTCTACGGTGTGGTCGGGGCTGACTTCGATATCGCGTTTATCCAGAAGCTCAGCGAACAGATGTCTGCCGATCTCTATGGCGGCAAAGGCACGGTTTCGATTTTGAGTAACCAGGGCTTGGTGGTCGCGGACAGCCAGCGGACCGACCTGATTGGCCAGCCGATCAAGGCCTTGTTGCCTGACTCCTGGGAAAAAGTGCTCCGTGATATCCAGGCCGGTCGGGGTGATGGCCTGCTCAATGCGCAAACACAGAACATCGAAGTGCTGATGCCCATTGCGCTCGGTCGCACGGGCAAGCCCTGGGCGGTGTTGATTCGCCTGCCCAAGGCTGTGGTCATGAGCCAGGCCATCGCCCTGGAGCAAGAACTGCAGGCGCGCAGCCTCAACAACAGCATCTGGCAGGTATCGGTGGGGTTGGTCATTTCGTTGTTGGCCCTGGCTGCCCTGTGGTACGCCGCGGCAAAAATCGTTGGGCCGATTCGCGAAGCCGCCGCCTTGGCCGCCACCATCAGCCTGGGAGATTTTTCTCGTCGCCTGGTGCAGAAATCCGAAGACGAAGTCGGGCAGTTGTCTGCGGCCCTCAACGACATGTCCGAAAGCCTGCAACGGCAGGTGCGGGTGGCCGAACGGATTTCCGAAGGTGACCTGGACCTGGAGGTCCGCTTGTCGTCGCCCCATGACACCCTTGGCAAGTCATTGGAGAAGATGGTCAGCAACCTGAACCAGCTGATTTCCGAGGTTCAAATCAGCGCCACCCAGATCACCGGCAGCTCGGCTCAGGTCACCGACTTGAGTCAGTCGCTCTCCGACGGGGCCTCCAATTCCGCCTCGTCCATCACCGAAATCAGTGCGGTGATGACGCAGATGGCCGCCCAGACCCGGGACAACGCCGCCAACGCCAAGAAAGCCGATGAGCAATCCCAGGCCTCGCGGGCCGATGCCGGGGAAAGCGACAAATTGATGAGCGAACTGATTGCCGCCATGGCCGAAATCGACAACTCGGGCAAGGACATCACCGCGATCATTACCACCATCGACAACATTGCCGCACAAACCAACCTGCTGGCCTTGAACGCGGCGATCGAAGCTGCCCGGGCTGGTGAACTGGGGCGCGGTTTTGCCGTGGTGGCCGATGAAGTGCGTAGCCTGGCTGCCCGCAGTGCCGAGGCCGCCCAGCAGACCGCCGCGCTGATCGCCGATTCCTCGAGCAAGACCCAGCGCGGCATGATCATCGCCGGTCGGACCGCCGAATCGCTGAAGAACATCGTCAGTGGAACCGGCGCGGTGTCGAGCCTGGTTTCGCTGATCTACCAGGCCTCCAGCGAGCAGGCTTCAGGCTTGCAGCAGGCCAGTATCGGGCTTGAGCAGATCGACGAAGTGACGCAGAAAAACCAGTCGAACTCGCAAGAGTGCGCAGTGGCGGCCAAGGACCTTTCGGAGCGAGCCTCGCTGATGCAGCGGGTGTTAGGACGCTTCAAAGTCAAGAGAGGTTAATGGGTTATCCTGCCTGGAACCACTGTGGCGAGGGGGCAAACACCCTCGCCACGGATTCAATTCAGCTCTTAATTACGTGCAATTGCATTGCTTCATGCAATGGTGGCTCGATAACACCTGAGAGGGTGTAGTATCGAGACATGCCCATCGGATACCAGTTAGCTATGTCCACGCTAAGCGAAGAGAGCCGCCAGATCGTAGCTTCTCTGGCGCACCGCGTTGGCCCCAACGCTGATATTGCCAGGACCGCCCACGCGATCATCTCGATTTTGCAGGATATAGAGGCGGCCCTCACCCCCGTCATTGGCCAGCAAGGGGTTGCCGCGCTTTATCGCCGCAGCCTGCATCTGTGTGGGGCTACCCATCCGCGCCTGACCAGTACCTGCGACAAGGTGCAGCCCGGCCTGGTTCTGACGGCGCTTAAATCCGTACTCGTTGAGCAAAGCGAAGCCGATGCGCTGTTTTTCGGCGAAATGTTGCTGACTATCTTCTACGAGTTGCTGACCACGTTGATCGGGCCTTCGCTCACCGCACGTTTGCTTCGTGGCGTGTGGGAACCTTCCTTGAGCGACACCCCCTCGCAGGAAAATTCGCCATGAGCACCAAAGTGACTATCAACCGCTTGGCCACCGGCGTGCCAGGTCTGGACGAGGTCTTGGGTGGAGGGTTGCCGGAGTTTTCGTTCAACCTGATCGCCGGCCCGCCCGGCTGCGGCAAGACCACCCTCGCGCACCAGATGATGTTTGCCCTGGCGACGCCCGAGCGTCCCGCGCTGTTTTTTACCGTGCTGGGCGAACCGCCACTGAAGATGCTGCGCTATCAGCAGCAGTTCGACTTCTTCGACAGCGACGCGATCAATCAGTCGATCCGCTACGTCAACCTGGCCGACGACACCCTGGCCGGGGATCTGGACGAAGTGCTGCGGCGCATTGTCAGCGAGGTGGAGGCTCACTCCCCGGCGCTGGTGTTCGTTGACTCGTTCCGTTCGGTGGTGCTGGCCAGCCAGACCCAGGACAACCCGAATAACAACTTGCCGCAGTTCGTCCAGCAACTGGGCATGTTGATGACCACCTGGCAGGCCACGACGTTCCTGATCGGCGAGTACTTCACTGAAACCGATACCAACCCGATTTTCACCGTGGCCGATGGATTGATCTGGCTGCGCCAGAGCGTTCAGCGCAACTCCATGGTGCGCAAGATGGAAATCATGAAGATGCGCGGCCAGCCGACATTGCCGGGCCTGCATACCTTCCGTATCGCCTCATCGGGGATCAAGGTCTTTGCTCCTGCGCCGCTCAATCCGGTCGAAGCGCCGCTGGAATTCCCCATCAATCGTCTGGCAATGGGCGTACCGCAGCTCGATGAAATGCTCGGCGGTGGCCTGCCGCGCGGGTATTCCTTGTTGGTGGCGGGGCCGTCCGGTTCGGGCAAAAGCATCCTGGCGGCGTCGTTTCTCGCCGAAGGCGCGCGCAACGGTGAAACCGGCGTGATCGCGGTGTTTGAACAGCGTCCCAATCATTCCCAGAACGCCACGCTCACCAGCTTGATTCAATGTGGAAAAGTCGGGCTGGTGGACAGCCGCGCGCCGGACCTGTCCATCGACGAAATCGTGCACTTGCTGCTGGGCGAGATTGCCCGCTTAAAAGCGACCCGGGTGGTCATTGATTCGTTGTCGGGCTTTGAACTGGCGCTGGCGCCAACCTTTCGCGAGGACTTTCGCGAGTCGCTGTCGCGCATGGTCACGGCGTTGACCAGCGCCGGTGTCAGTGTATTGCTGACGTCGGAACTGGAAGACCGCTACACCGATCTGCGCTTCAGCCCCTACGGCACGGCTTTCCTCACCGATGCAATCATTGTTCAACGCTACATTGAAGTGCAGAGCCGTTTGTTGCGCATCATGGCCGTGGTCAAGGTGCGGGCCAGTGCCCACTCCGATGAGCTACGCCTTTATCGCATCGACGACAACGGCTTGCAGATCGGTGAAATGTTGCCGGATCAGGAGGGATTGCTTGGAGGTCGACCCACCCGGCGGCCTTCTGGCAAAGGCGTCGGATGAGTCACGATCATGGATGAAACCCATGGCGGGGATAAGCAAGCGATGGCTACGGTCGCTCGCGAGCTGTTCCTGCTTGGCCAGAAAACCGTCGAGGCGCGGGCGGTGCTGGCGGCGTTGCATAAGGAACTGCGCGACGCCAACGCCCAACTCGCCGATAAGCAACAGATAGAGCAATTGATCGAGGCCAACCAGCAGTTGGTCCTGGCGATCCTGTCGGCCCAGTCCGAGGCGGAAAAGCCAAAAAATGCGCAGGCGGCGGAACAACAACAGCTGTACCTGGATATGCGCGAAGCCAATGAGCTATTGGTCATCGCCGCCCTCAGCGCCCAACACCTGAGAACCTCGGCCGAACGCGCGTTGGAACGCCAGCGTAGCGTGCTCGCCTTGGTGGCCCACGAACTGCGCAATCCGCTGACCCCCATCAGCATGATTGCCGGCCGACTGGTACGGGTGCCCAGCGAGGAACTGCCACGCATGCAGAAGCTGATCGAAGGCCAGGTGCGGCATATGTCTCGTTTAGTCGAAGACTTGCTTGACGTCTCTCGCGTCAAGACCGGCAAGCTTCGTCTCGATTGTCACAGGATCGATCTGCTGCAGATCATTCACGAGGCCATGGACGTCTGTAAGCCGGTCATGAACTCCAGGGACTTGCATTTCATCGCCAAACTGCCCGAATGCGCCTTGTCGTTGAACGGCGATCCGGTGCGGCTTGCGCAGATTCTCGGCAATCTGCTGGGCAACGCGGCCAAGTACACCCCTGCAGGTGGCACCGTCGTACTGTCGGTTACCGCCGAAAATGACACGGTGGAAATAAGCATCCGCGATACCGGTATAGGTATCTCGCCCAAGGCACTGCCGTTCATCTTCGAGCCTTTCGTGCAGGATGTTCACGCCATCGGTTTTAATGGCGCAGGCCTCGGCATCGGCCTGACGGTGGTGCGCGAGCTGGTCGAAAGCCACGGCGGCACGGTGATCGGCAAGAGTGCGGGGGATGGGCAGGGGAGCGAGTTCGTGGTGAGGTTGCCGTTGGTGAGTCAAGCCACGTAACGGGGGATAGGATATCGCCAGGGTTTCTTGCTACCCTGATCCTCTTCTTTCATGGACGAATACCGGGACAAGCCATGGCTAACGACACCCCGTCACGCATCGGGACGATTCTGCTGGGCCTGCTTTTTGCGCTGATTGGCGTTGGCTTGCTGGGCATTGCCGTCAATCTCACCCTCGACCGACGCGACTTCCTCGCCCGGGCACAGACCGCCGATGGCATCGTCAGTCACTTGAATGCCGGTGGTTCGCATCCCGAGATCGCCTTCACCACCGCCAGCGGTGAAAAAATTTCCTATCCCCAGGGCGGCTTTATCTTCGGCTATCAGAAAGACCAGCCAGTGCGGGTGCATTACCTGCCCGAGCAGCCGGCCGGCAGCGCCATCGTCGATGCCCCGACCGCCCTGTGGGGCACTTCCGGGGGGCTGGGGGGGATCGGTCTGGTGTTCACCCTTGTCGGCCTGCTAAAAGCTTTCCGTCAACGCGGCCGCGGTGCGGTTCATTCATATAAAGGACTTTGAACGTATGAGCTACAACATCCCACTGCCGGTCAATGAAAGTCGCTGGCAGTACCAGACCGCCAGCGGCGGTGGCCTGACCGTGGTCATGGTGGCGGGCAGCGGCGGCTCGATTATCCTGCGCTCGCCCCAAGGCGAAGACGTCAGCTACCGCTATGGCGGGGTTGGCGTGGGTGTCGGGTTCGGCGCCAGGCTGCCGCGCTTCGGCAAGATCAATATCCAGATCAAGGGCAAGGGTGTGGCTGCGGCCGGCGCGGCAGAGGCGTTTCCCAGCACTGGCAAGGTGTTTGTCAGCGACGCCCTGGTCGACCGCGACCTGAGTAGTGACGACATCACCGGCCCCTGCATGTATACCGAAGTGGGCGTGGGCCTGGGGATCGGCGGTTCGGCCACGGCCCTGCTGTTCGGGCTCGATCCCAAGTTGCTGGCGTTGTCGGTGGCCCTGAGTTCCAACCCGGCAACCTCCCTGATCGCTTCGACCACGGTCAACCGACAACTGGCGCGCTCGGCCAAGGGGGCGGTGGTCATGGCGGGTGTGAACGCTGGTTTGCAGGCCGGTGGTGGTGCGGCGATTTACATCGGCTATCTGTTCTAGTGAGGTGTGGGAGCAAGCTTGCTCCCACAGCAATAGCGCCGATCGGATTTATACAACAAGGCTGCATGAATAGTGAGAGTGTTAGTCATTGCTTCGCTAGGGATTTTGTCGCTCATTCAAACGTCACTGTCCTTTGCGGATAATGCCAATGGGAGAAGTATCTATTTACAGCGATGTGTCATGTGTCATGGGGCGGATCTCAAGGGGACGGGGCCATTGGCTCATAAAAGCAATCCGCCTACGCCTGATCTTACGACTGTCGCTTTCAAGGAGCGGCTGAGGGTTTATCCGGGTGTTATTGTGTCGTCGGTAATACTTCGTCCCAATGGAGACTTGATTCCCAGGACTTTGAAAGAGAATGGGGTGAAGTTGGCGCCGTTTTCTTGGGGGGTTAAGGATTTTCGCGATTTGAATGAATATATGAGTGGTGTGATTTCCAAAGGCCGATGATTTTTAGGCTTTTTCTGCGTGTTGTTGATCTTGTGAGTGTCGTTGGATTTTTGTGTATATCCGTTATTTAGGTAACGGCGGCTTAGGGTTCCGCTCTTACAGCGGGTCACTTTTGAAGAGCCCGGAAGCCGGCCCAGTCAAAAGTAACCAAAACGCTCTTGCCCCACCACTCGGCACCTCGCCTAGGCTCGGTGTGCCCTCACTCCGGCATTGCTCCGTGGGCCGCCGCGAAGGGCCATCCATGGCCCAGCGCGGCTATCCCGGCATCCATGCCGGGATGCCCACTGCGCAATGCCTGCGTTCGGCCAGCGTGGTTTAACGGGGCGCCGAGATCAAGATCCAGAGCAAGATCCAGAGCGGGAGGCATGTCGGCATCTATGTGGCTGAACACTGCTATCGCGAGCAAGCTCGCCCACAGCGTTTACCGTTGATCAATCTATGGCGTGATGGCTGGGAAGCTTTTGTGGCGAGGGAGCTTGCTCCCGCTTGAGTGCGCAGCGCTCATCGCTTTTTTGGGGCCGCTGCGCGACCCAGCGGGAGCAAGCTCCCTCGCCACAGGACCGTGGAGTTGCCCAAGCTCTTGTGGGTATCCAACATCACCGCAAACTGACCCTCCGCCTTCGCGAGCAAGCTTTGCTCCCACAGATCTGATGGGTGTACGACCGGGAGAGCCAGGTCGGCTACTAGGCCGCCTCGCGGTGGACGTTGATCTTGGGCGCCCCGTTAACCACGCTGGCCGAACGCAGGCGTTGTGGAGTGGGCATCCCGGCATGGATGCCGGGATAGCCGCGCTGGGCCATGGATGGCCCTTCGCGGCGCGCCCACGGAGCAATGCCGGAGTGAGGGCACACCGAGCCAAAGCGAGGTGCCGAGTGGTGGGGCATAAAGCGCTTTGGTTACTTTCGACTGGGCCGGCTTCCGGGCTTTTCGAAAGTGACCCGCTGTAAGAGCGGAACCATAAGCCGCCGTTACCTAAATAACGGATATACACCCCATCACCCGCAACACCACGTGCAAGTTAGACGTTAAAGCGGAAGTGCGCCTTTTCGTCGGCTTCAACAAACCACCGGTCGAACTCTGCTCCTGTCAACGCTGGGGCAGCGTGCAAATCCTTACTGCTCTACTAGAGTGACGGATCCAACACCCGTTAAAGGATTGACCCATGGCAACCAGCGATAGCACGATGGCAAATACCCATACCGTGATAACTGGCCCGGGCACTGTCCAGGTCGACCTCACCGGCCAGTTCGATGATAACCAGAGCATCATTATCCAACCGGACGGCAAGATATTGGTTGGGGGCTATACCGAGTACCTGGCATGGGGATACCCCGGCGCGCCAGGCGAGGAAAGCTACGGTTACGAACAAAACCATTCCATTGTCCGGCTGAACGCCGATGGTAGCCTGGACACCAGCTTCCATGAAGGTGGCATCGACATCGTACCTGCCGCGATAGCCCCGGCGTCGCGCTACGAGCTGACGGCGGTGCAGCCCGATGGCAAGGTGCTTGTCGCCAGCGCGCTGAACACCAGCGTACAGGTGGAGCGCTTCAACAGCGACGGGACACGCGATGCTACCTTTGGCCAAAACGGCGCTGTTACGGTCGACATCAGCCACGAGTTCAAGGACATCGACCTGACGGCGAATATGGATGGCACATTCCAGATCAGCGCCCGCGGGTTTGACCAGGCCACAGTGACCAGGATCGGCAATGACGGCACTGTCGTCGATGGCTTTGGCGACAACGGCGTGCTGACTGTCAACATTCCCGAAGACGCCTACTACAACGGAGGGATTTCTACTGCGGTGCAGGCAGATGGAAGTGTTGTGGTCGGGGCTGCGTACAATGCTGCCGGCGTGGGTGATCCGACGTATATCCTGCAGCGCTTCAATCCCGACGGTCAGCTGGATACCCGTTTCGGTGATGACGGTGTCCTCTCCCTGAGCGCTGCCGCGGGTTTTGGCGAAGACTCGGTGGTCACCGTGCAAGCTGACGGCAAGATCATCGTGATGGGCCATGGCGAAGGCGATACCTTGGCTACTGTCGCGCGGCTTAACGCTGATGGCTCCTTCGATACCAGCTTTGGCTCCAATGGCACGGTGACTTTCGAGGCCGACACGCCTGTGGCTTTGACGGTACAAAGCGACGGCAAGATCCTGGCTGCCGGCACGAGCAACGGGGATTTCAGCGTCATCCGTTTGAACGCCGATGGCAGTGTGGATACCGGCTTCGGCAGCCAGGACGGAAAACTCCATGTGGACGGATACGCAGGGGAAGAAATCCTGCAGGGGAGCGATACCGCCGAAATCATTCACGGCCTGGCGGGGGATGATGTGCTCCAAGGCAACGGCGGACGCGATCTTCTGCAAGGTGGCGCTGGCGCTGATATCTTCCGCTTCACCGAACTGAGCGACAGTTTTCGCACGGCCACGCAAAACAACAGCGACCGGATCCTGGACTTCGACGCCTCTGAGGACCGCATCGACCTGATTGGCCTGGGCTTCACCGGCATTGGCGACGGCCACGGCGGCACCTTGGCTGTCATGGCGAGCGCAGACGGCAGTCGCACCTACCTCAAAAACTATGATGCGGATGCTTCCGGACAACGGTTTGAATTGGTCTTGGATGGCAACCTGGTGGGGCAGTTGGACAGCACCCACCTGGTGTTCACCGCACCTACTGTCGAGGGTACGACCGGCAAAGATACGATTACCGGTTCTGCCTTGTCGGAAATCATTTATGGCCTGGACGGCAATGACCGCATCAACGGCGGTGCTGGCGCTGATGTCATCATCGGTGGCGCGGGCGCAGACCGTCTCAACGGCGGAGATAGAACTGATATCTCGTTGTGGACGGATAACCACCAAAACGACGATGTGTTCCGCTATCTCTCTACCGAGGACAGCTATCGTACGGACAGCCAAAGCTTCACCGATTTTATCGAAGGCTTTACCGTTGACGACAAGATCGATGTATCGGCGCTGGGTTATACCGGCTTCGGAGAGGGTACGGACACTACGCTGGAGATGGTTTACAACAGCGAACTGGACCGCACTTACTTGAGGGATGTGGAAGCGGATGCACAAGGCCACCGTTTCCAGGTCGCGCTTGCTGGGGACTGGCGAGAAAACCTTGATGAAGATGACATGATCTTTGCTCCCGACGCCGAAGTCGGGCTGATCGGGGTGGCGCCCGAGGTCGATCCAGGGCATCTGTTGACCTGACGTCCGCTCAACAAGATCGCGTGGCAGTGAGTAGCTGCCACGCGATGGAGTAACGAAGGCTTTTGACCGCCTCTGGTTACCTGAAGCGAAAAAAACGTCAGACGTTGAAGCGGAAGTGCATCACGTCGCCATCCTTGACGATGTATTCCTTGCCTTCCAGGCGCCATTTACCGGCTTCCTTGGCGCCGGCTTCGCCCTTGTACTGGATGAAATCGTCATAGGCGATGACTTCGGCGCGGATGAAGCCTTTTTCGAAGTCGGTATGGATCACGGCTGCGGCTTGTGGCGCGGTAGCCCCGACGCGAACGGTCCAGGCGCGGACTTCTTTTACGCCAGCGGTGAAGTACGTCTGCAGGTTGAGCATTTCATAACCCGCGCGGATCACGCGATTCAGGCCAGGCTCTTCCAGGCCCAGGGCCTCCAGGAACATGTCCTTCTCTTCGCCGTCTTCAAGCTCGGCGATTTCCGCTTCGATCTTGTTGCAGACCGGTACCACGATCGCGCCTTCTTCTTCGGCGATAGCTTTTACCACGTCCAGCAGCGGGTTGTTCTCGAAGCCGTCTTCGGCAACGTTGGCAATGTACATGACCGGCTTGGTGGTCAGCAGGTGGAAGCCACGAACGATCTGCTTCTCATCGGCACCCATGTTCTTGATCAGGCTGCGTGCCGGCTTGCCCAAGGTGAAGTGGGCGATCAACTGCTCGAGCAGGGCTTTCTGGGCGACGGCGTCTTTGTCGCCACCCTTGGCATTGCGAGCGACTTTCTGCAGTTGCTTCTCGCAGCTGTCGAGGTCGGCGAAGATCAGTTCCAGGTCGATGATCTCGATATCGCGTTTCGGGTCGACGCTGTTGGAGACGTGAATCACGTTCTCGTCTTCGAAGCAGCGGACCACGTGGGCGATGGCGTCGGTTTCGCGGATGTTGGCCAGGAACTTGTTGCCCAGGCCTTCACCTTTCGAAGCCCCGGCCACCAGGCCGGCGATGTCGACGAACTCCATGGTGGTCGGCAGCACGCGCTCCGGGATCACGATGGCCGCCAGGGCTTCCAGGCGTGGATCGGGCATCGGCACGATGCCGGTGTTCGGCTCGATGGTGCAGAAGGGGAAGTTCTCAGCCGCGATACCGGATTTGGTCAGGGCGTTGAACAGGGTGGACTTGCCGACGTTAGGCAGGCCGACGATGCCGCAATTGAATCCCATGGTGTTTCCCCTCGGATAAGTGTCAGGCCTTCTGGCTGTGCAGGTTTTTCATCGCGCGGTTCCATTCACCGGCGAGGATATCCGGCAGCACGCCGAGGGCAAAGTCGATGCTGGCATCGAGTTTTTCCTGTTCGGCGCGAGGCGCACGACCCAGGACAAAGTTTGAAACCATACTGGCAACGCCCGGGTGGCCGATGCCGAGCCGCAGGCGGTGAAAGGTATTCTGATTACCCAGTTGCGCGATGATGTCGCGCAACCCGTTGTGACCGCCATGGCCGCCGCCTTGCTTGAGCTTGGCAACGCCCGGGGGCAGGTCGAGTTCGTCGTGGGCCACCAGGATTTCTTCAGGCTTGATGCGAAAGAAACCGGCCAATGCCGCCACGGCTTGGCCGCTGCGGTTCATGTAGGTGGTGGGAATCAACAGACGAACATCCTGACCCTGGTGCGAGAAGCGACCGGTCAGGCCGAAATACTTGCGATCGGCAGCCAGGCTGACGCCTTGTGCCTGCGCGATGCGCTCAACAAAAAGGGCCCCTGCGTTATGCCGGGTCTGTTCGTATTCAGCGCCTGGATTTCCCAGGCCAACGATCAGTTTAATGGCAGTCACGATAGGGGCCCTTCCTGGAGTGTGGATAACGATGTCGCAATCAGGCGGTGTTGCGACAGTGGACGATAATGGCGGATTTACCGTTAAGTAAACTTCGCGTTCTCGCCCGCTGTCTCGCTACGTTCCAGTCCGCGATGTTTCCGGTCACTCCGGCGACAGAGTGAAATTACTCTGCAGCGCCTTCTTCAGTGGCTTCTGGAGCAACACGTGGAGCGTGGACGTTGGCAACTGCCTTGTCATCGCCGTGTGCCAGAGCAACAAACTCAACGCCTTTAGGAGCCTTGAGGTCGGACAGGTGAATGATCGTGCCGACTTCGGCGTCAGCCAGGTCGACTTCGATGAATTCAGGCAGGTCTTTCGGCAGGCAGGTCACTTCGATTTCCGAAACAACGTGCGAAATTTCGCCGCCTTTCTTGATCGGAGCAGCTTCGCCAACGAAGTGTACAGGCACGATAGCGGTCAGTTTCTGGCCAGCGACTACGCGTACGAAGTCGGCGTGCATCACGTGGCCTTTGGCCGGGTGACGCTGCAGGGCTTTGATCACGACGTTCTGCTTGGTGCCACCAACGTTCAGCTCGATGATGTGGCTGTAGGCCGCTTCGTTTTCGAGCAGTTTGGCAACTTCTTTGGCCAGCATGCTGATGGACTCAGGGGCTTTCTCGCCACCGTAGACTACAGCTGGAACCAGGCTTGCGAGACGACGCAGGCGGCGGCTCGCACCTTTCCCCAGGTCGGAACGCACTTCAGCATTCAGAGTAAATTCGTTCATTTTGTATCTCCAAAGTAACCACATTCACCCCAGCGCTTGCGACCAGCGCTTAAGGCGATATGGGCAAAAAAGCCCCGCCCCGACAGGTAATGCCGGGGCGGGGCGCTTTTCGTCAACGAGATGTCCTGGAAAGGGCAGGGCCCTTAGCGGAACATCGCACTGATCGATTCTTCGTTGCTGATGCGGCGAACCGCTTCGGCAACAACCGGTGCGATATCCAGTTGGCGGATACGCACACAGGCTTGTGCAGCAGCGGACAGCGGGATGGTGTTGGTCACCACCAGCTCGTCCAGCACGGAATTTTCAATGTTCTCGATCGCTCGACCCGACAGCACAGGGTGTGTGCAGTAGGCAAAGACCTTGGCAGCGCCATGCTCTTTCAGGGCCTTGGCCGCGTGGCACAGGGTGCCGGCGGTATCGACCATGTCATCGACCAGAATACAGGTACGCCCTTCGACGTCGCCGATGATATGCATCACTTCGGAGTGATTGGCTTTCTCACGGCGTTTGTCGATGATACCCAGATCCACGCCCAGGGATTTGGCAACCGCTCGTGCACGCACGACGCCGCCAATGTCCGGGGACACGATCATCAGGTTTTCGAAGCGCTGATCTTCAATATCATCCACCAGGACCGGGGAGCCGTAGATGTTATCCACGGGAATATCGAAGAAACCCTGAATCTGGTCAGCATGCAGATCAACCGTGAGGACACGGTCGATGCCGACTACGGTCAGCATATCAGCCACGACTTTCGCGCTGATTGCCACACGTGCGGAACGCGGACGGCGATCCTGACGGGCATAACCAAAGTAAGGAATAACAGCAGTGATACGAGTAGCCGAGGAGCGACGGAAGGCATCAGCCATCACGACGAGTTCCATCAGGTTATCGTTGGTCGGAGCGCAAGTCGGCTGAATAATGAAGACGTCTTTACCGCGAACGTTTTCATTGATCTCGGCAGTGATTTCGCCGTCGGAAAACTTACCGACAGAAATGTCACCGAGAGGGATATGCAGCTGACGTACGACACGCCGAGCCAGATCGGGGTTGGCGTTCCCCGTAAAGACCATCATCTTGGACACGCGCAGTACCTGAAGGCTGAGGGTATACCTGGATGAGTATAGGAAAATGGCAGGGGCGGCTGGATTCGAACCAACGCATGGCAGGATCAAAACCTGCTGCCTTACCGCTTGGCGACGCCCCTGTATCTGTTGCTGCGAGTGCCCAGCACTCGATTCCTTTAGAGCAGGTCTTGCAGCTTGCGATGCAACATCGAAACGTTGCTTCCTTTTGCTACAAACCCTGTAAGGGTCTCTGTCAGAAGGGCCGAGACTTTATCAGCTTCAGCTTTGCTTGGGAAGCCCCCAAACACACAACTTCCAGTTCCGGTGAGTTTTGCTTCGGTAAATTTACCTAACAAATTCAAAGCGTTACGAACATCTGGATAACGCCTTGCTACCACCGGTAAGCAGTCATTTCGACTGTTTCCCTTGGGAACGGGGCGCACTTTAATGGGAGGAGAGTTACGTGTCAACAGTGGATCTGAAAAAATTTCTGCTGTACTTACAGAGACTTGCGGCACCAGCACCAAGTACCAGGGTTCTTCGGGGTCCACCGGGGTGAGTTTTTCCCCCACGCCCTCGGCGAAAGCGGCGTGGCCACGCACGAAAACCGGCACATCGGCGCCCAGTGTCAGGCCCAGGGCGGCCAGGCGATCCGCGTCCCAGCCCAGCTGCCACAAGTGGTTGAGACCCAGCAGCGTGGTGGCTGCATTCGAGCTGCCGCCACCGATGCCGCCACCCATGGGCAGGATCTTGTCGATCCAGATATCGATGCCCAACGCACAACCGGATTGTGCCTGGAGTTTTTTCGCGGCCTTGACGATCAGGTTGCTGTCGTGGGGAACGCCTTCGAATTCGGTGTGCAGGCGAATCACGCCGTCGTCGCGCACGGCAAAGGTGATTTCGTCGCCGTAGTCCAGGAACTGAAAAATCGTCTGCAACTCGTGGTAACCATCCGGACGACGACCGAGGATGTGCAGCATCAGGTTGAGCTTGGCCGGGGAGGGCAGGGTCAGGCGTGCAGCGCTCATGTCATTGCCCCAGCTTGCGCGGCTGCCATTGCTTGATCACCAGCGTGACGTCGAGGTTGCTACCGTGCAGCTTGATGCGTTCGGGCAGCCAGTAGCCGTTCTGCTGGGCATAGCTGAGGTATTCGATCTGCCAGTCATCCTGTTCCAGGTTGGACAGGCGGCTGTCGGCGTCGAGGGTCAGGCGGCTTTTACTGTCTGGTGCCGGCAGCCCGCGTACCCACCAGGTCAGGTGGGAAACCGGTAGTTTCCAGCCCAGTTGTTCTTCCAGCAGTGCTTCGGGCGTGGGCGCCTCGTAGCGTCCCTGGTTGGCAACTTCCAGCGATACCTGGCCCGGTCGGCCGGTCAGGCGGGCCGCACCGCGACCCAATGGGCCCGACAGGCGAATGTCGTAGTAGTCCTGGCGTTGCAGCCAGAACAGCGTGCCACTGCCGGAGTCTTTCGGGGCGCGGATGCCGATCTTGCCGTCGATCTGCCAGCCGTCGAGGCCGCTCAGTTGTTGCTTGTGCTCGCGCCATTGGGCCTGGTTGCCCTGGCCCTGGACGGATTCACGGGCGCCGAAACCCGCGCAACCGGCGAGCAAGGCAATGAAGCTGAAAACGATGAAATGGCGCAAAAACATAATCTTAAAGAGTCTCGGATCCGGTCAGGCGTTTGATGGTGCTGCGCAAGATAGGGCTGTCAGGCTGATCCTTGAGGAATCGGCTCCAGATCTGCCGGGCTTCGCGTTGTTTGCCGTTGGCCCACAGGACTTCGCCCAGGTGAGCGGCGACTTCCTGGTCGGGAAAGCGCTCCAGGGCCTGGCGCAGCAGGCGCTCGGCTTCGTCCAGATTGCCCAGGCGGAAATTCACCCAGCCCAGGCTGTCGAGCACCGCCGGGTCTTCCGGATTGATCTGGTGGGCCTGTTCGATCAGCAGCTTGGCTTCGTCATAACGGGTGGTGCGATCCGACAACGTATAGCCCAGGGCGTTGAGGGCCATGGCGTTGTCCGGGTCCCGCTGGATGATCAGGCGCAGGTCTTTTTCCATCTGGGCCAGGTCATTGCGTTTCTCCGCCAGCATGGCGCGGGTATATAGCAGGTTCAGGTCGTCCGGGTACTGCTTCAAGGCTTGTTGCAGTACGTTCCAGGCCTTGTCGCCCTGATTGTTGGCCGCCAGGGTTTCGGCTTCGATCAGGTACAACTGGATGCCGTAGTCCGGTTGGGAGTCGCGTTGTACGGCGAGGCGGCTCTGGGCTTCGGCGGTCTTGCCATTGCTGATCAGGATATCGGCCTGGCGCAACTGCGCCGGCAGATAGTCGTTGCCCGGGCCGACCTGGGCGTACTCGATCAGTGCGCTCTCAGGATCATTGCGTTCCTCGGCGATGCGACCCAGGTTCAGGTGGGCCGAGTCGACATGGCTTTCCCGGGCGATCAGGTCTTCCAGGTAGCCCTTGGCCTCTTCCCAGGCCTTGGCTTCCAGGCAGACCAGCGCCAGGGAATAGCGCAACTCGTCGTCTTCCGGGTATTGCTGGACCAGGCTGGAGAACTCCACCTTGGCGTCGTCCATGCGGTTGTTTTCCACCAGCATGCGGGCGTAGGTGAGGCGCAGGCGTTTGTCGTCCGGGTACTTCTTGATGCTTTTTTCCAGCAGCGGCAGCGCTTCGTCGCCGCGGTTCAAGCCTTGCAGCAGGCGTGCGCGCAGCAGGATCGGCGCCACTTCGCCAGCTTCCGGCGGGTTATCTTCCAACAGGGTGAGGGCGCCCTGGGTGTCACCGTCCTGTTGCAGCAGCAGGGCCTTGCCGAAGATCAACTGGCCGTTGTTCGGGTGGCGCTGCAACAGGCGATCGAAGCTTTTCATCAGGCCGTTGCGGGTTTCCTGGTCGGTATCGGCGGCGGACAGGGCCAGGAAGTCGAAATGGGTGTCGCCCTTGCCCAGCAGGACCTTCTCCATATACATCATGGAGTCGTCGTAGCGCCCGGCCCGGGCCAGTTGCACGGCGGCGGCGCGCTGTGCTTCGAGGTCGTCCGGGGCATTCTTGGCCCAGATCAGCGCGGTATCCAGCGCCGGCTGGTCGGCGCCCAGGTATTCGGCAATGCGAAATGCCCGCTCGGAGATCCCCGGGTCCTGGGTATTGATGGCCTGGGTCACGTAGTTGTCCAGCGCAATGTCGAAGCGATTGCGCTGGCCTGCCAGTTCGGCGCTCAACAGGCTGAAGATGGTTTCTTCGCTGAACGAGCCGTAGACCTTGGGTTTTTCAGGTACCTGCACACTGTCTTCGACCGGCGGCGTACCGTCCGTCGAAACGGGGGCCATGGACTGGCAGCCGCTGAGCAAGGCAAGAGCGAGGAGCAACGCGGAAGATCTATTCATATAGGAAGAGGACGACTAACCTGCGGTCGGATCATCATGACACAAGCCTTCGGTCAAACATAACCGCCCCGTCGATTTACAACCCCCGGGCAGGGCGATAGAGATCGAGTGGTTGTTCTGAATCTGACGAAGTAGGACAATTGCCGGCTTCACGTCACTATCAGCGACCTTGAATGGCCTTCCTTGCACTCGGTATTAACCACAAGACTGCGTCAGTAGACGTCCGCGAGCGCGTGGCCTTTACGCCTGAGCAGCTGGTTGAGGCCTTGCAGCAGCTCTGCCGACTCACCGACAGCCGCGAAGCTGCGATCCTCTCCACCTGCAATCGCAGCGAGCTTTATATAGAACAGGACCACGTTTCGGCCGACTCAGTGCTGCGCTGGCTGGCCGACTATCACAAGCTGAGCCTTGAAGAACTGCGCGCCAGTGCCTATGTGCATGAAGACGATGCGGCCGTTCGTCACATGATGCGTGTCGCCTCGGGGCTCGACTCGCTGGTGTTGGGCGAACCGCAGATTCTCGGCCAGATGAAGTCGGCCTATGCCGTGGCCCGCGAGGCCGGCACCGTCGGCCCGCTGCTGGGGCGGCTGTTCCAGGCGACGTTCAACGCCGCCAAGCAGGTGCGCACCGACACGGCTATCGGCGAGAACCCGGTGTCCGTGGCGTTTGCCGCTGTCAGCCTGGCGAAACAGATCTTCAGTGATTTGCAACGCAGCCAGGCGCTGCTGATCGGCGCCGGCGAGACCATCACCCTGGTCGCCCGCCATCTCCACGACCTGGGGGTCAAGCGCATCGTTGTCGCCAATCGGACCCTGGAGCGGGCCAGTACCCTGGCCGAGCAGTTCGGTGCCCATGCGGTGCTGCTGTCGGACATTCCCGCCGAGCTGGTGCACAGCGACATCGTCATCAGTTCCACCGCCAGCCAGTTGCCGATCCTTGGCAAGGGCGCGGTGGAAAGTGCCCTGAAGCTGCGCAAGCACAAGCCGATTTTCATGGTGGACATTGCCGTTCCCCGGGACATCGAACCTGAAGTCGGCGAGCTGGACGACGTTTATCTCTACAGCGTCGACGATCTGCACGAGGTGGTCGCCGAGAATCTCAAGAGCCGGCAAGGCGCGGCCCAGGCAGCCGAAGAGATGATTACCATCGGTGCCGACGACTTCATGGTGCGCCTGCGCGAGC
This sequence comes from Pseudomonas brassicacearum, assembly GCF_918698105.1. Lineage (GTDB taxonomy): Bacteria > Pseudomonadota > Gammaproteobacteria > Pseudomonadales > Pseudomonadaceae > Aquipseudomonas > Aquipseudomonas brassicacearum_F. The sequence continues at coordinate 38,685 of NZ_CAKKMI010000010.1, read as the reverse complement.
TGGCGGCGGTGGATGTGCTCAAGGCGTATCGTCAGCAGAGCGAACGCCTGCGCGACGAGGAGCTGCAAAAAGCCCAGCGCCTGTTGGCCAACGGCGGCAATGCCGAAGAGGTGCTGGTGCAACTGGCTCGCGGCCTGACCAACAAACTGCTCCACGCCCCCAGCGTCCAGCTCAAGAAGCTGACCGCCGAAGGCCGCCTCGATGCGCTGGCCATGGCCCAGGAACTCTTCGCCCTCGGTGAGGGCTCACCGGATAGCTTTTCGGATAAAAAACCGCAATGAAAGCGTCACTGCTCAACAAACTGGACATTCTCCAGGACCGTTTCGAAGAACTGACCGCCTTGCTGGGCGATGGCGAAGTCATTTGCGACCAGAACAAATTCCGCACCTATTCCAAGGAATACGCGGAAGTCGAGCCGATTGTCGCCACCTATAAACAGTTGCTCAAAGTGCAGGGCGATCTTGAAGGCGCCCAGGCGCTGCTCAAGGACAGCGACCCGGACATGCGCGAAATGGCGGTGGAGGAAGTTCGCGAAGCCAAGGAACAGTTGCTCGAACTGGAAGGCAACCTGCAACGCATGCTGCTGCCCAAGGACCCGAATGACGGGCGCAACGTGTTCCTTGAGATCCGTGCCGGCACTGGCGGCGACGAGGCGGCGATTTTTTCCGGCGACCTGTTCCGCATGTATTCGCGTTATGCCGAACGTCGCGGTTGGCGGGTGGAGATCCTCTCGGAGAACGAAGGCGAACACGGCGGCTATAAGGAAGTCATCGCCCGGGTCGAAGGCGACAATGTCTACGGCAAGCTGAAATTCGAATCCGGCGCCCATCGCGTACAGCGCGTGCCGGCCACTGAATCCCAGGGACGCATCCACACCTCGGCCTGCACCGTGGCGGTATTGCCCGAGCCGGACGAGCAGGAAGCCATCGAGATCAACCCGGCGGACCTGCGGGTCGACACGTACCGCTCCTCCGGCGCGGGCGGCCAGCACGTCAACAAGACCGACTCGGCGATCCGCATCACGCACTTGCCCTCGGGCATTGTGGTCGAGTGCCAGGAAGAGCGTTCCCAGCACAAGAACCGCGCGCGGGCCATGGCCTGGTTGTCGGCCAAGCTCAACGACCAGCAGACCAGCGCCGCGGCCAATGCCATCGCCAGCGAGCGCAAGTTGCTGGTGGGCTCGGGTGATCGTTCCGAGCGGATCCGTACCTACAACTTCGCCCAGGGCCGGGTCACCGACCATCGTGTCAACCTGACCCTGTATTCCCTGGACGAGATCCTTGCCGGTGGTGTCGATGCGGTGATCGAGCCGTTGCTGGCCGAATACCAGGCCGACCAGTTGGCGGCGATTGGCGAGTAAGCACAGGTGAACAAATGACCATTATCGCCAGTCTGTTGCGCGCTGCCGAGTTGCCGGATTCGCCCACCTCACGGCTGGACGCCGAGTTGTTGCTGGCCGCTGCGCTGGGCAAGTCCCGCAGCTTCCTGCACACCTGGCCCGAGCGGATCGTGCCCAGCGAGGCGGCGTTGCTGTTCTCCGAATACCTGCGGCGGCGTCGCTCGGGTGAGCCGGTGGCGTACATCCTCGGGCAACAGGGCTTCTGGAAACTCGACCTGGAAGTCGCACCCCATACCCTGATCCCGCGCCCCGACACCGAGCTGCTGGTGGAAACCGCGCTGGCTTTGTTGCCGGCGACACCGGCCCGGGTCCTGGACCTGGGCACCGGTAGCGGCGCGATTGCCCTGGCATTGGCCAGTGAGCGCCCGACCTGGAAAGTCACGGCGGTCGACCGGGTGCTGGAGGCCGTTGCCCTGGCCGAGCGCAACCGCCAGCGCCTGGACCTGCACAACGTCACGGTGTTGAGCAGCCACTGGTTCAGTGCGCTGGACGGCGAGCGTTTCGAGTTGATCATCAGCAACCCGCCGTACATCGCGGCCAGCGATCCGCACCTGATCGAGGGCGACGTGCGTTTCGAGCCGGCCAGTGCCCTGGTTGCCGGGCCGGACGGGCTCGATGATCTGCGCCAGATCGTTGCCCAGGCCCCGGCTCACCTTGAACCGGGTGGGTGGCTGATGCTCGAGCACGGTTACGATCAAGCCGAAGCGGTGCGTGATTTGCTGCGCGCCCAAGGTTTTGTCGAAGTCCACAGCCGCAAGGACCTGGGTGGTCATGAGCGCATCAGCCTGGGGTGCCTGCCGTGCTGAACGATCAGGAGTTGTTGCGCTACAGCCGGCAGATTCTGTTGCAGCACGTCGACATCGACGGCCAGTTGCGTCTCAAGCAAAGCCGCGTGCTGATCATCGGCCTCGGCGGTCTCGGCGCCCCGGTGGCGTTGTACCTGGCCGCCGCTGGCGTGGGTGAGATGCACTTGGCGGATTTCGACACCGTCGACCTGACCAACCTGCAACGCCAGATCATTCACGACACCGACAGCGTCGGCCTGGGCAAGGTCGATTCGGCGATGCGACGCCTGGGGGCGATCAACCCCGAGGTTCGGCTGGTGCCTCACCGCGCAGCCATGGACGAAGACAGCCTGGCCGCGGCGGTTGCGGCGGTGGATCTGGTGCTCGACTGCTCCGACAATTTTTCGACCCGCGAAGCGGTGAACGCGGCCTGTGTCGTGGCGGGTAAACCGCTGGTCAGCGGCGCGGCGATTCGCCTGGAAGGGCAGCTGTCGGTGTTCGACCCACGCCGCCCTGAAAGCCCCTGCTACCACTGCCTTTACGGCCACGGCAGCGAAGCCGAACTGACCTGCAGCGAAGCCGGTGTGATCGGCCCGCTGGTGGGTTTGGTGGGCAGCCTGCAAGCCCTTGAAGCCTTGAAGTTGCTGGCCGGTTTCGGTGAGCCGCTGGTGGGGCGCCTGTTGTTGATCGATGCCCTGGGCACGCGTTTCCGTGAACTGCGGGTCAAGCGCGATCCGGGTTGCAGCGTCTGTGGTGGCCAACATGAGTGAAGCGCCGGTCGGTGTGCTTGACTCGGGCGTCGGCGGATTGTCGGTGCTGGGGGAAATTCGTCGGCTGCTGCCCAATGAATCGCTGTTGTATGTGGCCGACTGTGGGCACATTCCCTACGGCGAGAAGACCCCGGAATTCATCCGACAACGCTGCGCGATCATTGCCGACTTTCTCCTGGGCCAGGGCGCCAAGGCGCTGGTGGTAGCCTGCAACACCGCAACGGTTGCTGCCGTTGCTGATCTACGCCGTGATTTTCCCCATTGGCCCATCGTCGGGATGGAGCCGGCGGTCAAGCCGGCGGCCGCCGCCACTCGCAGCGGTATCGTCGGTGTACTCGCCACCACCGGCACCTTGCAGAGCGCCAAGTTCGCCGCTTTGCTCGACCGTTTCGCCACCGATGTGCGTGTCATCACGCAACCGTGTCCAGGGCTGGTGGAGCTGATCGAAACGGGTGATTTGCAAAGTCCGGCCTTGTATCAATTGCTGCAACATTACGTCGACCCCTTGCTGGCGGCCGGCTGCGATACGCTGATCCTGGGTTGCACGCACTACCCGTTTCTCAAGCCATTGCTCGCTCGGATGATTCCTGAGCACATCAGCCTCATCGACACAGGGGCCGCGGTGGCCCGGCAACTTCAACGCCTGTTGATTGAACGAGGTCTGTTGGCTGAAGGACCGGCCAGAGAAACGCACTTCTGGACCAGCGCAGACCCGATACATTTAAGAAAAATCCTACCAACGCTATGGCATTCGTCCGGCGTTGTGCGAAGCTTCGATCTGTAAAAAAAACGTGAAAATTATGTAAAACGTGCTGAACTTCTGTTTTAGCGTGGATTTCTATAGCTCTGTGTGTTTGTAAGAAAATCGACTAAGTCTGTTCGGAAAAGGATGTTTCTAATGAAGCGCTTATTCTGCTTTGCCGCGTTTGCGGCTGCACTGTTGGGGCACACTTACACTGCACAGGCAGCGGGTGTGGAATTTGGGGTTGGCCAGACCAGCGATTCGACCATGACCTATCGCCTGGGCATGCAGTTCGACTGGGACAAGAGTTGGTTGCAAAGTGACGTCGGTCGCCTGACCGGCTACTGGAGCGGCGCCTACACTTATTGGGAGGGGGATGAGACATCCAGCAATCACAGCCTGTCGTTTTCGCCTGTGTTTGTGTATGAGTTTTCCGGCCAGAACGTGAAGCCTTACATCGAGGCGGGTGTCGGTGTGGCGTTGTTCGCCAATACCGAAATCGAAGACAACAAACTCGGTACGGCTTTCCAGTTTGAAGACCGTATCGGCTTCGGCCTGCGCTTCAACGGTGGACATGAAGTGGGCATTCGCGCCACTCATTACTCCAACGCCGGCATCAAGTCGACCAACGACGGTGTAGAAAGCTACGCGCTGCACTATACGATGCCGCTGTAACAAAACAGCTTGAGAACTGTGGGAGCGAGCTTGCTCGCGATAGCGATAGACCAGCCAAGATAAAGTTGTCTGACTCACCGCTATCGCGAGCAGGCTCGCTCCCACAATAGATCAGACCACGCCTTTATCGATACGCCGTCGCAATCCCTTGGCGTTCTTCCAGGCACTCCGGTGCGCCCATCTCGAATTCGCGGCAGATCAGCGGGCGCTTTTCGTAGATGGTGCACATCATGCTGTTGCGATCCAGTGCCGCGCACCAACCGTCATCAAGCCGCAGCATCACTTCCCCACCCCAATCGTCCGTGTCGATAAAACGCTCCGGGACCCCAGTGTCGGTGATCAGCATCACTTCCAGCTGGCAGCAGCACGCCGCGCACGTAGAACAGGTGACGGCCGGTGCTGGGATTTCATGGAGAGGGATGGTTTTCATGGCGCGCAGTGTAAGGCAATCGGTGGCTCAGGGTCGCCCCTTGATCGGATAGCCATTTTTCGCCTGGCATGAGCCGATATCGGTCGGCAGGCTTTCGGTCGACGAAGGTAACGGCCAGAGTGCGGTCATGGACGCAATGGGCAGCGCAACTTCCCGCGGGCGCTCGACCAACTGATTCAGCACATGCCGCGCTGCTTCGTCCGCCGACCAGTGAGTCGGGGTTGGGAGGCACTCGTCGGGCCTTTGCAATGGGCCGTCGTAGCCAGGGTGTACCAACGTCACATCGACACCCGCGGATGCCAGGTCTGCCCGAGCCGATTCGAACAGATGACGCATCCCGCTGCCACCCGCTTCGATTGGCGAAGGTGGCAGGTAAGTCGCTGGGCTGGCAATACCCACCAGGTGAGGTTCGGTCCCGGCGCGCAACAAGGGCGCGGCCACTTCAATGCAGAAACTGGCCGCCAACAGATTGCTGCGCACGATATGCTCGATCAATGTGTGATCCACCGGCTGACCGTCAACGTAATCAGCCGTCCCGGCATTGACGATCACCTGATCCAGGGCGCCCCATTGCCGGGCGATCCGTTCGCCGATCTCGCGCACGGCCTGGCTGTCGGTCAAATTGCCGGGCACGGTCAGAACTTGTCCTGGATAACGTACCGAAAGGGTTTCGCAGGCTCGGGCCGAGGGCGAGCTGACGGCCAGGTATGCCCCCGTCTGCAGTATCGCTTCAGCCAACGAAGCGCCGATTCCGTTGCCAGCCCCGGTGAGCCAATAGCGCCGTGGCAGTCTTAGACCCATTCCTCACTCCTTTCGATTGGACAACGCATTGATACGTGGCTTTTCAATGGAGTCCCTACGATTAGTAAGACTATATGTTATCGAATGAATAATGCATCCCGCAGACCGGTAATTTCTTGTTCGCTAATCGCCCATCCCTTCAACGGCTGCGTCCTGTCGCGCTGGCAGGTTTCTGAACGCTGCCAGCGCACGCGCCCTGGATTGGCTCAAGTCGACAATCGGTGCCGGATAATCCATGGCGCCAAACAAGTCGCCGGGAGTATTTGGGCTATGGACCTGTTGCCTGTCCAGATCGTTCAGTTCAGGTAACCAGCGTTTGATGAACAGCCCCTCGCGGTCAAATTTTTCCGACTGGCTCAACGGGTTGAAGATGCGGAACCAGGGCGCAGAATCGGTGCCGGTGGAGGCGCTCCACTGCCAGCCTCCATTGTTGGCGGCCAGGTCGCCATCGATCAGGTGCTGCATGAAAAAGCGCTCACCTTCGCGCCAATCGATCAACAGGTTCTTGGTCAGGAACATGGCGACGACCATCCGCAAGCGGTTGTGCATCCAACCGGTTTCCAACAATTGCCGCATGGCTGCATCGATAATCGGCAGGCCGGTGCGTGCTTGCTTCCAGGCTTCCAATTCTGCGGGGGCCTTGCGCCACGCCAGCGCCTCGGTTTCCGGGCGAAACGCGCGATGGCGCGAGACGCGTGGATAGCCCACGAGAATGTGTTTATAAAACTCGCGCCAGAGCAATTCATTGATCCAGGTCACAACACCGGCACTCCCGCTCTCGAATTCACCTTGGTTGGCTTGCAGTGCGGCGTGCAGGCACTGGCGTGGCGACACCACGCCGGCCACCAGATAGGCTGATAGCTGGCTGGTGCCGGGCCTGGCGGGATAATCCCGTTCGCCTTGGTAATCATCGATGTGCTGCTCGACAAAGGTGCCCAGGCGCCGACGGGCTTCGCTTTCTCCGGCGGGCCAGAGGGCGCGTAGCGCTTCGCTGGGCGGGGCGAACCCATCGACTTGCGTTGGCACCGGGTCACGGACAACGCCGGTGGGAGCCTGACGGGCCGGCGTGGCGACCAGGCTCGGCAATGAGAAATGCAGACGGCTGTAGCAGACCTTGCGGAACTGACTGAACACTTGGAAATAATTGCCGGTCTTGGTCAGCACGCTGCCGGGCTTGAACAGCAACTGATCGAGGTGGCTGTGAAATTCAACGCCCTGGTCGCTCAACGTGCGGGCGACTTCGGCGTCGCGCCGCGTTTCATTCAGGCCGTACTCTTCGTTGACATGCACGGCACCAATGTTCAGTTCGCGACACAGCTTGAGCAATACCTGTGGGGCCTGGTGCCAATGCGCTGCGGCGCGGATCAGCAGTGGAATGTTCAATTCGGCCAGGGCCGCGCTCAACGCGCCGAGGTTGCGCAGCCAGAAATCGATCTTGCACGGGGCGTCGTCATGGGCGTGCCATTGTCTGGGGCTGGTCAGGTACACCGCCACGCAGGGGCCTTGGGCTGCGGCCGCCGCAAGGGCGGTGTTGTCGTGCAGGCGCAAGTCGCTGCGCAGCCAGATCAGTTGCATGCGGTTTTCCATCTAAAGGAGTTCTCGGCGACTCAGTTCGCGCTGAGCCGATAACGGGTCTTCGGCCCAGGACACGCCAATCAACGACGCACCTGTGGATAACCTGGCGTGGTGGATCGACGCGGCCGGGCCGGCAATGATGATCGGGCAATCGATTCCACCCAGCAGCCTGGGTAGTTGGGACAGGTTGAGGGCGTGACTGGAATACAGCAGGACACCGCGGGCCTTGAGGCGCTCGACCGCCAGGGCCAGTTCGCCGGCCGGTAGAGGGTTGTCGAACACTTCCACCGGGCAATCGGCGCTGCTGGCCAGCCAGGCGGTGAGCCACAGGTGCGGCTCCTGGGGCGAGTCCGAATGATTGACCAGCAACAGTGGCGCGCCGCGCAACTGACGGTTGTTATGGTAGATCCGGCTGCCGAACTTGCTGCGCAGCCACGAGTACAGGAAGACCCGTTCCAGCTGCGCGCCGAACTGGCCTTGCCAGCGCAGGTGCAGCTCGGCCAGCAACGGCAAGAGCAACTGCTCGCACACGGTCCAGGGCGGGTACAGCGCCATTGCCTGGTTGACCAGGTCATCGATCTGGCGCTCGGCCAGTTGCGTCACTGCCAGCGCAAGGGCGTGGCGTTGACGCTGCCATTCATTCTCCGGCGCCGGCGTGGGTTCGGTCGGTGGCTGCGGTGTGTCCAACAGAGGCTTGATCTTGCTCACCGCAACGCCACGGTCGATCCAGGTGAGGATGCTCAGGATCCGTTGTACATGGTCGGCATTGAACAGTCGGTGGCCCTTGGGCGTGCGGTGCGGCACGATCAGGCCGTAACGACGCTCCCAGGCTCGTAGCGTGACGGCGTTGACACCGGTCTGCCGGGCGACCTCGCGTATGGGCAACCAACCTTGCGCCAAGGCCTTGGCAAAATCGGCCCCCAGGTCTTCGCTGGCACTGGAGTCGGGTTCGTTCTTCATCAAATAGCGTTTCGCAAGCTGAGGTTTTCCGGGTGCGGTTGCAGGTAGACCTGCTGCGCCAGGTAAGGGTCGGGATGCTGGCGCAAGTGATGCTTGAGCAGCGTCAGTGGCACCACCAGGGGCACGATGCCGAGGCGGTATTGCCCGATCAGATGCTGTACTTCCTGTTTGTCCTCGGCGCCGATGGCGCGTTTGAGGTAACCGCTCAGGTGTTGCAGCACATTGGTGTGGGTGCGGCGGGTGGCGCATTTCTTCAAGGCGGCCATCAATGCGCTGAAATAGCGTGGGCCCAATTCATCGGGGTCGGCCTTGCCCATGTTGCCCAGCAAATTGCCCAGGGCCTTGTATTGCACCGGGTTGTGGGCCATCAGCAGGTATTTGTAGCGCGAGTGGAATTCGATCAGGTTGCGACGGGTCAGTCCGTCGCGACGCAAAGGTTGCCAGGCGGCATAGGCGAATACCCGGGTCAGGAAGTTCTCGCGCAGTACCGGGTCGTTGAGGCGACCGTCTTCTTCCACCGGCAGGTCGGGGTGGCGTTCGCAAAAGGCCTGGGCATAGATGCCGCGCCCGCCGCCGTCCTGGGTCACGCCGTTGTGGTCGTAGACCTTGACCCGCTCCAGTCCGCAGGACGGCGATTTTTGCATGAATATGTAGCCGCAAATGTCATCCAGTTCACCCGCCATTTGCTGCCCGTAGTCGGCCAGAGGCAGGGTCACGTTGAGGTCGCGATTCACCGTGCCGAGCGCCTCGGGGTGTCCGGGATTGCCCACCAGGCGAATCGGCTCCCGGGGGATACCCAGGCCGATGGCGACTTCGGGACACACCGGCACGAAGTCGAAATAGTCGACGAGGGTGCGGCTGCACAACTGCGATTGTTTATGCCCGCCGTTAAAGCGAACTTCAGCACCCATCAGGCAGGCGCTGATGGCGATTCTGGGTTTGGCGATGGCTGTGCTCGGCATGGGCGACCTCTGATGGCTAAATCTTGTACAGTTTTGTATTTCTGTACAATATTTTCATCATAGGTCCGAATGTGCACAAGTCAACCGGTTTGTGCGGCGAGGCGACGTCAATCTGTGTCGCAGGCAGGCTGCTGCCTCATTCGACAGCAGCGGATAGCGATGGGTGACGCGTTTTACTGCAGGCTTGCATGCAGGCGGCGTGCAGCCTCCTGGCCGCTGAGCCATGCGCCTTCGACCCGACCGGACAGGCACCAGTCGCCGCACACATACAGGCCCAGGTCGGCATCGGCCAAGGCGCCCCATTCGTGGTTGCCGGCGGGACGGGCGTAGAGCCAGCGATGGGCCACGCTGAAGCTCGGTGCGGGCATCGCGCTGTGCAGCAATTCGGCGAAGGCACCGTGCAGATGTTCGATCACCGCTTCCTTGGACAGGTCGATGTGCTGCCGGCTCCAGTCGCTGGTGGCGTGCAGTACCCAGGTGTCGAGCGTGTTGTCGCGTCCCGGTTTGCTGCGGTTGCGCGCCAACCAGTCCAGGGGGCTGTCCTGTACGAAGCAGCCTTCCATGGGCGTATCCAGCGGTGTCTCGAAGGCCAGCGCCACGGCCCAGGTCGGGTCCATCTTCACGCCAGCGGCCACTGCGGCCAGCTTCGGTACGGCCGCCAGCAATGCGGTGGCCTGGGGCGCGGGCGTGGCGATCACCACCTGGCCGAAGGGGCCGTGGGTGAAACCTTCCGCGTCCTGCAAATGCCAATGCTCCTGGCCGCGGTACACCTCGGTGATCCGGCAGGAAAACTGCACTTGCAGCTTGTCGAGCAAGGCGCGGGTGATGGCGCTCATGCGCGGCGTGCCGACCCAGCGGGTCTGTTCGTCCGGCGATGGGCTCAGTTGTCCGTTCTGGAAGTTGTAGAGTTGCGGGTTCCATTCCGCCGCCCAGCCGTTGGTTTGCCAACGCTGGACCTCCGTGACAAAGCGGCGATCGCGGGCGGTGAAGTACTGCGCGCCCATGTCCAATGCGCCGGCGTCGCTGCGTTTGCTCGACATGCGTCCGCCGCTGCCGTTGCTTTTATCGAAGAGTTGAACGATATGCCCGGCCTCCGTCAGGGCCTGGGCGGCTGAAAGTCCGGCGATGCCGGTGCCGATGATTGCGATAGGTACAGTCATGAGGGCCTCGTTTACCTTTCTGTACAGGCTACGCCGTCGTTTAATCCTGTACAGTTCGGGTTTTTGGTATAAGTTTTACCGTTCGCGTTTGGACAGGTTGTCCTATTGTTAAACACAGACCCTGTCCGATACGAAAAATCCCTGCTTATAAAAATAGACTAATGGGCCGGGTAAAACGCGATTAGAGGAACAACTCATGCACATATTGCTGACCGGCGGTACTGGTTTGATCGGACGTCAGCTCTGCCGTCTCTGGTTGGGGCAGGGACATCGCCTGACGGTATGGAGTCGCCGACCCGAAGAGGTGGCGAAAATCTGTGGGGCTGATGTGCGAGGTGTTGCCAAGCTCGATGAAGTTGTCGAGCCGGTGGACGCGGTGGTCAACCTTGCGGGAGCGCCGATTGCCGACCGGCCCTGGAGCCACAAGCGCAAGATGTTGTTGTGGAGCAGTCGCATCACGTTGACGGAAGTGTTGCTGGCATGGCTGGAGCGTTGCGAGCCGAAACCGCAGGTGTTGATTTCCGGTTCTGCGGTGGGTTGGTATGGCGACGGTGGCGAGCGAGAGTTGACCGAGGAATCGGGGCCGGTGAGCGAAGATTTCGCCAGCCAGTTGTGCATCGCCTGGGAAGAAACCGCGCAACGGGCCGAGGCGCTGGGCCTGCGCGTGGTGCTGGTTCGTACCGGCCTGGTCCTGTCTGCCGAGGGCGGCTTTTTGTCGCGGCTGCTGCTGCCGTTCAAACTGGCGCTGGGCGGGCGTATCGGCAATGGTCGGCAGTGGATGCCGTGGATTCATATTGACGATCAAATCGCTCTGATTGATTTTCTTCTGCACCGCTTTGATGCCAGCGGTCCTTATAATGCGTGCGCTCCGAACCCGGTGCGCAACCGCGATTTTGCCAAGGCCCTGGGACATGTATTGCATCGGCCAGCCGTGGTGCCGATGCCGGAACTTGCGTTGAAAGTCGCGCTGGGGGAGTTGTCATTGCTGTTGCTCGGCGGCCAGCGCGCCACGCCGGCCCGATTGCAGGCGGCGGGTTTCACATTCCGGTTCACTGATTTGCCTGCGGCCCTGGACGACCTGTCCAGCCGCCTTTGAAATAGGACGTTGCATGACCGATCACGCGTTGCTTCTGGTGAATCTGGGTTCGCCTGCCTCCACTTCGGTGGCCGATGTGCGCCGCTACCTCAATCAATTCCTGATGGATCCGTATGTCATCGACCTGCCATGGCCGGTGCGGCGCTTGCTGGTGTCGCTGATCCTGATCAAGCGCCCCGAGCAATCGGCCCATGCCTACGCCTCGATCTGGTGGGAGGAGGGTTCGCCGCTGGTGGTGCTCAGTCGCCGGCTGCAACAGGCCATGACCGCGCAGTGGACCCAGGGCCCGGTGGAGCTGGCAATGCGTTATGGCGAGCCGTCCATTGAATCGGTGCTGGTGCGGCTGGCGAGCCAGGGGCACAAGAAGATCACGTTGGCGCCGTTGTACCCGCAGTTCGCCGATAGCACCGTGACCACGGTGATCGAGGAGGCCAAGCGGGTCGTGCGGGAAAAGAAGCTCGATGTGCAGTTCTCGATTCTCCAACCGTTCTACGATCAGCCCGAATACGTCGACGCCCTGGTGGCCAGCGCCAAGCCGTACCTGATGCAGGAACACGATCATCTGTTGTTGAGTTTCCACGGCTTGCCGGAGCGGCACCTGACCAAGCTCGACCCTACGGGGTTTCATTGCTTCAAGGATGCCGACTGCTGCAAGAACGCGCCGCCGGAGGTCATGGCGACCTGTTACCGCGCGCAATGCATTCGCACGGCGGAGCTGTTCGCCCAACGCATGGGGCTCAAGGACGGCCAGTGGTCGGTGTCGTTCCAGTCGCGATTGGGGCGGGCCAAGTGGATCGAACCCTATACCGAAGCGCGCCTGGAGGAACTGGCCAAAAGCGGCGTGAAGAAGGTGCTGGTGATGTGCCCGGCGTTCGTGGCCGACTGCATTGAGACCCTGGAGGAAATCGGCGATCGGGGCCGTGAGCAATTCCGCGAGGCAGGGGGGGAGGAGTTGGTGCTGGTGCCTTGCCTCAATGATGAGCCGCAGTGGGCGCAGGCGTTGAATACGCTGTGTGAGCGGGCGCCGATAGCTTTGTGAGGTTCAAGGACCTCATCGCGAGCAAGCTCGCTCCCACAGTGGATCTCGAGTGGTCACAAAATTTGTGTCCACAACAGATCCCCTTGTGGGAGCGAGCTTGCTCGCGATGGCTTTCTGACTGACAACAAAGTACTTCAAGTCAGCGGCTCATCCGCCTGCTTCTGCTTCCAGCTGTCATTGCCCGGCAGCAGCAGGTTCAACGCGATCGCCACCACCGCGCACAGCGCGATGCCTTTGAGGCCGAAGTCGTCCGGTCCAGTGCCGGTGCCCACCAGCACGCCGCCGATGCCGAACACCAGCGTCACCGACACGATCACCAGGTTGCGCGCTTCGCCCAGGTCGATCTTGTGGCGGATCAAGGTGTTCATGCCCACCGCCGCAATCGAACCGAACAACAGGCACAGGATCCCGCCCATCACCGGCACCGGGATGCTTTGCAGCAGCGCGCCGAACTTGCCGATGAAGGCCAAGCTGATGGCAAAGATCGCCGCCCAGGTCATGATCTTCGGGTTGTAGTTCTTGGTCAGCATCACCGCGCCGGTCACCTCGGCGTAGGTGGTGTTAGGTGGCCCGCCGAACAGGCCGGCGGCGGTGGTGGCAATGCCGTCACCGAGCAGGGTGCGGTGCAGGCCGGGTTTTTTCAGGTAGTCGCGACCGGTCACGCTGCCCACGGCGATCACGCCGCCGATGTGCTCGATGGCCGGCGCCAGCGCCACCGGTACGATGAACAGGATCGCCTGCCAGTTGAACTCCGGTGCGGTGAAGTTCGGCAGGGCGAACCACGGCGCGGCGGCGATTTTCGCGGTGTCCACGACGCCGAAGAAAAACGCCATGGCAAAGCCCACCAGCACGCCGGAGATGATCGGCACCAGGCGGAAAATGCCTTTGCCGAACACCGCCACGATCAGGGTGGTGAGCAGGGCCGGCATCGAAATTAGCATCGCGGTTTGATAATGAATCAGCTCGGTGCCGTCGCCGGCCTTGCCCATCGCCATGTTGGCGGCAATCGGCGCCATGGCCAGGCCGATGGAAATGATCACCGGGCCAATCACCACCGGCGGCAGCAGCCGGTCGATGAACCCAGTGCCCTTGATCTTCACCGCCAGGCCCAGAAAGGTGTAGACGAAACCTGCCGCCATCACGCCGCCCATGGTCGCGGCCAGGCCGAACTGGCCCTTGGCGAGGATGATCGGGGTGATGAAGGCAAAGCTCGAGGCCAGGAACACCGGTACCTGGCGCCCGGTGACGATTTGGAACAGGATCGTTCCCAGGCCGGCCGTGAACAGCGCCACGTTAGGGTCCAGCCCGGTGATCAGCGGCATCAGGACCAGCGCGCCGAAGGCGACGAACAGCATCTGCGCGCCGGACAGCACTTGGCGCCAGAGCGGATCGTTGAACTCATCCTGCATGCTCAAGCGTCCTTCTGCTTGGTGCCGAAGATCTTGTCGCCGGCATCGCCCAGGCCCGGGATGATGTAGCCGTGTTCGTTGAGTTTCTGGTCGATGGACGCGGTGTAGATGGTCACGTCCGGGTGGGCGTCCTGCACGGCCTTGATGCCTTCGGGGGCCGCGACCAGCACCATGGCGCGGATGTCCCGGCAACCGGCTTTTTTCAACAGGTCGATGGTGGCGACCATGGAGCTGCCGGTGGCGAGCATCGGGTCGATGATCATCGCCAGGCGCTCGTCGATTTCCGGCACCAGTTTTTCCAGGTAGGTGTGCGCCTGCAGGGTCTGCTCGTTGCGAGCCACGCCCACGGCGCTGACTTTGGCCCCTGGAATCAGGCTCAGTACCCCTTCGAGCATGCCGATGCCGGCGCGCAGGATCGGCACCACGGTGATTTTCTTGCCGGCGATTTTCTCGACCTGGACCGTACCGGCCCAGCCATCGATTTCATAGGACTCCAGCGGCAGGTCCTTGGTGGCCTCGTAGGTGAGCAGGGCACCGACTTCCTGGGCGAGTTCACGGAAGTTCTTCGTGCTAATGTCAGCGCGGCGCATCAGGCCGAGTTTGTGTCTGATCAGCGGATGGCGGATCTCGAGGATGGGCATGGGGAAGGCTCCGGCGGCGGGCAAAAAAACCGGCCTAGATTAATCTATCCGAGGGTGTTGTCCTATAGACAATACAGAACGTTAGTCCACAAACGCTTGATCTGGCCGGGCGGGATGCGTACCTTTGCCGGTTTTTCCGAACCCTGCCACCCTTGGAGAGCGCCATGTCCGCTGATCTCGAGCATATCCGTCAAATCATGCGAGAGGCTGACTGCCTGTACACCGAAGCCGAAGTCGAAGCGGCCATCGCCCGTGTCGGTGCGCAAATCAACGATCAACTGGCCGATGCCAACCCGGTGGTGTTCTGTGTCATGAACGGCGGGCTGATTTTCTCCGGCAAGCTGCTGACCTATCTGAACTTCCCCTTGGAAGCGTCCTATCTGCACGCGACGCGTTATCGCAACGAAACCAGCGGCGGCGATCTGTTCTGGAAAGCCAAGCCGGAAGTCTCGTTCATCGACCGCGACGTGCTGATCATCGACGACATCCTCGACGAAGGTCACACCCTGGGCGCGATCATCGACTTCTGCAAACACGCCGGTGCCCGCGCCGTGCACACCGCCGTGTTGATCGATAAAGACCACGACCGCAAGGCTCGTCCTGACTTGAAAGCCGATTTCGTCGGCCTGCCGTGCATCGACCGTTACATCTTCGGCTACGGCATGGACTACAAAGGTTACTGGCGCAACGCCAATGGCATTTTCGCCGTCAAGGGAATGTAATCGATGACTCGGCCGAGCTTTCTGGATGATGCACTGTTCGATGACTTGGCCGAAAAAGCTGCGGCCAGTCCGCGTGGGCGGCAGCACCATAACTTCCACGAGATGGATGAGCCATGCCACCGCATGGCGGTGGGCTTGCAGCCTTCGACCTACATCCCGCCGCACCGCCACCTGAGCGCCGACAAGGCGGAAACCTTGCTGGTGCTCAAGGGCCGGTTGGGGGTGTTGATTTTCGACGAAGCCGGCGCGGTGGTAGACAAGCGCATCCTGCAGGCCGGTGGCGACTGCCTCGGCGTCGACCTGCCGGCCGGTGTGTATCACGGATTGGTGGTGTTGGAAGCCGACAGCCTGATGTTCGAATGCAAGGCCGGCCCCTACCGGCCCGTAGGCGAGGGCGAACTGGCCCACTGGGCGCCCCGTGAAGGCGAGGCCGGCGTGGCGCAATACCACGCCTGGATGCGCGCCCAGTTCGACTAGCCTGTGGCGAGGGGATTTATCCCCGCTGGGTTGCGAAGCGACCCCAAACCGATCGACTCGATCAGCCTGAGATAACGGGTTGCCTTTTTTTAGGGCTGCTTCGCAGCCCATCGGGGATAAATCCCCTCGCCACATGAATCAGCTGCACTTTCACTACCGATCAAGCCAGTCGTGAATGGGCGGTGCTATTGGCCGCCAGCCATTGCTCACTCTTGACCCGCGCCTGCTCCAGGGTCTGCACATACGCCAATTGCCGCTGCTCGCGATGAATACCGGCACGGCGCAGCTTCAGGCGCACCCTTGGCGCCGTCGCGACCAGGATCAGGCCGATGCCCTGCTTGCGGTAATCCTTCAGGATGTTTTCAAACGCGGCCAGCGCGGTCATGTCCAGCATGGGCACGGCGCTCATTTCCACCACCACCACGCGCACCCCCGGATCGAACTTGCGCAGCACGTCCAGGGCTTTTTCTGCCGCGCCGAAGAACAGCGGCCCACGAATGGCGTAGCAGCGCACATGCTCGGGCATGTCCAGCAGGGCCTGGTGGAAGTGGCGCGGCAGTTCGGCGCTGTCGGTCAGTTCGCTCATGCGCTTGATGAACAGCCCAGCGGCCAGCAGCAGGCCGACGGCGACGGCCATGACCATGTCGAACAGGACGGTCAGGCTAAGGCAGGTCAGCAGCACCAGTACGTCGCTGCGCGGGGCGATGCGCAAGGTGTGCAGCACGTGCCCGGCTTCGCTCATGTTCCAGGCCACTATCACCAGTAGCGCCGCCAGGGCAGCCATGGGCAGGTAGCTGAACAAGGGCGCCAGCAGCACCATCGCCAGCAGCACCACCAGGCTGTGGATGATCGCGGCCAGCGGCGAAGAGGCGCCGCTGCGCACATTGGTCGCGCTGCGGGCAATGGCCGCCGTGGCGGTGATCCCGCCAAAAAGTGGCGCCACGAGGTTACCCAGGCCTTGGCCGATCAGCTCGGCGTTGGGGTCGTGCTTGCTGCCGGTCATGCCATCCGCCACCACGGCGCACAGCAGTGATTCGATGGCACCAAGCATGGCAATGGCGAAGGCCGGGCCCAGCAATTGGCGGATCAGGTCATAGGAAAGCGCCAAGGGATGACCTTGGCCGTCTGGCAGGTTCCATGGCCATTCGAAGCTCGGTAAAAACGGCGGGATACCAGGGTGGCTGATGCCATCGACCACGTAGCTGAAACGCTCACCCAATGTCGCCACCGGCCAACCGCCGCGCTCCAGCGCCAGTCCCAATAGCGCCCCGACCAGCAAGGCAACCAAATGCCCAGGCACCCGCGGTACCCAGCGTGGCCAGGCGATCAACACTGCCAGGCAGGTGACGCCGATGATGCCATCGCCGAGCCGGGCACTGGGCAGTGCCACGATCAGCTCACCCAACTGTTCGATGTAGTGCTTGGCTTGCCCGACGGTGGTCAGCCCCAGCAGATCCTTGAGTTGCAAGGTGGCGATGACCACGCCGATCCCGGCCGTAAAACCGAGGATCACCGGGTAGGGGATGTATTGGATCAGCCGTCCGGCGCGCATCAATCCCAAGGCGATCAGGATCAGGCCGGCGAGCATGGTGCACAACAACAGGCCGCCGAGGCCGTATTGTTGGGTGATGGGCAGCAGGATGACCACGAACGCCGCCGTCGGCCCGCTGACGTTGAAGCGCGAGCCGCCAGTGAGGGCGATCAAGGGCGCGGCCACCAACACCGTGTACAAGCCATGTTGCGGCGGCACGCCAACGGCAATCGCCAGGGCCATGGCCAGCGGGATGGCAATAATGCCGACGGTAAGCCCGGCCACCAAGTCGCCGCGCAGGCGTTCAAGGGTGTAACCGGCGCGCCAGGCCTGGCGCCAGGCGGCGAACAACGGTGGGGCGGAGAATGACATAGGGACTCCACGAAAATGAACGGGGAAAATGCCGAATTCCCGGCATACACCCAAGCGGTGGCGAGGGGATTTATCCCCGCTGGGCTGCGAAGCAGTCCTGAACCGGATACTCGGTGGGGGCCGCTCCGCAGCCCAACGGGGATAAATCCCCTCGCCACAAGGACATCATGTGATGCGAGGGCTGATGGCTCTTTGAGTATGCCGTGCTTGCCGTGTGCAAGTATTGACCTGGGTCGTTATTTTTACCGCTCAGGCTCATGCTAGAGTGCCTGGCCAAGACCCCGGAGCATGTCATGCGTGTATCGATCCGCCGCTGCGCCACTTTGCTGTTGATCTCCAGCCTGCCCTTGGCGGCCGTGGCTGCGCCGATGCACAGCCAGTTCCTGCCGCCTGATGACCTGGTGGTGCGCCAGGAGCAGCCTGAACAACAGCAGTTGTTGCAAGTGACCGAGTATTCGGTGGTGCTGGGCAACCAGCGTCAGTCCAATCAGCAACCGATCCCGGTCACTTCGCCGCTGCTGGTCCGCCTCAAGGGCAAGCCGATGAACAAGGGCGCGACCCTCAGCCAGGTGATCCTCAACTTCGACGGCGAAAGCAAAAGCCTGAAGAAACCGGTTTTCGATGAGGCGAGCAAGACCCTGACGCTGTCTTATCCACAGGCCCAGTACCGGGTGGTCATCGATCTGCTGCGCAACAACACGGTCTATGTGCAGTTTCTCACGTACGCCAACGGCCATATCTGGGCCGACCTGCACACCGGTGCCGAACGCCCGCGTTGAGCCCCGGGCCTTGCCGGGGGTAAACTGCCCGCCCCGTGAACTGTGCGAGCTGGAGCCGGCAATGCGTAAAGACAAGAAACAAGTGATTGGCGACGAGATTGGCGATGAACAGATCAAGCTGTTCCTCAATTTCGAACCGGTCGATGCCACGTCGCCGTCGCTGCACAAACTGATCAAGGCCTACCGTGGCCTGCGGGTCGACGATTTCGAGCGTTTCCTGACGTTTTTCGTCGAGGCCGGTCATGACTTCAATGGCAAGGATGAGCACGGCAACGATTTCATCGCGCTGATTCGCGACCAGCGTAATGCCGAGGATTACATCGATTTGATCGAGAAGGCGCGTGGCTGATTGATCCTGGGCCTGCTTCGCAGGCCAGCGGGAGCAAGCTCCCTCGCCACGAAAACGTCACCCATAAAAAACGCCCCGCTCTCATGGAGAACGGGGCGTTTTTTCATGCGATCAAATCAAGCGTAGCTTTGGGTCTCGCTGCTTTCTTCAACCAGCTCCAACGCGATGTTGTTCTGCGCATTGATCTTGCGATACAGCGCCGCGTCGGTTTCCAGCACTTTTTCCCGGGCCGGGAAGATCTCGGCGAGCTTGGCAGCCCACTCGCCCTTGGCTTTGTCCGGGAAGCAGCGCTCGATCAGTTCCAGCATGATCGACACGGTCACCGAAGCACCCGGCGATGCGCCGAGCAGGGCGGCGAGGCTGCCGTCCTTGGCTGCCACCAGTTCGGTACCGAACTGCAGGACGCCACCTTTCTTCGGGTCTTTCTTGATGATCTGCACCCGCTGGCCGGCCACTTCCAGGCGCCAGTCCTCGGCTTTCGCCTCGGGGTAGAAGCGACGCAGCGACTCCAGGCGCTGTTCCATGGACTGCATCACTTCGCTGATCAGGTACTTGGTCAGGTCCATGTTGTCCCGGGCCACGGCCAGCATCGGGCCGATGTTGCCGGCACGTACCGACAGCGGCAGGTCCATGATCGAGCCGTGCTTGAGGAACTTGGTGGTGAAACCGGCGTATGGTCCGAACAGCAGGGATTTCTTGCCATCGACTACACGGGTGTCCAGGTGCGGCACCGACATCGGCGGCGAGCCCACGGCGGCCTGGCTGTAGACCTTGGCCTGGTGGTGCTTGACCACTTCCGGGTTGTCGCAACGCAGCCACTGGCCACTGACCGGGAAGCCGCCGAAGCCCTTGCTTTCCTCGATGCCCGAGGCTTGCAGCAGCGGCAACGCCGCACCGCCGGCACCGAGGAACACGAACTTGGCGTCGACATCGCGGCTGCTGCCGGAATTGACGTCCTTGATGCTCACGGTCCAGCCGCTGCCGTTGCGCTTGAGGCCGGTGACGCGCTTGCAGTATTTGACCTGGGTGTCCGGGGCGCTGGTCAGGTGCTTGAGCAACTGGTTGGTCAGGGCGCCGAAGTTGACGTCGGTACCGTTCATGACGCGGGTGGCGGCGATGACCTCATCGGCTGGCCGGCCAGGCATCATCAGCGGCATCCACTCGGCCATCTGGCCTTTGTCCTCGGTGTATTCCATGTCGGCGAAGGCGTGATGCTGGCGCATCAGCTCGAAGCGCTTCTTCAGGAACGACACGCCTTTCTCGCCTTGCACGAAGCTCAGGTGTGGCACCGGGGCGATGAAGGACTTGGAGGAGCCGAACGTGCCTTTTTTGGTCAGGTACGTCCAGAACTGCTTCGACACCTCGAACTGGGTGTTGATGTGCACGGCTTTCTTGATGTCGACATTGCCGTCGGCTGCCTGGGGCGTGTAGTTGAGCTCACACAGCCCGGCGTGGCCGGTACCGGCGTTGTTCCACGGGTTGGAACTCTCCGCGGCACCGGAGTCCATCAGCTCGACGACTTCCAGCGAGATCGCGGGGTCGAGCTCCTTGAGCAGCACGGCCAGGGTGGCACTCATGATGCCGGCCCCTACCAGAACTACATCGACTGCTTCGTTATGCGCCATTTAACGCGTCTCCAAAATCTGCAGCACCAAATTGTCGGCATAGCGGCCAGGAGTGGCGGGGCAGGTCAGTTGCGCCCCAGTTATCCATGGCCAGGATCGCCATGTCCGAATCTTCGCAATTTTTCGCACCTACTGCGGATGCATGCAGCCTGGCCTCAAGAGTCACATGAACTCATTTAAGCGCCGGGCAGGCAATTCGACTTATGGCCGAGACATCCGTTCGTGCAAGCAAATCCGTAGCGGACAGGCTTCAGGCGCCGGTTCTTGAGCGATATCCGGTCCTGTGTCGTTGGGCTGTTTCAGACGCTAATGGTGCTTGTTCAGACGCAAAACTATTCATTTGCTCGCCACACTCTCGTGAAGTTGTGAAAACCCGTTTTTTCACGCTCTTTTGAAGACGTGAACCTCAAAAAAGGGCTGTCCCAGCCTGGCACTGCGCCCGGTTTGGTTGCCCCCATGGAGTACATGACAGGCAAAACGGGCAGACAGCTCAGTGACCGAGCGTAATGACAGCTCTGCAGATTCGC
This sequence comes from Pseudomonas brassicacearum, assembly GCF_918698105.1. Classification (GTDB taxonomy): domain Bacteria; phylum Pseudomonadota; class Gammaproteobacteria; order Pseudomonadales; family Pseudomonadaceae; genus Aquipseudomonas; species Aquipseudomonas brassicacearum_F. The sequence continues at coordinate 17,859 of NZ_CAKKMI010000010.1, read as the reverse complement.
GAAAAGTGGTGATTTGCCTGGAGGAACAGCAAGCGCGCCAGCTTCACTCGATCTGTGTGGGCGGCTCTCTGTGGGCGTTGCGGGGTGCCGATACCTGCGTATCAGCGGTGTTGCGAGGCCCGATCAGGAGACGTCCTTATAATCGGGGGGAGATTGTATCGAAGAAACGCAGGGAAATGGTCGTGTTTAATGACTTTTATTAGCCGTCCGGTCAGATGGTCAACAGCTGTCGGTTGCGTGCGCGAGCACGAAGCGGTTGTACGCGGGCGCTGGCGGGCAACGGTTGGTGCAACCAGTTGAGACGGATCTCGTCGATTTCCACCCAGCCTTCGCCCATGGGTTGCAGGCTGCACTGCTTGAACGCCTGGCAACGGCCATTGCGATCGAGCAGGGCGAAGCTGCGGTGATGAGGACGCGGGGTAAACAGGGAAATAAGGAAGCGCATGATCGGATACCGGGTCAGGGAGCTTGGGGTAAGCCTGACAGCGGGCCATGACATGCCGGTGTAAGGACCGTGACAATGGGGTGACAGGAACCGGCAATCGTGGCCCATGTCAGACATTTCAGTATTCATCGTAAGGCGCTAGTTCACCGCGATGGCGCACCGCTATACTGCTGGCCTGTTTGTGCCCGATTCTGGAGAGAAGAGCATGTTGCAACGCCTGTTGTTCGGTTTGATCGCTGTGACCAGTCTGACCCTCGTCGGCTGCGCCCACAGCCCGCAACAACTTAACCCGGAGCCCAAGCTCAATGCCCAGCTGGCGCCCGTGGGTCGTGGCCAGCCGGTGGTGGTGCGGGTGGTGGACGGTCGTCCGTCGCCGACGCTCGGTACCCGTGGCGGGCTGTATCCGGAAACGAGTGTGATCACGGTGCAGGGCGCGCAGATCCTGCCCAAGTTGCAGGCCCAGGCTGAAGCCGCCGTGCGGTTGCTGGGCTTCACCCCGACCGCCAATGCCTTGAACGCACCGCAGCTGACCGTGACCCTGGCCGAGCTCAAGTACCAGTCGCCCAAGGAAGGCATGTACGTGACCGAAGCGACCATCGGCGCGACCTTCCGCTCCGACGTGCAGAATGCCAATCGTCGCTACAGCGGCCGTTACGGTGCGTCCCTGGACCAGCGCTTCGGCATGGCGCCTAACCAGGACACCAACACCAAGCTGGTCAGCGATGTCTTGAGCGATGCCCTGACCCGGCTGTTCAAGGACCCGACCATTGGGCAGGTGTTGGCTGAGTAATTAATAAGCCTCATACCCCTGTGGGAGCGAGCTTGCTCGCGATAGCGGAATGTCAGCCACTTTGATGTGGGCTGATCCACCGCCATCGCGAGCAAGCTCGCTCCCACAGTTGTTTATGGGCGAGATTCTCAGGCTGCCTGGGAATAGAACTCCAGCACACTGATCCCGGTCAGCAGGTCTGTCTCCGGCAAGTCGGCATGTTGATGGCCGCCGAGGGCGCAATACACCAGCCAATGTCGGTCCTGCACGTTGAAGGACAGGCTGTCGACGAGGTTCTGTTGTTCGTCGCTTGGGCTGATGAGATAGAGGCGGTCCTGGTTTTCGGCGTGCAGCATGACGGGTTCCGTGCAGGTTTGAAGGGCGACAGAGTGGCCTAATCAGATGACGAAACCGTGACGGGTGAAATTAACCCTGGGCTTGTTCCCTCGCCACAGAAGAACCCAACGTTGCGGCGGGATCGTTACTGGTCGGAAAAAGCGGCGCAGGGCCTCAGGCTTTCGGTAGAATCCGCGCCCTGTTCGTAGGCCACGGGCGTGTCCTGTCCGTTTTTTGCTTGAGGTTCGTGATGTCGCTGCATCTGCTTTCGTTGTTCGCCGCCCACCCCGCCAAACTGATCAACCTGCTCGCGTTGCTGTTTGCCTGCCCGGGCGGCTGGGTGCTGCATGCCACGCGCCGCCGTGAACAACGGGCGCGGGCCTGCCTTGAAGCGCGCAATCGCGATGGCAACGAACGATTTGAAGCGCTGCTGGACCTGGCCACGCAGCGGATGAACCGGTTTTTCTACCGGTTTGGCTTTGGTTGCCTGGCGCTGGCGTTGCTGGTGTCGTGGATCAGTACGCAGTTCTGATGAAGCAATCTGTGTCGAGTGTACTTCTTTGTGGCGAGGGGATTTATCCCCGCTCGAGTGCGTAGCACTCGCAAGCCCTTGGGCTAGCCCGAGATCTCGGGGCTGCTACGCAGCCCAGCGGGGATAAATCCCCTCGCCACAGCAAGCTCCCTTGCCACAGGGAGCTCGTACCTCAGAGCTGTCGCTTAAAGCGCCAACCCCGCCTTGACCCGATACTGATTACGCACCGGCGTCGCATATTGCAGCACCAGGAACGGCCGGTGTTCCTGTGGGCAAGCGTCCAGCCTGCGCTGCCATTCCTGCTCGGCCTTGGCCAGCTCTTCGGCACCAAACACCTCGGCCGCCTTAGGCACCTGCAACTGCGGGTCGGCGTCGGCCCATTGGGCATAAGCCAGGTAGTGCACCGGGAACAGGCGGTAGCCGCCGAGAATCTGCCGGTCCATCTCTTGGGCCAATTGCTTGGTGTCCTCGAACAGCTCGGTGATGGGCGCGGCGAAGTTCACGTGAACCCGGCCCTTGTAGCCGGTGATGCCCTTGGCGATGCTCACGTCGTCCTCGCCCGGGGCCTTGGTGTAGGTGCCGGTGGTGGCGCGGATGTACAGCTCGCGGGCCTTGGCCTGGTCGCACGGGTCGTATTCGTAGCTGATCGACACCGGGGTGAGGTTCAGTGACTGGATCACCTCGCCGAATGGCTCGTCCTTGCGGCTCATGTGGAACATCTTGAGAATCGCCGATTCGGTGCGGTCGTCACCGTCCTTGGCCCGTCCTTCGGCCTGGGCGATCCAGATCGAGGCGCAGTCGTTGCGGATCGAATGGTTGATGTAAGCCGACAACAACTGGTACGCCGCCATTTTTTCCCGCCGCCCGGTGATGGAGCGGTGCACGATGAAGCTCTTGTTCAGGCGCATCAGGTCGCTGACAAAGGGCTTTTGCAGCAGGTTGTCGCCAATGGCGATGCGCGGGGTCGGCAGGCCGGCGTGGTACACGGCGTAGTTGACGAAGGCCGGGTCCATCACGATATCGCGGTGGTTGGCGATGAACAGGTACGCACTGCCGGATTTGAATTGCTCCACCCCGGTGTAGGTCACGCCATCGGTGGCGCGCTCGATGGTGTGGTCGACATAGAACTCCACTTTGTCCTGCAACGTGGCGACCGACGTCACACCGGCGAACTCACGGCGCAATCTTTGCGCTATAAGGGGTTTGAGCATCCAGCCGAAGGCGCCGGCCAGGCGTGGGAAGCGGAAGTGGGTGAGGATATCTAGAAACGCCTTGTCGCCGAGCAGTCGTGCCAGCACCGCTGGGACTTCGCTGTCGTCGTAAGGTCGGATGGCATCGAATTCGCCCATCATGCTCTCTTGTTGGAAACGGCTAGGGTAAGTAAAGGTTCGAACGAAAAAACGACAGGGCACGGTCTGGAAGATAAGCCAGACAAAAATAGCCCTGCAAATAGACCGGCGATTATACGCACAAGTCACCTGGGAGACCGCGATGCTGGAAAGCGCTCATTATGAATGTCCCTATTGTGGGGAGGATGTTGAGACATCCTTGGACTTGTCCGGCGGCGATCAGACCTACATCGAGGATTGTCAGGTCTGTTGCCGGCCAGTCACCTTTGTGCTGCAGGTCCATGATGAGGAATGGCATCTCGAGGTCTTCAGCGAAAACGACTGACGGGGGCAGCACCGATGCGGCGAATCTACGAGCTGGAAAACCTGATGGAAGGCGAGTTGTTGCAAGGCATGCTTGCCAGCGAAGGCATCACGGCGCATCTGGTGGGCCGCGATCTGCTGGGCGGTGCGGGGGAGTTGCCCATGCAAGGCCTGCTGGGGCTGGCGGTGGAGGACGACCAGGCGCAATACGCCCGGGAATTGATCGCCGCGTACAATGCCGCGCTGCCGTTGCCCGGCGATGAACCGGACAGCTACCCCGGGACGCTGGTCTGTTAGGCTGGCGGTCGTTCGTTTGATCAAGAGTCGTGTTGCCCCATGTGTGGACGTTATGCCCTGTTTCGCTGGAACCCCGCTTTCGCGGCCCTGCCTGGTTTTCCCGCCGACCAGAAGGCCCAATGGAATATTTCGCCCAACGATTCGGTGCTGATCCTGCGGGCCGGCGCCGAGGGCCAGCGCGAACTGGCCCGGGCGCGCTGGGGCCTGACGCCGCCGTGGTTGACCGACCTGTCCCGCACCCCGGCCCATGCCCGGGCCGAAACCGTGGCCGAGCAGCCGATGTTCCGCGAGGCCTTGCGCCTGCGCCGCTGCCTGCTGCCGGCCAATGGTTTCTATGAGTGGCGCGGCGGTACGCGCAAGCGTCCGTACTGGTTGACGCCGGGGGAGGGTTCGTCGCTGTTTTTCGCCGCGATCTGGGAAGCGTATCCGGTGCAGGAACAGGTGTGGCTGAGCACGGCGGTCATCACCCAACCGGCGGCGGGTCAGCGCCGGCCGTTGATCCTGGACGAAGACGGCCAGCGCCTGTGGCTCGACCCCGAGACCCCGCTGCATGCCTTGCAAGGACTGCTGGCAAGCGAGCCGGCGTCACTGCGCGAGCGAGTGCTGGCCAACATGGTCAATGATCCGAAACTCAATGGGCCGGAGTGCTTGACTCCGGCTTGAGTTTTGCGGCGCTTGTACCAGCCTCATCGTCGGATCGCCGCCCGGAGCAGGCTCGCTCCCACAATAGGCTGCGGGTGTTCACAAAAAATGTGTTCACCGCCTATCCCCTGTGGGAGCGAGCTTGCTCGCGATGGCGTCATGTCAGTCAACCTCGATGCTGGCTGATCTGCCGTCATCGCGAGCAAGCCCGCTCCCACAATAGGTTTGGGGGGTTACTCGTGATGCGGCTCGCCGAGGAAGGTCAACGAAGTGAACACGCCACGGGTGGCCACGTCCTGGTTGTCCTTGAGTGCAATTTCCTTCTGCGCCGCGATCACATTCAAGCCTTCGTTGCGCACCAGTACCTTGGCCCGGCCTTGCGCGTCGGTTTCAGTCGATACGGTGTTCGGCGCGCTGCGGTAGTCACCGACCAGTTTCACACCGGCCGCCGGTTTGCCGTCCAGCAGCACCCGTACCGGCAGTGACTGGCCCGGCCCTACGGTCAGCGGGTCGACCTCCGGCACGATCACGAACTTGATCGGTGCAAGCGACGGCAGTTTCGCTCCCGGCTCATAGATCGCCAGGCTGTATTTGAACGTCTGGGTCGATTCGATCGCCCCCGGCACTTTGCTGCGGCCTTCGTTGATCCACTTCTTGTCCGCCGTCTGGGACCACATGCCGTTGTCCAGCGCCACGGCCAGCACGGCCGGCGGCTTGAGCGGTTGCAGGCGGGCGTGGTCCGGCAGGCGCTCTACGGTGACGGGAATCATCTTGCCGCCCAGGTCATAGGCCCAGGCGCCGCTGATTTTCTGCGCCTTGAAGGCATTGTCTTCGGCGCCGTGGCCGTAGATCACTTCGATGTTGCCGCGACGTTGTTCGGTCCATAGGCCGTGGGCCGAGGCCTGTGTAGCCAAGAGCAGGCCGAGCAGGGCGAAGGTCTTAGGGTGTTTCATGCTGAGTTTCCTTTTACAGATCAAGGGTGAGGCTGACAGTGAAATTGCGCGGCTCGCCGGGGGTGACCCAGTAGTTGCTGTAGGCGCGCTCGTAGTACTTTTCATCGAAGACGTTGTTCAGGTTCAGCCCCACGGTGACGTCATCGCTGGCCTTGTAATGGGCCAGCAGGTCAACGGTGTGATAGGCCGGCAGTTCGAAGTCCTTGCCAGCCTCGCCCGAGCGATCGCCGACATAAGTGAACGCCGCGCCGACATCCGAACCGCGCAGGTGTCCGTCCTGGAATTCGTAGACGCCCAACAGGCTGCCGCTGCGTTTGGCGACACCAAGGATCCGGCTGCCCGTGGGGATTTGCTCGTCACCCTGGGTCACTTCGGCGTCGATGTAGGCGAAGGCGCCAATCACCCGCACAGCGTCGGTTAACTGCCCGGTGACTTGCAGGTCGATGCCCTGGCTGCGGGCCTTGCCCATGGCACTGTAGAAATCAGTCCCCGCGGTCTGAGCCAGGACGTTTTCCTTTTCTATATGGAACGCCGCCAGGGTGGTGCTCAGGCGGTCGTCGAACAACTCGCTCTTGATCCCCACCTCATAGCCGATCCCCTCCTCGGGATCGAAGGTTTTGCTGTTGGCATCCAGGCCGTTATTGGGTTTGAACGAGGTGGAGGCGTTGGCGAACAGGCCGACCTCGGGCGTCAACTGATACAACAGGCCGGCCCGTTGCGTGAACGCGTCGTGACGTTGGTGGCTGGTGACGTTGGTGTTGTGGTCGTCAATGCTTTGCTCGAAATGCTCATAACGCACGCCGAGCATGCCCCGCAGCTTGTCGGTGAAGACGATCTGGTCCTGAAGGTTCAGTGCGCGGCTTTGTACACGCTCGAAAAAATCGGTGCCGGTACGTTTGCCATCAGGTTTCGGCTGGCCGTAGACCAGTCGATAGATGTCGATGGGATAAGTGCCACCGTTGATGGTGGTCACGCGCTCGTTCTTGCGGTAGTCCTCGTATTCGCTGCCGATCAGCAGTTCGTGCTGCCACGGGCCGAGGTCGAACAGGCCGCGCAATTCCAGTTGAGTGATGCTGTCGTGCCAATTGTTGTCGCGCTCGCGATAGCGGCGGTTCACCGTGTGGCCATCGGCGTTCAGCGGGCGCGCTTCGGAGGCAAAGCCCCAGAGTTCACCCTGCTTGTAATGGCTGGCCAGGCGCAATTGCCAGGTGTCGTTGAGCTGATGTTCGAGGGCGGCCTGGAGCATGTTGTTGTGATTGTCGATATCGCCATCGTTGGGCTCGCCCAAAAAGGTCGAGCGGGAAACGCCACTCCAGCGGTTGTTCGGGGCGACGATGCCACGGTCGAACGTCGAGCTGTGGCGCACGATTTCGCTTTCCACCAGCAATCGGGTGTCGGGGTTCAATTGCCAACTGATGGAAGGCGCGACGAAGACGCGCTGGCTGTCGACGTGATCGCGAAAGCTGTGGTTGTCCTCGACCGCCAGGTTGACCCGCGACAACAGGTTGCCTTCGGTGTCCAGTGGCGTGTTGACGTCCAGCGCGGTGCGGTAGCGATCCCAGCTGCCGGCGCTGGTTTGCAAGGTGGTGAAGGCTTCTGGCTGGGGTTTCTTGGTGACAATGTTCACCGTACCGCCGGGATCGCCCCGACCATACAGGCTGGCGGCCGGGCCCTTGAGCACTTCGATGCGTTCGATGTTCGCCGCGTCCGGCGTGCTTGGATAACCGCGGTTGGCGCTGAAGCCGTCCTTGTAGAATTCCGATGTGGTGAAGCCGCGCACGCTGTACTCATAGAGCGTCAGGCCGCCGAAGTTGTTCTGCTTCGATACACCGCCGGCGTATTCCAATGCTCGTTCGACGTTGGTGCTGCCCAGGTCCTTGAGCACGCTGGCGGGAATCACGCTGATCGATTGCGGGATGTCGCGCAGGGCCGTGTCGGTTTTGGTGGCACTGGCAGTGCGGGTGGCGCGATAGCCCGTGACGGGCCCGGTGGGGGATTCGTAGTCGGACGTCACGGTGATGGCGTCCAGTTCCAGGGGCTGGATTTCTTCGGCGTAGGCAGGATCGGCGAGCAAGCCCAGGGCGAGACTGGCAACGGAAATCCGTTTCAGGGATGACATGTTATGTTGTTCCAATTTTTAGTATTGAAACAATATAACACTACTAATGAGAATTTATGCTATTCCTGATTCACCAATCGAGCGTGGTTCTTTTGCTGAGAAAAGCATACTCCTGCCGGAGCTGTGTAGGAGCTGTCGAGTGCAACGAGGCTGCGATCTTTCCCCCAGACACTTAAGTCCCAAGCGAAAGATCAAGATCAAAAGATCGCAGCCTACGGCAGCTCCTACAGGGCTCGCCGGGAGCGAACCCTCTGCAGCCGTTATGACGCGGCTTACTGCTCTTCCTTGAGCACCACCGGCGCCGGCGGTGGGCGCAGGCCGATTTCAGCGGTGAGCTTGAGCTCCTTGCCGTTGCGCATGACCTGGATCGTCACCTTGTCGGTGGGCTTGATCCGCGCCACCTGGTTCATCGAGCGGCGGCCATCGCCGGCCGGTTCGCCATCGATGCTCAGGATCACATCGCCCAGTTGCAGGCCGGCCTTCTGCGCCGGGCCGTCGCGGAAAATCCCCGCCACCACGATGCCGGGCCGCCCGGACAAACCGAAGGACTCCGCCAGTTCCTGGGTCAGCGGCTGGACTTCAATGCCCAGCCAGCCGCGAATCACCTGGCCGTGTTCGATGATCGACTTCATCACCTCCATCGCCAGCTTCACCGGAATGGCGAAACCGATGCCCTGGCTGCCGCCAGACTTGGAGAAGATCGCCGTGTTGATCCCGGTCAGGTTGCCGTTGGCATCCACCAGTGCGCCACCGGAGTTGCCGGGGTTGATCGCGGCGTCGGTCTGGATGAAATCCTCATAGTTGTTCAGGCCCAACTGATTGCGCCCGGTGGCGCTGATGATGCCCATGGTCACGGTCTGGCCGACGCCAAACGGGTTGCCGATGGCCAGGGCCACGTCGCCGATGCGGATGCTGTCGGAGCGGCCGATGGTGATGGCCGGGAGGTTCTTGAGGTCAATTTTCAGTACCGCGAGGTCGGTTTCCGGGTCGCTGCCGATCACCCGGGCGAGGGTTTCGCGGCCGTCCTTGAGGGCCACCACGATCTGGTCGGCACCACTGGTGACGTGGTTGTTGGTCAAAATATAACCTTCCGGGCTCATGATCACGCCCGACCCCAGGCTCGACTCCATGCGCTTCTGCTTGGGCGAGTTGTCGCCGAAGAAGCGCCGGAATTGCGGGTCTTCGAACAACGGATGGCTGGGTTTGTTGATGACCTTGGTGGTGTACAGGTTCACCACGGCCGGCGCGGCGGTGGTCACGGCGTCGGCATAGGACACCGGCCCCTGTTGCACCGCCTTGGTTTGCGGCGCCTGCTGCAAGTTGACGTCGAGGCTCGGCAAGCCAACCCATTCCGGGTAGCGCTGGATAATCAGTAGAGCGACAAGCACGCCGGCCAACAGCGGCCAGCCGGAAAAACGCAGCGCCTTGAGCATTAAGCACGTCCTACAAAGGTTGCAGGCGGTATGAGACCGCCCATAATGTCGCGCATTATACGAGGCCGCGCGCGCCTCTGAACGGGATATTTAGGAGTCTTTTCATGGCCGTAGCCCTGAACACCCTGGTTGAAGAAGCGGACCGTTACCTGAGCAGCAACCGGATTGCCGATTACTGCCCCAATGGCCTGCAGGTCGAAGGCGCGCCCCAGGTGATGCGCATCGTCAGCGGCGTCACCGCCAGCCAGGCCTTGCTCGATGCCGCCGTCGAGGCCGAGGCCGACCTGGTGCTGGTGCACCACGGTTATTTCTGGAAGGGCGAAAACCCTTGTGTCACCGGCATGAAACAGCGTCGCCTCAAGACGTTGCTCAAGCATGACATCAGCCTGCTGGCCTACCACTTGCCGTTGGACTTGCACCCGGAGGTGGGCAACAACGTGCAATTGGCCCGCCAGTTGGACATCACCGTCGAGGGACCGCTGGACCCGGACAACCCCAAGATCGTCGGCCTGGTCGGCTCCCTGTCCGAACCGATGACGGCCCGGGATTTCGCGCGCAAGGTCCAGGAAGTCATGGGGCGTGAGCCGTTGTTGATCGAAGGCGAGCAGATGATCCGCCGGGTCGGCTGGTGCACCGGTGGCGGCCAGGGCTATATCGATCAGGCGGTGCTGGCTGGCGTCGACCTGTACCTCAGCGGCGAGGCGTCGGAGCAGACCTTCCACAGCGCGCGGGAAAATGGCATCAGCTTCATCGCCGCCGGGCACCATGCGACCGAGCGCTACGGTGTCCAGGCATTGGGTGACTATCTGGCGCGACGCTTTGCCCTGGAGCACATCTTCATCGATTGCCCGAATCCCATCTGACTGTTTATATCCCTGTGGGGAGCTGTATCCCCTGTGGGAGCGAGCTTGCTCGCGATAGCGGCGGATCAGTCGACATTAATGTGGCTGGCACACCGTCATCGCGAGCAAGCTCGCTCCCACAGAAAAGCCTGTGCGGGGCCCGAACCACTGGGCATATCCATATGCTGTTTCGATCTAGTTGGCGCCCTGATTAGAAGAGGTCGCTGTGCTAGGATTCCCCGCTCGAACACGGCCCGCTGGCCGTTCATAAGAAAGTTTTCGTGAGTAGCCATGGTCGACAAACTGACGCATCTGAAACAGCTGGAGGCGGAAAGCATCCACATCATCCGCGAGGTGGCCGCCGAGTTCGATAACCCGGTGATGCTGTACTCCATCGGTAAAGACTCCGCCGTGATGCTGCACCTGGCACGCAAGGCGTTCTTCCCCGGCAAGCTGCCGTTTCCGGTGATGCACGTCGACACCCGCTGGAAATTCCAGGAAATGTACAAGTTCCGCGACCGCATGGTCGAGGAACTGGGCCTGGACTTGATCACCCACGTGAACCCGGACGGCGTGGCGCAGGGCATCAACCCGTTCACCCACGGCAGTGCCAAGCACACCGACATCATGAAGACCGAAGGCCTCAAGCAGGCCCTGGACAAATATGGTTTCGACGCCGCGTTCGGCGGTGCCCGTCGCGATGAAGAGAAATCCCGCGCCAAGGAGCGCGTGTACTCGTTCCGCGACAGCAAGCACCGCTGGGACCCGAAGAACCAGCGTCCGGAGTTGTGGAACGTCTACAACGGCAAGGTCAACAAAGGCGAGTCGATCCGGGTATTCCCGCTGTCGAACTGGACCGAGCTGGACATCTGGCAGTACATCTACCTCGAAGGCATCCCGATCGTGCCGCTGTACTTTGCCGCCGAGCGTGAAGTGATCGAGAAGAACGGCACGCTGATCATGATCGACGACGAGCGCATCCTCGAGCACCTGTCCGACGAACACAAAGCCCGTATCGTCAAGAAGAAAGTGCGTTTCCGTACCCTTGGCTGCTACCCGTTGACGGGCGCGGTGGAGTCCGAGGCCGAAAGCCTGACGGACATCATTCAGGAAATGCTCCTGACGCGAACTTCCGAGCGCCAGGGCCGGGTCATTGACCACGATGGCGCAGGCTCGATGGAAGATAAAAAACGTCAAGGTTATTTCTAAGGGGCTGTCATGTCGCATCAATCTGATTTGATCAGCGAGGACATCCTCGCCTACCTGGGCCAGCACGAGCGCAAAGAGCTGCTGCGTTTCCTGACCTGCGGTAACGTCGACGACGGCAAGAGCACCCTGATCGGGCGCCTGCTGCACGACTCCAAGATGATCTACGAAGATCACCTGGAAGCCATCACCCGCGACTCGAAGAAAGTCGGCACCACCGGTGACGATATCGACCTGGCGTTGCTGGTCGACGGCCTGCAGGCCGAGCGCGAGCAAGGCATCACCATCGATGTCGCCTACCGCTATTTCTCCACCGCCAAGCGCAAATTCATCATCGCCGACACGCCTGGCCATGAGCAGTACACCCGCAACATGGCCACTGGTGCTTCCACCTGTGACCTGGCGATCATCCTGGTGGACGCCCGCTACGGCGTGCAGACCCAGACCCGTCGCCACAGCTTTATCGCCTCGTTGCTGGGCATCAAGCACATCGTCGTGGCCATCAACAAGATGGACCTCAAGGACTTCGACCAAGGCGTGTTCGAGTCGATCAAGGCCGACTACCTGAAGTTCGCCGAAGGCTTGAAAATGAAGCCGACCACCATGCACTTCGTGCCGATGTCCGCCCTCAAGGGCGACAACGTGGTGAACAAGTCCGAGCGCTCGCCGTGGTATACCGGCCAGTCGCTGATGGAAATCCTCGAAACCGTGGAAGTGGCGGGCGACCGTAACTTCACCGACCTGCGTTTCCCGGTGCAGTACGTCAACCGTCCGAACCTGAACTTCCGCGGCTTCGCCGGCACCCTCGCCAGCGGCATCGTGCACAAGGGCGACGAAGTGGTGGTGCTGCCGTCGGGCAAGAGCAGCCGCGTGAAATCCATCGTCACCTTCGAAGGCGAGCTGGAACAGGCAGGTCCTGGCCAGGCGGTAACGCTGACCATGGAAGACGAGATCGACATCTCCCGTGGCGACCTGCTGGTGCATGCCGACAACGTACCGCCGGTCACCGACAGCTTCGAAGCGATGCTGGTGTGGATGGCCGAAGAGCCGATGCTGCCGGGCAAGAAATACGACATCAAGCGTGCGACCAGCTACGTGCCGGGCTCGATTGCCAGCATCGTCAACAAGGTGGATGTGAACACCCTTGAAGAAGGTCCGGCCAGCGCGTTGCAGCTCAACGAAATCGGCAAGGTGAAGATCGCCCTGGATGCGCCGATCGCCCTGGACGGTTACGAGAGCAACCGCACCACAGGCGCGTTCATCGTCATCGATCGCCTGACCAACGGCACGGTCGGTGCCGGCATGATCGTCGCCCAGCCGCCGGCTCACGGCAGCAGCACGCACCACGGCAAATTGGCCCATGTGTCGGTGGAAGAACGCGCCCAGCGCTTCGGCCAGCAGCCGGCCACGGTCCTGTTCAGTGGCCTGTCGGGCGCTGGCAAAAGCACGCTGGCCTATGCGGTCGAGCGCAAGTTGTTCGACTCGGGCCGTGCGGTCTTTGTCCTCGATGGCCAGAACCTGCGTCATGACCTGAACAAGGGCTTGCCGCAGGATCGCTCCGGGCGTACCGAGAACTGGCGCCGTGCGGCTCATGTCGCCCGTCAGTTCAACGAAGCCGGCCTGCTGACCCTCGCCGCGTTTGTCGCCCCCGATGCCGAAGGCCGCGAACAGGCCAAGGCGCTGATCGGCAAGGAGCGTCTGCTGACGGTCTACGTCCAGGCCTCGCCAACGGTGTGTGCCCAGCGTGATCCGCAAGGGCTGTATGCCGCCGCTGGCGACAACATCCCGGGCGAATCCTTCCCGTATGACGTGCCGCTGGATGCCGACCTGGTGATCGATACCCAGTCGCTGACACTGGAAGAGAGCGTCAAGCAGGTGCTGGATCTGCTGCGCCAGCGTGGGGCGATCTAAGGCAAGTCGCTGTAACTAAAAGCCCGCAGATGAGTGATCATCTGCGGGCTTTTTGTTGTCTGGAAGGACGCTATCGCGAGCAAGCTCGCTCCCACAATGGTCAGCGGTGGAGCAAATGTGGGAGCGAGCTTGCTCGCGATGAGGCCAGTACAGGCGCCTCAAGACTTGCAGGGATACTCCCGATGCATCTGCTCAAGCAACGCGTCCTTGTCCTGCCACAACTGGTTGATCCAGCCCTGGAACTCCAGGCGATACACGCCGTCCTGGTCGTAGTTCTTGCCAATGAACTGCGGCGGGATCTTCAGTTCCTGGAAATGCACCACCACCTCCCCAACGTTGCCGCAGAGCAAATCCGAATAGCCCGGACGCCCGCCCGGGTAATGAATGGTCACGTTGATGATCGACTCCAGTTGCTCACCCATGGCATCCAGCACAAACGCGATGCCGCCGGCCTTGGGCTTGAGCAGGTAGCGAAACGGTGACTGCTGCTGGGCATGCTTGCCGTCGGTGAAGCGCGTGCCTTCGACGAAATTGAAAATGCCCACGGGGTTGTTGCGAAACTTCGCGCAGGTCTTGCGGGTGGTTTCCAGGTCCTTGCCTTTCTTTTCCGGATGTTTTTCCAGGTAAGCCTTGGAGTAACGCTTCATGAACGGGAACCCCAGCGCCCACCAGGCCAGGCCGATCACCGGCACCCAGATCAGCTCCTGCTTGAGGAAAAACTTCAACGGCCGGATGCGCCGGTTCAGCACGTACTGCAACACCATGATGTCGACCCAGCTCTGGTGGTTGCTGGTGATCAGGTACGAATGCTGGTAGTCCAGGCCCTCCAGGCCGCTGAGGTGCCAACGGGTACGCCGCAGCAGGGTCATCCAGGCTTTGTTGTTGCTGATCCAGGCCTCGTGGATGTGGCTCATCAACCAATCGGTGAAGCGCTGGGCGACGGGGAAGGGCAGCAGCAATTTGAAAATCGCCACGATGAACAGCGGCGTGCAGCAGGCGATGGTGTTCAGCGCCAACAGCAGCGAGGCAATCACGCCCCGCAGTGGAGCGGGCAGGAAATCCAGCATTTAAATGTCCAAAGGTCGGTTGGCGGCTTGGATCGCGGTCAGGGCGATGGTGTACACGATGTCGTCGACCTGGGCGCCGCGCGGCAAGTCGTTCACCGGTTTGCGCAAGCCTTGCAGCATCGGCCCGAGGCTGACGCAATCGGCGCTGCGCTGCACGGCTTTGTGGGTGGTGTTGCCAGTGTTGAGGTCCGGGAAGATAAAGACCGTCGCCCGGCCGGCCACCTGGCTGTTGGGCGCCAATTGCCGTGCCACGGTTTCGTTGGCGGCGGCGTCGTATTGCAACGGACCATCGATCAACAAGCCGTGCTGGGCTTCGTGGGCCAGCAGGGTGGCTTCGCGAACTTTTTCCACTTCTTCGCCACTGGCCGATTCGCCGCTGGAGTAGCTGAGCATCGCCACCCGTGGCGTGATGCCGAACGCGGCGGCCGAGTCGGCACTTTGCAGGGCGATTTCCGCCAGCTCCGCAGCGCTGGGGTGCGGGTTCATCACGCAGTCGCCGTAGACCAGCACTTCTTCGGGAAACAGCATGAAAAACACCGAGGACACCAGCGAGCATCCTGGCGCGGTCTTGATCAGTTGCAGGGCCGGACGGATGGTGTTGGCGGTGGAGTGGATGACGCCGGATACCAGCCCGTCCACTTCATCCAGGGCCAGCATCATGGTGCCGATGACCACGGTGTCTTCCAGTTGCTGCTCGGCCATCGGCGCGTTCAGGCTTTTGCTCTTGCGCAACCTCACCATGGGTTCGACGTAACGCTCGCGAATCGAATCCGGGTCGAGAATCTCCAGCCCCGGCGGCAGTTCGATGCCTTGGGCGCGAGCCACCGCTTCGACGTCGGCCGGTTTTGCCAGCAACACGCAGCGGGCAATGCCCCGGGCCTGGCAAATGGCGGCGGCCTGGACGGTCAACGGTTCGCTGCCCTCGGGCAGGACGATGCGTTTGTTGGCGGCCTGGGCGCGCTGGATCAACTGATAGCGGAACACCGCTGGCGACAGGCGCATTTCCCGTGGCGTGCCGCAGCGCTGGTGCAGCCACTTGGCGTCCAGGTGGCTGGCGACAAAATCGGTGATGATCTCCGCACGTTCGCGGTCATCGATGGGGATTTCCTTGTTCAGGCTGTTGAGCAGGTTGGCGGTGTCATAGGAGCCGGTGCTCACCGACAGCACCGGTAGCCCCGCCTGCAAGGCGCCGCGACACAAGTCCATGATGCGCGGGTCGGGCAGGGTGTCGCTGGTCAGCAGCAGGCCGGCCAGCGGCACGCCGTTGATCGCGGCCAGGCTCACGGCCAGGATGATGTCGTCGCGATCGCCGGGGGTGACCACCAGTACGCCGGGCTTGAGCAGTTCCACGGTGTTGCGCATGGTGCGGGCGCAAATGATGATGTTGCTCATGCGCCGGGTTTCGTAGTCGCCGGCATTGAGCACCTGCGCGCCCATCAGGTCGGCCACGTCGCGGGTGCGCGGGGCATTGAGCTCGGGGCGAAACGGGATGCAGCCGAGCAGGCGGAAATCGCCGCTGCGCAGCAAGGGCGAGTGTTCCTTGAGGCGTGCGGAAAACGCCTCCATGCTTTCGTCGGTGCGCACCTTGTTCAGGATCACCCCGAGGACTTTCGGGTCCTTCGGCCCGCCAAACAACTGCGCCTGCAACTCTACCCGGCCGGACAGTTCGGTCAGCACTTCGTTTTCCGGTGCCGACACCAGGATGACCTCGGCGTCCAGGCTCTTGGCCAAATGCAGGTTGACCCGGGCGGCGTAGCTGGCGTTGCGGGTCGGGACCATGCCTTCGACGACCAGCACGTCCTTGCCGATGGCCGCCTGCTGATAAAGGGTAATGATTTCTTCCAGCAGCTCATCGAGCTGGCCGTCGCCGAGCATGCGCTCGACGTGCGCCAGGCCCAGGGGCTGCGGCGGCTTGAGGCCGTGGGTGCGGGCCACCAGCTCGGTGGAGCGTTCCGGCCCGGTGTCGCCGGGGTGAGGTTGGGCAATGGGTTTGAAAAAGCCGACTTTCAGTCCGGCCCGCTCAAGGGTACGCACCAGCCCGAGGCTGATGGAGGTCAGGCCCACACCAAAATCGGTGGGCGCGATAAAAAAAGTTTGCATGCGGATTCTCTAAAGGAGCATGGCAATGGCGTGACCTATGACTGATCATCTACCCACAATTCAGTTGCCAAGGTTATCGCTAACCGGGCCCTGCGCGCACCAGCCGCAAGCAAAGGGCTGGCCTATTTTTTCAATACGTTGCGCCGGGTCCAGCACCCAGGCCCGGGACTGCCACGGTGGCTGGTGACGCAGATGCTGGGTATGGCCACAGGACAGCTCGGCCACCCAGTGCCCGTCCTCGTCCTGATGGAAACCGATGACCGTCGGTCTGTTCGAGCAGGTCCGTTTGTCCGGGTTCCGTTCGCTTTCGGGCAAATCCTTGTTTAGACTTGTCCGTTCTTCATTCTTATGCAAAAGGTCTCGCCCCATGCTGATCGCCGCCAATAAGGCTGTCTCCATCGACTATACCCTGACCAACGACGCTGGTGAGGTCATCGACAGCTCTGCCGGCGGCGCTCCGCTGGTCTACCTGCATGGCGCAGGCAACATCATCCAGGGCTTGGAAAAAGCCCTGGAAGGCAAAACGGTCGGTGACGACCTGAACGTTACCGTCGAGCCGGAAGACGCCTATGGCGAGTACTCCGCCGAACTGGTCAGCACCCTCAGCCGCAGCATGTTCGAAGGCGTCGACGAGCTGGAAGTGGGCATGCAGTTCCACGCCTCGGCACCCGATGGCCAGATGCAGATCGTCACCATCCGCGATCTGGAAGGCGACGACGTCACCGTTGACGGCAACCACCCGTTGGCCGGCCAGCGCTTGAACTTCAAGGTCAAGATCGTCGACATCCGTGACGCCAGCCAGGAAGAAATCGCCCATGGTCACGTCCATGGCGAAGGCGGCCATCACCACTGATTTGTGCGCTACGCTCAAATGACCAGTGAACTGGAAAGGCGCCATACGGCGCCTTTTTAGTCGGTTGCTGTTAGCATCACCCATGGCTGTTTCGAAAAGATCTGCAAACCTGGAGTTCGTCATGAGTGCTTTCCACGACCTTAAACTCAAAGCCCTGGATGGTCAGGAGCTTCCTCTGGCGCCGTTCAAGGGTCAAGTCGTGCTGGTGGTCAACGTCGCCTCCAAATGTGGCCTGACGCCGCAGTACGCGGCGCTGGAAAATCTCTATCAGCAATACAAGGCCAGGGGCTTCAGCGTACTGGGCCTGCCCTGCAATCAGTTCGCCGGGCAGGAGCCGGGGAGCGAGCAGGAAATTCAGGACTTTTGCAGCCTCAACTACGGCGTGACGTTCCCGCTGTCCAGCAAGCTGGACGTGAACGGCCCTGATCGGCACCAGTTGTACCGCCTGCTGGCGGGCGAGGGCGCCGAGTTCCCCGGGGACATTACCTGGAACTTCGAAAAATTCCTGCTCGGCAAGGACGGTCGGGTGCTGGCGCGTTTCTCGCCGCGTACGGCGCCGGATGAACCTGCCGTGATCCAGGCGATCGAAAAAGCGCTGGCTTGATCCCCAAGAAGTCGCAGCCATAATGATGATCTCTTGTGGCGAGGGAGCTTGCTCCCGCTCGGTTGCGTAGCGACCGCAAAAAGCCAGGGCCGCTACGC
>NZ_CAKKMI010000009.1:0-110937 GCF_918698105.1 Pseudomonas brassicacearum | reverse complement strand
GCTTGCTCCCGCTCGGTTGCGCAGCGACCGCAAAAAAACGGGGCCGCTGCGCGCCCCAGCGGGAGCAAGCTCCCTCGCCACAGGTAAGCGCCTTTACAACCGGCGCTCACCTACTTTAAAGCTGGCTATTACTGAACGTTTTTCAGCTTGACCACATCACCGGACACCGAGGTGGTGTAGCCGGTCAGGACCCAGGCCCAGAACCAGTTTTCCTGGACTTGGGTGTTGATCATGGCGTCGCCGCCCTTGGCCTTGATGGCCGCGTCCTGGGCACGCACGAAACGGTTGTTCTGGCGAATCGGGATCACGCCGAACAGCAGCAGGCCGGTGGCCTTGGCTTCACTGTGGCCGACCACGGTGTATTGGCTGCTGTCGTATTGCTGGGTCTTCATCGGGGTGCCGGTGCAACCCGCCAGGGCCAGGCCAAACACTGCGCAGGCGACAACTTTGCTGATGTGATTCATTGAATACTCCATGAGAAAACGCCCGGGATCCGTCTCTCGGGCGGCGCGTACTCTAACCGATCAGCAACAAATTGACACACGAAAATCCGCCCAATTCAGCGCCTGAAAGGCTCATCGCAGAGCCATCCGTCAGGTGCGCCTCCAGCGAAGCAGGGCCTCGTCGATAACATGAAAACAACGCCACGGAAGGCAGTTCTTTGTCTTGACGGCCGCCAGGTAACGGCCGCTTCCGTTGGAGGTTTTCATCATGATTGACGTAACTGTCTGGAGCGTAACCCTGCCGGTGCAAACGCCGGCGCAGGTCGTGGCGACCAAAGCCATGCCGACCTTGAAGAACAAGTATTTCGACAATAACGGCCAGAGGATCATCTTCTGGGCGCCCGTCACCGGCTCCCACACCGGTAACAGCAAATACCCGCGTTCCGAACTGCGGGAAACCAGCAGGGACGGGAAACACCGCAACTGGCGCTACAACAGCGGCACCAACACCCTCAAGGGTGAGCTGTCGGTGAACCAGGTGCCTTCCGAAGGTCGTGTGGTGGTGGCGCAGATTCACGCCAAGGATGCGCCGACACCCTTGCTCAAACTGGTGTACCGCTACGCCAAGGGCACCGGCAATATCGACGTGGAGTACCGGGTCAAGCCCAAGGACAAGAAGAGCCCGGTGATCTACACCGTGCCTAACGTGCCGCTGAACAAAGCCTTCTCCTACTCGCTGCAAATGGACAAGCAAGGCAAGCTCTCGGTGCTGATCGGCAACACCGGCAAACAGGTGAAGCTGGACCCGTCCTGGTATGGCTATAACTTCTATTTCAAGGCCGGCGTCTACACCTTGGACAACAAGGGCTACTCCAATGAAGGCGGGAAAGTGACCTACACCAAGCTGAGCGCCAGTCACAAATGACTGACGCCCAGCGCTGTTTCAGGCCTTTGACGGCGCAACGAGCGCCTGCTGGCCACGGAAGGTAAACAGGAAGCAGGCCAATACCAGCAGCGCGAAACCGGCCGGGAACAGCCAGATGCTCTGCCAATCATGACCGCCGGCCACGACAAAGTGATCGGTCACCTGCCCCGCCACCCAGAAACCGATCAACATCCCCACGCCGTAGGTCGCCAGGGTAATCAGGCCCTGGGCCGAACTGCGCAAATGCTTCGGCGCCTTGGCATCGGTGTAGATCTGCCCCGAAACAAAAAAGAAGTCATAACAGATGCCGTGCAAGGCAATGCCGGTGAACAGCATGAATGCCAGGTCGCCGTTATTGCCGTAGGCGAACAATACATAACGCAACGCCCACGCCAGCATGCCCACCAACAGCGCCAGCTTGATGCCGAAGCGCTGGATGAACAGCGGCAACAGCAGCATGAACAACACTTCCGAGACCTGCCCGATGGCCATTTTTGCCGTCGGGTTGGTCATGCCGGTTTCGGCCAGGAACGGGTTGGCATTCTGGTAATAAAAGGCCAAGGGAATGCAGATCAGGATCGAGGCGATGAAGAACACCAGGTAGCTGCGGTCCTTCAACAACCCCAACGCGTCCAGCCCCAGCAGTTGCTTGACGCCGCCAGCGCTGGCCTGCTCCTTGAGCGGTGCCGTGGCCGGTAGCGTGAAGCTGTAGAGCCCAAGGATCAGGGACGCGATGGCCGCCATCAGGAACGTATTGCGCAAGCCGCCTGCCGAGATCGCTTCGCGCGAATCCCAGGCGAACACAAAACTGATCACCACACCCGCGACGATCCAACCAATCGTGCCCCACACCCGGATGCGCGAGAACTCCAGCGCCGGGTCGCGCATCTGCCGGAACGCCACGGAATTGACCAGGGCCAGCGTCGGCATGTAGACCACCATGTACGCCAGCACGTACGGGTAGAACACACTGAAATCCGCCGCCGAATACAGCTGATACAGCAACACCGCACCCAACAGGTGCAGCACCGCCAGGATCCGTTCGGCATTGAAGTAGCGATCGGCGATCAGGCCGATGACGAACGGCGCAATGATCGCCCCCCACGACTGCGTGGAAAACGCCATGCCGATCTGCCCGCCGCTGGCGCCCAGCGTGCTGGAGAGGAAAGTCCCCAGGGTGACGAACCAGCCACCCCAGATAAAGAACTGCAGGAACATCATCACGCCCAGGCGTGCGTTCATCGTGATCATGACAGTCACCGTTTTATTGTTGTTCTTGTGAAAATGAAAAACCTTGCGCCGCTTTTGTGGCCTGCTTTGTGGGCTGCCTGCTTTTGTGGCGAGGGAGCTTGCTCCCGCTCGGCTGCGCAGCAGTCGTAAAACCTCCTGACGCGGTGTTTCTGAAAAACCGCGCCAGCCTGTTTGGGGTTGCTGCGCAGCCCAGCGGGAGCAAGCTCCCTCGCCACAGGGGTTTACGCTTTTGGTATTGGGGGTAAACCCAACAGCCGCCGGTTGGAGTCTTCGTCCGCCGTTACACCAGCAAAATCATCGAACGCCTTGCGAGTCTTGCTGATCATGTGCCGCTGGATAAACGCCGCGCCTTCTGCCGCGCCCTGTTGCGAATCCTTCAGGCAGCACTCCCATTCCAGGACCGCCCAACCGCTGAAATCGTATTGGGTCAGTTTGCTGAAGATCGATTTGAAATCGATCTGGCCATCGCCCAACGAACGGAACCGCCCGGGCCGATCGACCCAGCCCTGGTAACCGCCATACACCCCGGAACGGGCATCAGGGCGGAATTCGGCGTCCTTGACGTGGAACATGCGGATGCGCGCGTGGTAGCGGTCGATGAAGCCCAGGTAGTCCATCTGTTGCAGCAGCAGATGGCTGGGGTCGTAGAGGATCGCCGCCCGCGGGTGATGATCGACGGCCGCAAGGAAACGCTCGAACGAGGCCCCGTCGTGGAGGTCTTCGCCGGGGTGGATTTCGTAGCAAAGGTCCACCCCCGCCGCGTCGAAGCAGTCGAGAATCGGCAACCAGCGCCGGGCCAGTTCGGCGAACCCCTGCTCCACCAGGCCCGCCGGGCGCTGCGGCCAGGGGTAGAGATACGGCCACAGCAGCGCGCCGGAAAACGTCGCATGGGCCTTTAGGCCCAACCGCTGGCTGGCACGGGCGGCCAGCTTGAGTTGCTCGATCGCCCATTCGGTGCGCGCCTGGGGCTGGCCGCGCAGATGCGCCGGGGCGAAGTCGTCGAACAGCGCGTCGAACGCCGGGTGCACCGCCACCAACTGGCCTTGCAGGTGCGTCGATAACTCGCTGATCTCGACACCGGCCTGGGCACAGGTGGCCTTGAGTTCGTCGCAATAAGCCTGGCTCTCGGCGGCCCGGGCCAGGTCGATGTATTGCGTACCCGAGGTCGGTAGTTGAATGGCCTTGTAGCCTTGCGACGCCGCCCACTGGGCGATGTTGGCCAGGGTGTCGAACGGCGCTTCGGCGGACATGAATTGCGCGAGGAAAATACCTGGGCCGCGCAAGCCGCTCGGTGTCTTGTCGAGGGTATTCACAACAGGGATGCTCCGGTCTGCACGGCGGTCCATTTCGCCTCGCCACGGTGGTTGAGGATGGCGGCCTCGATGAATGCCATGCCGCGCAAACCGGTCTCGATGCCGGGAACGCCTGGGGCGTCAGGGCCTTCGACATGGTTGCGGATGGCGTGGGCGAAATCGCCGTAGAGGTTGGCCATGGCCTCCAGGTAGCCCTCGGGATGCCCGGCCGGCAGGCGCATGCGCCGCGTGGCCGCCGCGCACAGCCACGGCTGGCCAACACCGCTACGCAAGATGCGCAGGGGTTGGTCAACGGCGCGATGGATCAGGCTCGCCGGTTCTTCCTGGCGCCACTCCAAGGCGCCTTTGTCGCCGTAGACGCGAATCTTCAGCGGGTTCTCTTCGCCGGTGCAGACCTGGCTTGCGATCAACACACCGCTGGCACCGCCCGCCATCTTGAACAGCATCGCGGCGTCGTCATCCAATTGCCGGCCCGGGATGTGCGTGCCCAAGGTGGCGCATAGCTGTTGGATAGGCTGGTCTGCGACGAACTCGGCCAGGGAAAACGCGTGGGTGCCGATGTCGCCGATGCACCCGCCCAGGCCGGACTGCCCGGGGTCGTCGCGCCACTCGGCCTGTTTATTACCCTGGGCGGCGACATCCTGGCTGAGCCAGCCTTGGGGGTACTCGACCAGCACTTTGCGCACCTGGCCGATCTCGCCCGAACGCACCATCTCCCGGGCTTGCCAAACCATGGGATAGCCCAGGTAGGTGTGGGCCAGGCCGTAGAGGCAACGGCTGCCTTGCAGCACTTCCCGCAGGGCCAGCAACTCGTTGAGGTCCAGCGCGGCGGGTTTCTCGCTGAACACATGGAAACCGGCTTTCAAGGCCTGGCTGGCAATGGGTGCATGGAGGTGATTGGGGGTGACAATCACTAGCAGTTCCATGCGCTGATCCAGCGGCAGCAGCGCTTCGGTGTCGAGCATTTGCTGCCAATCATGGTAACAACGGGACCCGGCCAGGCCCAGGGACGCGCCGGTCTGCCGGGTGTTGTGCGGGTCGCGGCTGAAGGCGCCACAGACCAGTTCGAAACTGCCGTCCAGGCCCGCGGCCTGACGGTGGGCCTGGCCGATGAACGCGCCCTCTCCACCGCCGACGAAGCCCATTCTTATTTTCGGTGCTACAGGATTCATCGCGATTGTCTTCCTGTGAGGATGATGATGTAACCGGTTACATCATGGCGGAAATCTAGGCTCAGTTTTCCCGCGTGTCAAACCTAAAGGGTTCACCGCGGAATATGTGTGCGGCGCTCAACCTGCGGTAAGCTCCCCAACCGTAGCCCCTGCCCCTGAGGTGATTTTGTCCAACATTCGTGAAGTGGCCCGGCTGGCCGGTGTGTCGGTAGCCACGGTGTCCAGAACCCTGAAATCGCCCGAGCGGGTGCTTCCCGAGACGCGGGACAAGGTCAACGCTGCGGTGGAACAGGCCGGCTATCGGCCCAACCTGATGGCGGTGCAATTTCGCTCCCGCCGCACCGGCAACTTAGTGATCCTGGTCCCGGCCATCGCCAACACGTTTTTCGCCCGGGTCATCAGCGGCGCGCAGCAGGCCGCGCAGGCGGCAGGCTATCGTTTGCTGCTGTGCGACACCCAGGGCCAGGTGCAAATCGAGCGGGAATTTGCCGCGCTGGTCTACGCCCACCAGGCCGACGGGGTGATCCAGCTACGCGCCAGCGATCCTTTCGAATCGATGCCCGCTGGCGCCGAAAGCCTGCCGCTGGTCAACGCCTGCGAAGTGGTCAAGCACGCCCCCTACCCGACCATCAGCCTCGACAACCGTGCCGCCGCCCAGGCCATGACCGAGCACCTGATCGGCCTCGGCCACCGCCGCATCGGCATCATCAAGGGGCCACGCAGCAGCCCCCTGACCCTGGACCGCGTGGCCGGCTACCAGGATGCCCTGAGCCAGGCCGGCATCGCCGTCGACCCCAGCCTGATCTGCCATGGCGACTTCACCTTGAAGGCCGGTGATGACGGCGCCGGCGCGATGTTGGCGCTGGCCGATCGGCCCAGTGCGTTGTTCTGTGAAAACGATGAGATGGCCATCGGCGCGCTCAGGCGCATCAAACAAATGGGCCTGCGAGTGCCCGAGGATATTTCCCTGGTGGGGTTTGATGACATCCCGTTCGCCGCCTATTGCGACCCGCCCTTGACCACCATTGCGCAGCCGGCCGAAGCGTTTGGTCAAAAAGCGGTAGAGATGCTGATTGCCCTGATCGAGAAAAAACCGATTGCCGAGCGGCATGTGGTGTTGCCGTTTGAGTTGACGGTGCGTGGCAGTACGGCGCCCCTGGCATAACCAGAAACCTGTGGTGAGGAGATGAATCACTCACCACAAAAACCTCCTGACCACAGCTCGACTCGCCACCGCCCCCGTTTGAACTACAGTGGAAAGACTCTGCATACAGCCATAACAAGACGGAGAGGTCCCCATGCAAGTCAACAAGCGCTTCACCCTCCTGGCCGCTGCGGCAGCCCTGGTGGTCAGCACCGCGGCCCAGGCAGCCCCGGTGTATATCAACATCCTGACGGGGGGCACCAGTGGGGTTTATTACCCGATCGGGGTCGGGCTGTCGCAGATCTACAGCAGTGGCATCCAGGACGCCAAGACATCGGTGCAGGCCACCAAGGCCTCGGTGGAAAACCTCAATCTGCTGCAGGCCGGGCGTGGGGAACTGGCCCTGGCCCTGGCCGATTCGGTGGCCGATGCGAATAACGGCGTGGAGGACGCCGGCTTCAAGAAGCCATTGAAAAAGCTGCGCGCCATCGCCGGCACCTACCCCAATTACATCCAGATCGTCGCCAGCCAGGAGTCCGGCATCAAGACATTGGCCGACCTCAAGGGCAAGACCGTTTCCGTCGGCGCGGCAAAATCCGGCACCGAACTCAATGCCCGGGCGATCTTCAAGGCCGCGGGGCTGACCTACCAGGACATGAAGGTCCAGTACTTGCCGTTCGCTGAGTCGGTGGATTTGATCAAGAACCGCCAACTGGATGCCACACTGCAGTCCTCCGGCCTGGGGATGGCGGCCATTCGTGACCTGGCCTCGACCATGGCGCTGAGCTATGTATCGGTGCCCACCGATGTGGTGGAGAAAATCGCTAACCCGGCCTACCAGAGCGCAATGATTCCGGCCAATACCTACGACGGCCAGACCGACGCCGTACCGACCGTGGCCATCACCAACATTCTGGTCACCCGCGAGGATGTCCCGGATGAGGTGGCGTACCAGATGACCAAGCTGCTCTTCGAGAACCTCACTCGCCTGGGCACTTCCCATTCGGCGGCCAAGGACATCACCCTGAAAAACGCCGCGAAAAACCTGCCGATCGCACTCCACCCGGGTGCCGAGCGCTACTACAAGGAAGTGGGCGCGCTGTAGCCCCACGCATCAACGGCGCCCGGCGCCGTTGATGCGTTGTGTTTTCGCCCCTTGAATGTGAACAGAAGGCAGGCACCTCATGAGTGAAGACCAGCACGGCATCGCCACGGACCCGCGGGACTGGCCCAAGACACTGTTTTACGTGGCCTTGCTGTTTTCAGTGTTTCAGATCATCACCGCCGCATTTTCTCCGGTCTCCAGCATCGTGCTGCGGGCGGTGCATGTCGGCTTCCTGCTGTGGGTGGTGTTCCTCAGCTACCCAGCCTATGGCAGACAGCGCCCCTGGCAACCCCTGGCCTGGGTCTTGAGCCTGGCAGGCGTGGCAACGGCGCTCTATCAATGGGTGTTCGAGGCCGACCTGATCCAGCGCTCAGGCGACCTGACCACCGCCGACATGATCATCGGCGTGATCCTGATCGTGCTGGTCTTCGAAGCCGCCCGGCGGGTGATGGGCATCGCGCTGCCGATCATTTGCGGCCTGTTCCTGGCCTATGGCCTGTTTGGCGAATATCTGCCGGGGGATTTGGCCCATCGCGGCTATGGCGTCGACCAAATCATCAACCAACTGTCGTTCGGCACCGAAGGCTTGTACGGCACGCCAACCTATGTCTCAGCCACCTACATCTTTCTGTTCATCCTGTTCGGCGCCTTCCTGGAAAAGGCCGGCATGATCAAGCTGTTCACCGACTTCGCCATGGGCCTGTTCGGCCACAAACTGGGCGGGCCGGCGAAAGTGGCCGTGGTGTCATCGGCGTTGATGGGCACCATCACCGGCTCGGGCATCGCCAACGTGGTCACCACCGGGCAATTCACCATCCCGCTAATGAAGCGCTTCGGCTACAAGGCCGCGTTTGCCGGCGGCGTGGAAGCGACTTCCAGCATGGGCAGCCAGATCATGCCGCCGGTAATGGGCGCGGTGGCCTTCATCATGGCCGAAACCATCAATGTGCCGTTCGTGGAAATCGCCAAGGCTGCGCTGATACCCGCCTGCCTGTATTTCGGCTCGGTGTTCTGGATGGTTCACCTGGAAGCCAAACGCTCCGACCTCAAGGGCTTGCCCAAGGACCAATGCCCCAGCGCCTGGGGCGCGGTCAAGGAAAACTGGTACCTGTTGATCCCGCTCGGGGTGTTGGTCTACCTGCTGTTTTCCGGACGCACACCGCTGTTTTCCGGCATGGTGGGCCTGGCATTGACAGCCATCGTGATTCTCGGCTCGGCGATCATTCTCAAGGTCTCGAACTACGCGTTGCGCTGTGCCTTCTGGATCGCCTTGGGGCTGCTGTGCGTCGGTTTTTTCCGGTTGGGCATCGGTGTCGTGTTCGCGGTGATCGGCGTGTTGGTGGTGGTCTGCTGGTTCATGCAAGGCACGCGGGAAACCCTGGTCATCTGCCTGCACGCGTTGGTCGATGGCGCGCGTCATGCCGTTCCAGTGGGGATCGCCTGCGCCTTGGTGGGCAGCATCATCGCGGTGGTGTCGCTGACCGGCGTGGCCTCCACTTTTGCCGGCTACATCCTCGCAATCGGCAGGGACAACCTGTTGCTGTCGCTGATCCTCACCATGCTCACTTGCCTGGTGCTGGGCATGGGCATCCCGACCATTCCCAACTACATCATCACCAGCTCGATCGCCGCGCCCGCCCTGCTGGAACTGGGCGTGCCGCTGATCGTTTCGCACATGTTCGTGTTCTATTTCGGCATCCTCGCCGACCTGACGCCGCCGGTGGCGCTGGCTTGTTTCGCTGCCGCGCCCATTGCCCGGGAAAGTGGCCTGAAGATCAGCTTCTGGGCGGTGCGCATCGCCCTCGCCGGCTTCGTCATTCCGTTCATGGCGGTCTACAACCCGGCCCTGATGCTCCAGGGCGACAACCTGTGGATGACCGCGTACATGCTGGTCAAGACGTTGTTGGCCGTCGGGCTTTGGGGCATGGCATCCACCGGTTATCTGCAACAGAAAATGCCGGTCTGGGAGCGCATGCTGTGCTTTGCGGCTGGTGCGTTGCTAGTGGTGGCCCTGCCGCTGACGGATGAGATCGGCTTCGTGCTGGCCGGACTGATGATCTTCCAGCACATCTGGCGCTCGCGACGTGCCGGACGGGCCTTGGCGTGATCGGTTTGTGCCTGGGCTTGGCCGGGGTGACCTGGGCACAACTTCCCGTTGCCGATTTCACGCTGGCATGGAACCACACCATCGAAAAGGTCCGCTGGGAGGAAGATTATCGCGTGACCGCACAGGGGCTGGTCCTGGGTGAAGCCAGGGTCAAAGGCAATGGCGCGGGCATGGAGATACCCGAAGGCGCCCGGCTGGAAAACGGCAGCTGGCACTACCAACGCCAGATGCCGCCGCTGCAACCGCTGAAACTGGGCCGCACGCCCCAGGCCGGCGACTATCAATTGTGTTTCGATGGCGGTTGTCGGCCGATGAGCCATTGGCTGGGGCTGCCGACAGAGGGCCAGCCGACCGTGGAGCTATGGAGTTGCGGACAATCCTGAGCCCATCAGACAACACAGAACATCCGCGGCCAGCGCTTACTCCCGCTGGCGCGCGCCCTGTAGGAGCTGTGTAGGAGCCGTGTAGGAGCTGTCGAGTGCAACGAGGCTGCGATCTTTCCCCAGACACTTGAATCTCAAGTGAAAGATCAAGATCAAGATCAAGATCAAAAGATCGCAGGCTTCGCCAGCTCCTACAGAGCCCAGCAGGCAACTCCTCGCCACAACGGAGAACCGTTCACTCAGGCAAACGTCGCCCCCCGTGTATTCACGAACAACGAATACAACGAATGGCTGCCGGCCATGAACAATCGATTGCCTTCCCGCCCGCCGAAGCAGACGTTGGGGCAGCGTTCCGGCAGGGAGATGTGCCCGATGGCCTTGCCTTCAGGGTTGAACACCCGCACGCCGTCGAGTTTTTCCAGGTCGGCCTTGGGGTCGCCATTGCCGCCCCAGCCGCACCAGAGGTTGCCGCTTTCATCGCATTTGATCCCGTCGATCGCCGCGTAATCCAGGCCTTCGATGTGCTTGCGCCGCTCGCCCAGCGTGCCGTCGTCCTTGACGGTGATGGCCCAGATCAAGCGGTTGGGCTTGGCACGGCCTTCGACCACGTAGAGGGTTTTCTCATCCGGGGAAAAGCACAGCCCGTTCGGCCCCGCCAGGTCGTCGATCACCCGACTGACCTTGCCGGTTTCGCCGTCGATGCGATACACCGCGTGAGGCTGGGCAGGGGTGACTTTGTGCCCCTCGTAGTTGTTGCCGGTCTGGAACGGTGGGTCGGTGAACCAGACCGAACCGTCCCGCTTGCAGACGATGTCGTTGGGCGAGTTCAGCGGCTTGCCTTCAAAACTGTCCGCCAGCACGGTGATCGTGCCGTTGTGCTCGGTGCGGGTGATGCGTCGGCCTTCGCTGGCGGTGGTGGAGCCTTCGCACACCAGCAGCCGGCCCTGGCGATCGCGGCACATGCCGTTGGAGAAGTTGGAATTTTCGCGATAGACCGACAGGCCACCGGTGATTTCATCCCAGCGCACGATGCGGTTGTTGGGAATGTCGCTGACCAGCAGGTAACGACCGTCGCCGACCCATACCGGCCCTTCCGCCCAGCGCAGGCCGCTGGCGAGTTTCTCCACGCTGGCGTTGAAGATGCGCAAGTCCATGAAGCTGGGGTCAAGGATATTGATCAGCGGGTCCGGGTAACGCTGGCTCAAGGGCTCGGCCTGGGCGAGCCCTGGCAAGTTGCCAAGGGCGGCGGCAGCGGCCGAGACCACCAGGGATTTTTTCAGGAATACCCGACGGCCCTGATCGGCGGCGGTTGCAGATTGCGAAGCATCCATCGTGCGTCTCCGTTAATTATTATTGGACGGGGACGACAGTTTTACTACGTGATAAGACATCGTACAAGTATTGAGGCCTGCTCTTGCGGGCAGTCGATCAAGCCGGGTTCAGGGGTATACGAACGGTAAAGGTCGTGCCGACTTGCGCCTGCGAGTGGACCTTGATGGTGCCCTGATGGGCCGATACGATCGCCGAAGCGATGTGCAGGCCAAGTCCGAGCCCAGCCGTGGAACCGTACTGCATTTCACTGCTGCACAGATTTCGGACCATTGGGTTGAAGATGTTGGCAATGGCCTCTTTCTCGATAGGCTTGCCCTGGTTGTTGATCGCGATCACAGCCATATCCTTTTCCACGCTCAACGAAACAGTCACCGGCGTGCCTTCGGCACCATGCTTGACGGCGTTGCCAATCAGGTTGGCGAATACCTGCTCCATGCGGGCCGGATCAAACAGCGCCTCCAGGGCACCGCTCGTTTTAAAGACAATGTTGCTTTCCGGGTGATAGGCCCGCGCCTCCTCCACCATGCCTTCGCAGGCGGCCACCAGATCGCCGTTGAAACGCTGCACCGGAATGCCCGAGCCGAGTTGGGTACGGGTGAAATCCAGCAGGTCGCCGACGATTTTGTTGGCCCGCTTGACGCTGGTGTAGATGCGCGAAGTGATCTTGGTGGCTTTGGCGGGCAGGTCCCCCGCCCGCAGCAGCACTTCGGAACTCAGCAGGATCGCGCCCAAGGGGCTGCGCAGGTCATGCCCCAGAATCCCGAGAAAGATGTTGCGCGACGCATCCACCGCCCCCGAGTAACTGACGACGGACTCGGCCAAGGCCTGGTCCACGGCCTCGTTGAATCGAATCAGATCATCCATGACCTGCTTGTGATCCAACTGCGTATGCGGCATCCAGAGCATGAGCACACTGGTGCGCAGGGCCCGGTATTCGGAGACCATTTGTTCCACGGTGAAACCCGAGGACTGGCGGATGACCGCATGGGTTTCGGCGGCGGTTTCGGCATCAACCGGCGGGGCTTCGCCATGGGACTTGGCAATCGCCTCCTTGCGCGTTTGCGAGGTGCGCAGGTCAGCGGCGATGGTGCGCAGCATCTGCTCGGCATGGTCGCGCAGGGCCACGGAATCCATGCCAATGGACGCGGGGGTGATGGTTTTGGCGAAGTCTTCCCACGCCTGAAGAATCGGCTCGATATTGTCGAGGATGAAATCGGCCAGGCGCATGAGTTTTTTCCGCACGAAGGGCAATGCTGTAAACGACACAGCGGCCTGAGTGTTGTACAGCAAAGCGCTGGGGCGATGTGCGTAATGCTGTTCATTTTTATTTGGTGTGTATATCCGTTATTTCGGTAACGGCGGCTGGCGGTTCCGCTCTTACAGCGGGTCACTTTTGAAGAGCGCAAAAGTAACCAAAACGCTCTTGCCCCACCACTTGGCACCTCGCCTAGGCTCGGTGTGCCCGAACGAAGGCATTGCTCCGTGGGCCGCCGCGAAGGGCCATCCATGGCCCAGCGCGGCTATCCCGGCATCCATGCCGGGATGCCCACTGCGCAATGCCTGCGTTCGGCCAGCGTGGTTTGACGGGGCGTCGAGATCAAAATCCAAAGCAAAGCGAGAGCGCGACACGTCCAGCATCTATGTAGCTGAACCACCGCCTTCGCGAGCAAGCCCGCTCCCACAGGGGAACGCGGTCTCCACCAAGAACCAGGTCGGCTGTTAGGCCGCCTCGCGGTGGACGTTGATCTCAGGCGCCCCGTTAACCACGCTGGCCGAACGCAGGTATTGCGTAGTGGGCACCTCGGCATGGATGCCGAGGTAGCCGCGCTGGGCCATGGATGGCCCTTCGCGGCGGGCCCACGGAGCAATGCCGGAGTGAGGGCACACCGAGCCTAAGCGAGGTGCCGAGTGGTGGGGCAAAAGCGCTTTGGTTACTTTCGCGCTTTTCGAAAGTGACCCGCTGTAAGAGCGGAACCGCCAGCCGCCGTTACCGAAATAACGGATATACACACCAAAGCAAGTAAACACCGAGGCAACCCCACCCATGCCCCAGAACCCACAGGCCAGCGCACCATGTCCCTTGCACCCCACAAGGTAAAAACCTTACAGTCGTACGACAACCTATAACTAAAAACAGCCGATCCGAGGCCTTTTGCCTTGGCGGCCGCCTTAGAGACAACTGCCATGACTCGCCCCATCGCTGCATCTGACACCCCCACGCCGTTACCCCGCCACCTCGCGGTGCTCGTCCTGCTGTGCATGGGCTGTGCCTTCGCTGGCAACCACGTCGCCGCGCGGGCCGCGTTCGATGACGGTGCCGGTGTGCTGCTGGCGATCTTGCTGCGCTCGGGCGGAACATTGTTGGTGCTGGCTGCGATGGTGCTCTGGCAACGACAGAGCCTGCGCCTGCCGCCCGGTGCGTGGCGCTGGCAATTGACGCTGGGGCTGTTGATCGGTGCCCAGAGCCTGTGCCTGTACTCCGCCGTGGCGCGGGTGCCGGTGGCGTTGGCGCTGCTGGTGGGCAACGTGTTTCCGATCCTGCTGGCCTTGCTGACCTGGGCCCTGGGCGGGCCACGCCCGACGGCGCGCACCGCCGCGTTGATGGGCATGATCCTGGTGGGGCTGGTGTTCGTGCTGGAAGTGCCGGCGCGGTTATCGTCTGAACAGAGCGTCGGCCCGCAATGGCTGCTGGGGGTGGGCCTGGCCTTCTGCGCTGCTTGCGCCTTTGCCTGCGCACTGTGGATCACCGACCACAAGTTGTCCCAGGTACGCGGCTCGGTCCGCAGCCTGCTGACGATCTTCATCGTCTTCAGCAGCGTCAACCTCGCCGGCCTCACCGGTGCCCTGCCCGGCGGTTTCGACCTGCCCGCCAGCAGCACCGGCTGGTTCGCCCTGGCGACCCTGGTGGTGCTCTACGGTACCGGGTTCATCGTGCTGTTCATTTCCGTGCCGCGCCTGGACATGCCGCGCAACGCCCCGGTGATGAACATCGAACCGCTGGCCACGCTGCTGATCGGCTGGCTGGTGCTGGACCAGATGCTCAACCCGGGCCAGGTGATGGGTGGCGCGATTGTGGTGACGGGCATCGTGCTGCTGACCTATCGCAGGGTTGAGCGGGTCAAGGTGCCTGTGGCTGAAACGGCGAATTGAGCTGGCGCCCGCTGGGCTACCGTAGGAGCTGTCGAGTGCAACGAGGCTGCGGTCTTGTCCCTGACAATTAAGTCGCAAGCGAACGATCAAAGGATCAAAAGATCGCAGGCTTCGCCAGCTCCTACAGGGTGGGGCGACGTTTGGCTAAATCCCCTCGCCACAATCGTGTTGTGAAAGCCCGCAGATAATCCTCGCCTTCCTGAAACTTGTTTCCAACCTCACAGTCCTACCCCAGCCGTGAAAACCCCGCCGATCTGCAGCAACGGGTTTTCCAGCTGATCAGCGCCAAGCCTGGCGCTAAAGCACCTCCCCCTTCTTGAGCCGTTCGCCCCATGCGCCACCCTGTTCGCTCTTGCCGTTTCGTTTCGCTGTGCTTGCTTGTCCTGTTGCCCTTATTGGCCAGTCCTGCCCACGCCCGCGGCGAAAGGCAACTGGTGGACGCCATCAACGATTTCCGTAGTCAGTCGCGCCGTTGTGAATGGCGTACGGTGCGTGCCACCCAGCCGCTGGTGCTGCGTTCGAGCCTGGGCTTGCCGATCGGCTTCCGCGCTGGCCTGCGGGAAACCTTGAAAGACGCCGGCTACCAAGCCCGGGCCGTGCGCAGCATCCGCCTGACCGATGCGCGGGATGCCGAAGAAGCCTTCGACATGCTGGCCGACGAACATTGCGCCGCGCTGCTGGACAACCAGTACGCCGACATCGGCGTCAATCGGGTCGGTGATGAATGGCGCGTGGTGCTGGCGCAACCCATGAGTGGCACGCGGATAAGTGACGCGGGTGCGGCGGACAAGGCGCTGCTGGCCCAGGTCAACGCCGCCAGGGCCAAGCCGCGGATGTGCGGGCGCCAGCGCTTCGCGGCGGCCCGGCCGCTGAGCTGGAACGCCGCGTTGGGAACCGCCGCCCAGGGCCACAGCCGGTCGATGGCCCGCGAGAATTATTTCGCCCATCGCGACCCGGACGGTCGCTCGTCTTCCGACCGGGCCAAGCGCGCCGGCTTTCGCGGGCATAAATTGGGCGAGAACATCGCCGCCGGTCAACGCTCACCGAGCCAGGCCATGCAAGACTGGCTGGCCAGCCCGGGGCACTGCGCCAACCTGATGAACCCGATGTTCACCCAGATGGGCGCAGCGTCCGCCAGCGATTCGCGCAGCGATGCAGGGGTGTATTGGACGATGGTGCTTGGGGCGCCGTGAAAAACCGTCCTCGATGCTGAGCCATCCACAGGGGGACTATGACAAATCTGCTGGCGCTCACGCCGGCCGACGCACCGCCCTCACCTTGCCACTGCCACCGCCGCCACAGAAAAACCGCTCGGCCCCGTCGGACTCCAGCCCCGACACACCGGTCCCAGGCGGCATCGTCACGCTTTCCAGCACTTGCGCCGTTTGCGGATCAATACGTCGCAGGTCACTTTCATCGTTTTCCCAGGTGCCGTGCCAAAGCTCGCCATCGACCCAGGTCACACCCGTGACAAAGCGGTTGGATTCGATGGTGCGCAGCACCTTTCCGTCGTCTGGATCGATCTGCAGGATCTTGCGCGCCTTGTACTGGCCGACCCAGAGCGATCCTTCGGCCCACGCCAGGCCGGAATCATCACCACTGTTGGGGGCCGGAATCGTCGCCACTACCTGACCGGTGCGCGGATCGATCTTGCGGATGCTGTCGCCGGCGATCTGGAATAAATGCTCACCGTCGAACGCCGTGCCCGCGTTCGCCAGGACATCAAGCGAATGCACGGTCTGTCCACTGGCGGGATCGAGGGCGTGCAACTTGTCGCCTGAAGCGAACCAGACATGCTCGCCGTCATGGCTCACGCCGTGTACGCAATCGACGCCCGGGAAAGGACCGTATTCACGCAGGATCTGTGCCTCTGAACGTTTCATCTCACTCGCCTCATCAATGGGGGGTGACTGCAGCCTAATCTTCCGATGGCAGCGCGGTGAGTAACAATACCGTCGCGAATCCAGGCATCGGTGGCGCCATCCAGCGACGCGCCCTGGCGCGCCCGAACGACTGCGCCTTGCCGGCGGCGGCCAGCGTTTCCAAGGCGCGCTGCACGCTACGCTGACTGATGTCCAGGGCCAGCGCCAGGGCTGAACTGGACCAGGCTTCACCGTCTGCCAGCAATGCCAGCACCGCTCCATAGGGCTCCTCGACAACTCGCGCCAGCACCACGACCTCGTCGGCATGTCGCGGCATCAAGGTAAAACCGCGCGGGGTTGCCCGCACGTCCGCCAACGGACGAAGCGTGGCACGCAACCGCCCCATCTCGACCCGCAGCCGGGCGCGATGGGATTCATCCGTCAGTTTCAAGCCGAAGGCCTGGGTCATCAGCGTTTCCCTCGGCACATCGCCAGGCCAGGCTTGCGCCAGCCCGCGCGCCAGGGCGAACAACACCGGACGTCGGGCAAGGCTGACCTGAACGCCGGCGCCGCTGATCCCATAGCGGCACGCGTCCACCACCAACGCCGGCCCGGCCAACAGCGCTTGCACCTCGTCCAGCACGAGCAAGCGCTCTTCGCCTCGGGCGATCAGCCGCGCGGCGGGTGTGCGCAGTAGCCGCCAAGCGCTGTCAATTTCCGCGCTCAACGCGCCAATTCCCGCTTGCCGTGCGCACTGCCCAGCCCGTTCGAGGGCGGCTCGGGCGGCCTGTGTTTGCAGGCGCCGCATGGCAATTCCCGCCGCCACCAACTCGCAAGCCGCCCGTGATGCCCAGGGCAGGCAGGCAAGCTCCAGGTCAACGAGCCTGCGTTCGGCCTCGTCGAGCCGACCGATCAACAGCAGCCGACGGATTTCGATCGTGTGGGCATGCGCGACGTTGGCCCGGTCACCGTGGGTTTCGAGCACTGCCCGCGCGGTGTCGAGGCGCTTCATCGGCCAAGCCAGGTCACGGGACGCCAGGGCGATTTCGCCTTCGGCGATTACACAGCGCGCCCGTGCCACGGCCTCCTTGGGCCCGAAGGCCGCACTCGCCCGACGCATCAGGGCCCTGGCCCGAACCAGATCCCCCAACTGCGCCATGGCAATGCCGCGAAGCGCGAGGGCCGGGGCATCGTTGCGCAGCGCGACGCGATTGAGCGCGGCCACGGGGTCTCCCGCTGCCAATGCTTGCGCTGCCGTGGTGATCTCGTAATCCATGAACGATGACCTTTGTGGCGAGGGAGCTTGCTCCCGCTGGGCTGCGCAGCGGCCCCAAGGCCAGGCGCCACGGTGTGTCCGGTTGATGTGGGCAGCTTCATGGGGGGCGCTTCGCGCCCCAGCGGGAGCAAGCTCCCTCGCCACAAAAATGCGTGCCCCAACCCAAACCTGCCGCAGTCCAAGCAATGGGTAACGGCTACAAGCGAATGTCAGCCGCCGCCACCACATCGATCCGCGACACCGCACTGCTCAGCCGCCCCAATCGGTTGTTGTGATTGGCGATGATCTGCTCAGCCGCCATGCTGCCGTTGTCCACCGTGGAGTGGGCATCGGCCGCCAAAACCACGTCGTACCCGAGGGCATGGGCTTGGCGCACGGTAGCGTTGACGCAATAGTCGGTTTGCAGCCCGCAGACCACCAGGCGGTCGATGCATCGGGCCTGCAACAACGGTTGCAGATCGGTCTGGTAGAAGGCATCGGGCGTGGTCTTGCGCACCCGCAGGTCATCGGCAGCGGTCAGCAGGTCGTCGGCCAGTTGCCAGGCGGCAGAACCATACGTCAGCGAGCCTTCCAACTCTTCGTGCTGGATCAGGATCACCGTCCGGCCAAGAGCCCTGGCCCTGACACCGAGGTCGTTGATGGTCCGGATGACGCGCTGGCTGTCAACGCATTCCTCTTCGCCTGAGCACAGCGCGGTCTGGACGTCGATGATCAGCAATGCGGTGTTCATATTTCCCTCTTCGCAACGGTATTGGACGCTAAAGCCATGTAGGAGCTGTCGAGCAACGCGAGGCTGCGATCTTTCCGCGGGCCGAAAGATCGCAGCCTTCGGCAGCGCCTACAGGGAATCAATAACCCAGCGACAACCCAGTGTTGCGCCGGGGGTCGTTGGCGCCATAGAAGCGGTTCTTGCCCACCGGCTTGCCACCCAATGACGGCGCACCGACCAGGATCGCGGCAATGTGGTTGGGGTCCTGCGGGCCGGCAAACGTGTGCCCCCAGCTCTCCAGCAGCTTCTGGGTATCCGGGCTGGCCGCAAAGGTCTCCAGGTTGGTTTCCTCCGGCATCCACTGTTGGTGGAAACGTGGTGCGTCGACCGCCTCCTGGAGGTTCATGCCATAGTCGATCACATTGAGGATGGTCAGCAACGTCGCGGTGATGATCCGGCTGCCACCCGGGGTGCCCACCACCATGACCGTCTTGCCGTCCTTGGTGACAATGGTCGGGCTCATGGATGACAGCGGCGCCTTGCCCGGCGCGATGGCGTTGGCTTCGCCCTGCACTAGGCCATACATGTTGGGCACGCCGACCTTGGCGGTGAAATCGTCCATTTCATCGTTGAGCATCACCCCGGTCTTGCTCGCCATGACACCGGCACCGAACCAGTCGTTCAGGGTGTAGGTGACCGAAACGGCATTGCCCCACTGATCGACAATGGAGTAATGGGTGGTGTTGCTGCCCTCATGGGGCGCCACGCCGGGCTTGATTTTCTGCGAGTCGCCGGCCTTTTGCGGTTCGATCGCGGCCCGCAGCTTGGCGGCGTAGTTTTTATCCAGCAGATGGTCGATGGGGTTGTTCACGAAGTCCGGGTCACCCAAGTAGCTGTTGCGGTCCACATAGGCGTGGCGCATGGCTTCGATCTGATAGTGCATGCCCTGGGCCGAATGGAACCCCAGGTCCTTCATGGGATAACCGTCGAGGATGTTCATGATCTGGCACAGCACCACCCCGCCGGAACTGGGCGGCGGCGCCGAGATGATGTGGTAGCCGCGGTAGTCGCACTCCACTGGGGCCAGCTCGCGGGTCTTGTACTTGTCCAGGTCGGCCTGGGTGATGAGGCCTTTGTTGGCCTGGCTGGAGGTGACCAGGGCATCGGCGACCCAGCCTTTGTAGAAACCATCGGCGCCCTTGGCGGAGATTTCCCGCAGGGTCTTGGCGAGGTCTTTTTGCACCAGCTTCTGGCCAACCTGCATGGGCTCGCCGTTGTGCAGGAAGATCGCCCCGGAGTCACGCATATCCTTCTTGAACACTTCGGTGGTGGTTTCCAGCAGATCGACATCGCCCTGCTCCAGGGCAAAGCCTTCCTCGGCGAACCGGATGGCCGGGGCGATCAATTCCGCCCGCGGTTTACTGCCGTACTTCTTCAACGCCAACTCCATGCCGGAGACGGTGCCGGGCACGCCCACGGCCAGGTGTCCGCGGGTGCTGAGGTCGGGGACGACATTGCCGTCCTTGTCCAGGTACATATTGGCCGTGGCGGCCAGGGGGGCTTTTTCGCGGAAATCCAGGAACGTCTTGCGGCCATCGGCCATTTGCAGGGTCATGAACCCACCCCCGCCCAGGTTACCCGCCGCCGGGTACACCACCGCCAGGGCGTAGCCCACCGCCACCGCCGCATCGACGGCATTGCCGCCGTTCTTGAGCACATCGACGCCCACGTGGGTCGCCAGGTGCTGGGCGGTGACCACCATGCCGTTCTCGGCGGCCACCGGCGCCTGGGAGGCGGCGTACGTCGATAAACAACCGAGGGTCAATGACGTAGCGATGAGGGTCCGGGCTAAGGATTCGAACTTCATGAGTCGGTCTCTTCTTGTTTTAAGAATAGGGAGCGCATCAGGACACTTCAGTATGGCTTGGTTTGCATAATGCGCCTGTTTCCCCGCCGACCGGGTGACGCCACGGTAGCCTTTGGGATAGGCTCCTACGGTTCATCTTGACTGAATAGGGACATCGCCGATGACGCTACGAATCGAACGCACGGACACGCCTACCGACGAAGAACGCCAAGCCATTATCGCCCCGCTACGTGCCTATAACACCGCCAAGACCGGCGGGACGGTGCCTGAGCTGGTGGCTTGGCTGGTGCGCAACGAACAGGACGAAATTGTCGGGGGACTCTACGGCCGAGTATTTTTCCGCTGGCTGTATATCGAGCTGCTGGTGGTGCCGGAACAGGCCCGGGGCCAGGGCACTGGCTCGACCCTGATGCAGATGGCCGAAGAACTGGCCCGGGAGAAAAACTGCGTGGGCATCTGGCTGGACACCTTCGACTTCCAGGCGCCGGAGTTCTACCGCAAACACGGCTTCACGGAAATCGGCCAGATCGACGACTACCCGCCAGGCCACCAGCACTTCTTCTTCCAGAAGCGCCTGATGCCTACAGATTGAAACGCAAACCCTGTGGGAGCGAGCTTGCTCGCGATAACCATCTAACAGTCAACATCTCTGTCGCCTGACCCACCGCCATCGCGAGCAAGCTCGCTCCCACAAGGGGGCCGGATTCACCGCCAATCCTCTGTGGGAGCGAGCCTGCTCGCGATCGGTCTATCTGCTTAAAGACACGTCGCCAACGCCGCCAACCGGCGCTTGGCCACGAAGTCGTCATGCTTGGCGTAATAACTCAACTCGGTGCCCGTCGCACCAGCCTGCAAATCGACAAACGATTCAGCAGAGCGGGTATAGACCGTCGAGCCGCCCTTCTTGCCCGGTTGCAGGTAGGCGCCGGCATCGACACCGAACACCGCTTCGTCCTGCCAGGAGAACTGCACGCACTGGGCCACGACCTGTTCGGGTTTATCCGAGGTCAGGGTCTTGTAAGGGGCCTGGGTCCGGGCTTCGTTCATCGCCGAACCCGCGCAGCCGGCCAGCAAGGTTGCGGCCAGGGCCACGGTCAACATTCGCATTGCGTTCACTCATCAAGAAAAAAAACCGACTGTAGCACTGCGGCCTGGGCCTTCGTGCTGCTTTACTGAAATTTACACGGGACATCGACCTGCGATTCGCGCACCCTGTCGCGCCATTGCCACCAGCCACGCGGAACACCCCATGACCCCCAACGCCGAATTCTACAAACCCACCGCCGAATACGCCGACAAACTGATCAGCCAGATCGGCCAGACACCGTCCTGGATCGCCAAGCGCATCGGCGTCACCGACAAGCGGATTCGCTACATCCTCGACGGCGAACGCACCGTCAAGGGCGAAACCACGCCGATCCAGATGACCTACACCGAACAGTTCGCCCTCGAATGCCTGGCGGCGGCGGCCAAGGCCAGCAAGAAACAGTCTGCATCCCCCAAGGAGTGACCATGGCGGCAACCGAACAGCAACACGAACGAGCGCTGGAAAGATTCCTCGACGAGCGCCCCGAGCTGCGCGTCGAGCTGGACCACCTCAACCCGCTGCTGGCCCAGGCCAAGGGCGAGACCGCCGCGCAGTACCGCGCCGAGCGCTTGCACGAAGCCTTCGAAGCCGAGGCCGAGCGCCTGGGCCTGTTCGCCTGGGAACTGACCCTGCAACTGACCGCCGCCTCGCCCGAGGACTACCAGGCCCAGCGCCTGGAGGTGCACAGGGAAGTGGCGGAAATGGCGGGGATGGAATGGGCGGAGTATTGCGAGTTGCATGGCCTGAAGGCTAAGCACTGACCCCTGTGGCGAGGGAGCTTGCTCCCGCTGGGCTCTGTAGGAGCTGCCGAGCGAAGCGAGGCTGCGATCTTTTGATCTTTCGCTTGAGACTCAATTGAATTCGGAAAGATCGCAGCCTCGCTTCGCTCGTCAGCTCCTACAATGCAATCGAGCAGGAGCAATCTTTAAATGCCTCTGGTCCAAACAGGTTTCGCCCTTCCCTGCCAATCGCCCCACCGCCCATAAAGCTTTATCATGGCCGCAGTTTTGCTGATCGGGTCTGTCATGAAGTTCGCCATCGCGCTGTTTTCCGCCGCCCATGCGCCCTCCTCGCGCCGTGCCTTGCTGTTTGCCCAGGCTGCGCTGGCGGGCGGGCATGAGATCGTACGGCTGTTTTTCTATCAGGACGGCGTCTATAACGCCTGCGCCAGTGTCGTCACGCCCCAGGACGAACAGGACCTGCCCCAGCAATGGCGAACCTTTGTCAGCGACAACCAGCTCGACGGCGTGGTCTGCATCGCGGCGGCGTTGCGTCGTGGGGTGTTGAACGAGGAAGAGGCCCAGCGCTACCAGCGTTCGGCGGCCAGTGTCGAGGCGCCCTGGGCCTTGTCCGGGCTGGGCCAGTTGCACGATGCGATCCAGGACGCCGACCGTTTGATCTGCTT
The DNA here is from genome assembly GCF_918698105.1 of Pseudomonas brassicacearum. Classification (GTDB taxonomy): domain Bacteria; phylum Pseudomonadota; class Gammaproteobacteria; order Pseudomonadales; family Pseudomonadaceae; genus Aquipseudomonas; species Aquipseudomonas brassicacearum_F. The sequence continues at coordinate 88,406 of NZ_CAKKMI010000009.1, read as the reverse complement.
TGGAGGCGCGTGATGGCCAAGTCTTTATTGCTCATCAGCCGCCAGGCCCCATGGTCCGGCCCCGGCGCCCGTGAAGCGCTGGACATCGTCCTGGCCGGCGGTGCATTCGACCTGCCGATCGGCCTGCTGTTTCTCGACGACGGGGTGTTCCAGCTCACCGCCGGCCAAAACGCCAAGGCGGTCCAGCAAAAGGACTTGAGTGCCAACCTGCAAGCGTTGCCGATGTTCGGTGTCGAGGACCTGTTCCTCTGTGCCGACAGCGCCGCCGAACGAGGTATCGCCACCGATACCTTGGCGCTGGGCGACGTCAAAGCACTGACCACGCCGCAAATCGCCGCGCTCATTGACCGTTACGACCAGGTGATCACCCTCTGATGTCGACTTTGCATGTGTTGTCTCATTCGCCCTTCGGCGATAACCGCCTCGCCAGTTGCCTGCGGGTACTGGGCAATCAGGATGCGCTGCTGCTGTGCGGCGACGCGGCGTATGCGTTGCAACCGGGCAGCCCACCGTTTGCAGTGCTGCAGGCCGCCGGTGTGAACCTGTTCGTGCTCGCCGAAGACCTCCAGGCCCGCGCCCTGGACACACCAGACTGGGCCGAAGCCATCAACTACTCAGGTTTCGTCGAGCTCTCGATCGAGCACGACAAGGTCAACACCTGGCTATGAAGACGCTGAACGTGGGCGACCGCGCCATCGCGCTGGACAAGGACGGCTACCTGGCCGACCTTGACGACTGGTCGGCCGAGGTCGCCACGGCCCTGGCCACCGCCGAAGACATCGAGCTGAGCCCCGAACACTGGGAGATCCTCGAACTGCTGCGCGGCTTCTACAACGAATTCCAGCTCTCCCCCGCGACCCGGCCGCTGATCAAGTACACGGCGCTGAAACTGGGCGCGGACAAAGGCAACAGCCTGCACCTGAACCGATTATTCAAAGGCACTCCCGCCAAACTCGCCGCCAAGCTGGCGGGCCTGCCCAAACCGACGAATTGCTTATGACCGACTTTCCAGCGCTGACCCTTGAGACCCCGGCCGAACACCCGTTCGCCCAGTTCGTGCGCATCCTTGGCAAAGGCAAGCGCGGCGCCCGCAACCTGACCCGCGAAGAAGCCCGCGAAGCCATGGGCCTGGTGCTCGACGAAAAGGTCGAGGACACCCAGCTCGGCGCCTTCCTGATGCTGCTGCGACACAAGGAAGAAAGTGCCGAGGAGATGGCCGGTTTCACCGAGGCCCTGCGTGAACGCCTGGTGGTCCCGGCGTTGACGGTGGACCTCGACTGGCCGACCTACGCCGGCAAGAAGCGCCATTTGCCGTGGTACCTGCTGGCGGCCAAGTGCCTTGGGCAGAACGGCGTGCGGATTTTCATGCACGGCGGCGGCGCTCACACGGCCGGGCGCCTCTACACCGAACAATTGCTGGGCCTGCTGCAGATCCCGCTGTGCCGGGATTGGCAGCAGGTCGGCAGCGCGCTGGACAACGGCGGCCTGGCCTTCATGCCGCTGGTGGACTGGGCGCCGCAAATGCAGCGGATGATCGACCTGCGCAACACCCTGGGCTTGCGCTCGCCGATCCATTCCCTTGCACGCATCCTCAACCCACTGGCCGCCCGTTGCGGCTTGCAAAGCATCTTCCACCCCGGCTACCAGGCCGTGCACCGCGATGCCAGCGGCTTGCTCGGTGACACCGCCATCGTGATCAAGGGCGACGGTGGCGAGATCGAAATCAACCCAGACGCCGACAGCCACCTGTACGGCACCACCGGCGGCGTCAGCTGGGACGAAGAATGGCCGCGACTGGCCGAGCAGCGCCACGTCAAACCGGAAAGCCTCGATCCCGAGCACTTGAAGGCGATCTGGCGCGGTGACGTCGAGGACAGCTATCCGCAACTGGCGCTGATCGCCACCATGGCCCTGGCCTTGCGCGGCCTGGGCCTGGCGCGCGAAGAAGGGTTCGACAAAGCCCGCCAGTATTGGGATGCCCGGGATCGTTCGATTTAACCGATCATTAGCGCCCAACCTTTGCGCTTTTACTTCGAACCTATGGGCATAGACTCGCCTCCAACGTTTATTGGCCGAGGAGATCGAGATGGGTTTGTTAGTCGAGGGCCGCTGGCAGGATCAGTGGTATGAAAGCAAGGACGGCACCTTCCAGCGCGAACAGGCGCAACGCCGTCACTGGGTGACTGCCGACGGCAGCGCCGGCCCTTCGGGTGAGAGCGGCTTTGCCGCCGAGGCCGGGCGCTACCATTTGTATGTGTCCCTGGCCTGCCCCTGGGCGCACCGCACGCTGATCTTTCGCAAGCTCAAGGGCCTGGAAGACTTGATCGATGTGTCGGTGGTGAGCTACCTGATGCTGGAAAACGGCTGGACCTTCGACAAGGCCCATGGCTCCACCGGCGACAAACTCGACAACCTGAGCTTCCTGCATCAGCGCTACACCGCCGACACGCCGGACTACACTGGCCGCGTCACGGTTCCCGCCCTTTGGGACAAACGCCAACAGCGCATCGTCAACAATGAATCGGCGGAAATCATCCGCATGTTCAACAGCGCCTTCGACGGCTTGACCGGCAATGACCTGGACCTGTATCCCGAACCCCTGCGCCGCGAGATCGACGCCTTGAACGAGCGGATCTACCCGGCGGTCAACAACGGTGTGTACCGTGCCGGATTCGCCACGACCCAAGCCGCATATGAAGAAGCTTTCGACCGGCTATTTGCCGAACTGGACCGGCTGGAGGCCTTACTGGCAACCCGGCGCTACCTGGCGGGCGAATACCTCACCGAGGCCGATATCCGTCTGTTCACCACAATCATCCGTTTCGACGCGGTGTACTTCGGCCACTTCAAGTGCAACCTGCGGCGTATTGCCGACTATCCGAACCTGTCGAACTGGCTGCGGGAGTTGTACCAATGGCCGGGCATTGCCGAGACCGTGGATTTCACCCACATCCAAGGCCATTACTACGGCAGCCACAAGACCATCAACCCCAATGGGATCGTGCCCAAGGGGCCGAAGCAGGACTTTACGGTCGCCCATGATCGGGGACGGTTGAGTGGGAAAGGGATTTGGCGTGGGGCTGGGGATTGATCCTGGGTTTTCGCTATATTTGAGGGCCTCATCGCGAGCAAGCTCGCTCCCACAGTGGACTGTATTCAAACACGGTTCACTGTGGGAGCGAGCTAGCTCGCGATCGGGACAACACGGTCTCAGACCTGCCCTTGAGCCCCTTCAAACCACGCCAACTTCTCGCGCAGTTGCACCACTTCTCCCACAATCACCAACGTCGGCGCATGCACCTCATGCTCGGCCACCAGCCGTGGCAAGTCCGCCAACGTGCCGGTAAAGACCCGCTGGTTGGACGTCGTGCCCTGCTGGATCAACGCCGCCGGCGTATCCGCGCCACGACCATGCTTGATCAGCTCGTCGCAGATCATCGGCAGGCCGACCAGGCCCATGTAGAACACCAGCGTCTGCGCCGGCGACACCAGGTCGGCCCAGGGCAAGTCGCTGGTGCCGTCCTTGAGATGGCCGGTGATGAAACGCACCGATTGGGCGTAATCGCGATGGGTCAGCGGGATCCCGGCGTAGGCCGCGCATCCACTGGCCGCAGTGATGCCCGGAACGACCTGGAACGGGATGCCATGGGCCGCCAGTTCTTCGATCTCTTCGCCGCCGCGACCGAAGATGAACGGATCGCCGCCCTTCAACCGCACCACGCGCTTGCCTTGTCGGGCCAGGTCGACCAATTGCTGGTTGATCTGGTCCTGGGGCACGGCGTGTTCGGAACGGCGCTTGCCGACGTAGATGCGCTCGGCATCGCGCCGGCACAGCTCCAGGATCGCCGGAGCCACCAGGCGGTCGTACAGCACCACGTCGGCCTGCTGCATCAAGCGCAAGGCACGGAAGGTCAACAGGTCCGGATCGCCCGGCCCGGCGCCCACCAGATAGACTTCGCCCGGTGCGTTCGGCGCCTGGCCGGCGATCTTCTCCCGCAGCAGGCGCTCGGCTTCTGTGCCCTGCCCGGCCAATTGCCGGTCGGCGATAGGGCCCTGGAACACTTCTTCCCAGAACGCCCGTCGTTGCTGCACATCGGGAAACAAACCTTTGACCTGGCTGCGAAAACGCGCCGCCAGCCCAGCCAACTGCCCGTAGGTCGACGGAATCCAGGTTTCCAGCTTGGCCCGGATCAGCCGCGCCAGCACCGGCGCATCGCCGCCACTGGACACCGCGATCACCAAGGGTGAGCGGTCGACGATCGCCGGGAAGATCACGCTGCACAGCGCTGGCGCGTCCACCACGTTGACCGGCACGCAACGCTGATGGGCGTCTGCCGAGACCTGGGCATTGAGCGGTTCGTCGTCCGTGGCGGCGATGACCAAACCGCAGCCGTCCAGGTCCGCTTCGACGTAACCACGCAGGATGCATTCACCGCCGCTGCCACTGACCAGTTCCCGCAACTGCGGTTCGATGTCGGGTGCGACCACCCGCAGCAACGCACCGGCATCGGCCAGCAGGCGGGACTTGCGCAAGGCAATCTCCCCACCGCCGACCACCAGCACGCGGCTGCCACGCAGGTTGTGGAACAGTGGCAAATAGTCCATTTAGCCGATGACCTCAATGCCGCCCATGTAAGGCTTCAACACGTCAGGCACACGGATCGAACCGTCGGCCTGCTGGTAGTTTTCCAGCACGGCCACCAGGGTACGACCCACCGCCAGGCCGGAGCCATTGAGGGTGTGGACCAGTTCCGGCTTGCCGGTTTCCGGGTTGCGGAAACGCGCCTGCATGCGGCGGGCCTGGAAATCGCCGCAGTTGGAGCACGAGGAAATCTCGCGGTACTTATCCTGGCTCGGGATCCAGACTTCCAGGTCGTAGGTCTTGACCGCACTGAAGCCCATGTCACCGGTGCACAGCGCCAGGGTGCGATACGGCAGTTCCAGCAATTGCAGGACTTTCTCGGCGTTGGCGGTCAGGCTTTCCAGCGCTTCCATGGATTTCGACGGCTCGACGATCTGCACCATCTCGACCTTGTCGAACTGGTGCTGGCGGATCATGCCGCGGGTATCACGGCCCGACGCCCCGGCTTCACTGCGGAAGCACGGCGTGTGGGCGACGAACTTGATCGGCAGTTGCTTGGCGTCGACGATCTCGCCGGCCACGATGTTGGTCAGCGACACTTCGGCGGTCGGGATCAGGTACAGGTCGGCCTCGCCGTCGCGGCTGATCTTGAACAGGTCTTCCTCGAACTTCGGCAACTGGCCGGTGCCTTGCAGCGCCGGGGCCTGGACCAGGTACGGCGTGTAGGCTTCTTCGTAGCCGTGCTCGGTGACGTGCAGGTTGATCATGAACTGCGCCAGGGCCCGGTGCAGACGGGCAATCGGCCCGCGCAGCAGGGCAAAACGGGCGCCCGACAGTTTGGCGGCGGTTTCGAAGTCGAGCCAGCCGAATTTCTCGCCCAGGGCCACGTGGTCCTGCACCGGGAAATCGAAGGCTGTCGGCGTGCCCCAACGGCGCACTTCGACATTGCCCTCTTCGTCTTCACCGACCGGTACCGATTCGTGAGGCAGGTTCGGGATGCCCAGCAGGATCGAATCCAGCTCGGTCTGGATCGCGTCCAGCTCGACCTTGCCGGCGCTCAATTCGCCCGCCATGCGCTCGACATCGGCCATCAGCGGCGCGATGTCTTCGCCGCGCTGCTTGGCCTGGCCGATGGACTTGGAGCGCGCGTTACGTTCAGCCTGCAGGGCTTCGGTGCGGGTCTGGACGGTCTTGCGCTGTTCTTCCAGCGCTTCGATGCGCGCGACGTCCAGGGCAAAGCCACGGGAAGCCAGGCGGTCCGCTACGTCCTGAAGGTTGCTACGTAACAGTTTGGAATCGAGCATGTCGGTCTCTCGTTATCAAAGTTTGGTCAAGGACAGGCCAGCCCAGGTAGCGAGCAGCCCGCCGAATACGCTGATGGCCGCATAGCCCAGGGCCAGCGGCACCTGCCCGCTTTCCAGCAAGCGCACCGTATCCAGTGAAAAGGATGAAAAGGTCGTCAGGCCGCCAAGAAAGCCGACGATCAGGCCCGCACGCACCTCGATAGGCACTTCCGGGCGCATCAAAAACAGACCGTATAGAACACCGATCAGCAGACAGCCCACGATATTAACGGCCAGCGTCGCGGTATAGAAGTGCCGCGGCCAATTTGCGTTGATCCAGTTGCCGGTCGCGAAACGCACCAACGTACCTGCAACGCCACCGGCGGAAACTGCAAGAATCAAGGGGATCAAGGTTTTCTCCGCTGCCGTGGACTCAAGCGATCCAGTTGCGCCAAGTGGTTGAGTTTCTCGCCGATCTTCAGCTCCAGGCCCCGAGGCACTGGCTGGTAGAAGCGCTGGGGTTCGAGTTCATCGGGAAAATAGTCTTCGCCGGCGGCATAGGCGTCCGGCTCATCGTGGGCGTAACGGTATTCTTCGCCGTAGCCCAGCTGCTTCATGAGCTTGGTCGGCGCGTTGCGCAGGTGCAGCGGCACCTCCAGGGAACCGTGCTCGGTAGCGCTGCGCATCGCCGCCTTGAAGCCCATGTACACGGCGTTGCTTTTCGGCGCGCAGGCCAGGTAGGTGATCGCCTGGGCCACGGCAAGCTCGCCTTCCGGGCTGCCGAGGCGCTCCTGCACATCCCAGGCCGCCAGGCACAGGCTCAGGGCCCGCGGGTCGGCATTGCCGATGTCTTCGCTGGCCATGCGCACCACCCGCCGCGCCAGGTACAGCGGATCGCAGCCGCCGTCGATCATGCGCGCAAACCAGTACAAGGCTGCGTCGGGGTTGGAACCGCGGATGGATTTGTGCAGCGCCGAAATCTGGTCGTAGAACGCCTCGCCGCCCTTGTCGAAGCGCCGGCGGGTATCGCCCAGCAGGCTTTGCAGCAGCTCGACGCCGATCTCGCTGTCATCCTCGGCCAGGTCCGAGGCGTTTTCCAGCAGGTTGAGCAAACGTCTGCCATCGCCATCGGCGGCTGAAAACAGGATCTGGAAGCCTTCATCGCTGAGGCTCAAATGCCGCTTGCCCAGGCCGCGCTCCTCGGTCAGCGCGCGATGCACCAGCTTGCGCATCGCCGCCTCGTCGAGGCTCTTGAGCACATAGACCCGCGCCCGCGACAGCAAGGCGTTGTTGAGTTCGAACGAGGGGTTTTCGGTGGTCGCGCCGATAAAAATCAGCGTGCCGTCTTCGACGTACGGCAGGAACGCGTCCTGCTGGGACTTGTTGAAGCGGTGGACTTCGTCGACAAACAGGATCGTGCGCTTGCCGTATTGTCCGGCCTGCTGCTTGGCCACTTCCACCGCCTGGCGGATCTCCTTGACCCCGGCCAGCACCGCCGACACCGTTTCGAAGTGGGCATCCGAGACTTCCGCCAGCAGTCGCGCCAGGGTGGTCTTGCCCACGCCCGGCGGGCCCCAGAAGATCATCGAGTGCAAGGCACCCTGCTCCAAGGCCTCGCGCAGAGGCTTGCCGCGGGCGAGCACATGCTCCTGGCCGACGTACTCATCCAGATTGGTCGCGCGCAGGCGGGCGGCCAAAGGCTGGGCAATCGGGGCGCTTCGAAACAGGTCCATGATTACTACAAAACCTCCGCTGGGTCCTGATGCCGATTCTCTCTGCAGAAACAGATCTGTGGGAGCAGACCTGTGGGAGCAAGGCTTGCCCGCGATTGCATCGCCTCGGTCTACCAGATGCACCGAGGTGTCTGCATCGCGGGCAAGCCTTGCTCCCACAGGCCATTTCCCCTAGGCCATTTCCCACAGGGGGTCTTGGGTTTATTCCTGGATCACGTCCGCACCCTTGGGAATGTCGAACTTGAACTTGGACGCGGCGATCGGCTCGTTGGCCTTGACCCCGGTGAACAGGATATTGGTGCGCTGGCCGACACTGTCGATCAGTTGCATGTCGTTGACCAGGCCGTTACGGAACGACAGGCGCAGGCTGTCGAACAGGCTGTCCTTGGTCTTGGGCTTGAGGGTGAAGTCAATCACGCCCCCGGCTTCCTTGGCACTGATGTCGAAGCTCTGGCTGATCTTGGAGATGTCACCCGAGAGCAGCAGCGCCGGGGTCTGGGTCAGGCGCTGGTCGAGGGTCTTGATGGTCACCTGCTCCAGGTCCGGGTCCCACAGGGAGACTTTCTTGCCATCGGACACCATCAGTTGTTCGGCTGGCGCATCGGTGTGCCAGTAGAACAGGCCCGGGCGCTGCAGGGCCATGTCGCCAGCGGTTTCCTGCAACTGGGTGCCGCTGCCGTCGAGGGTCAGCTGGGAGAAACGTGCGGTCAGGGTCTGGGAGCGCTCCAGCAACTGGGTCAGGCGGGCCACGTCCTTTTCGTCGGCATGGGCCGACAAGGTGGTCAGGGCCAGTACGGGCAACAGCAACATGCGAATCAGGCGCATGGGAGTCCTCATGAAGTCGTGGGGGTCGAGCGGCGTGTCAGCAGGCCGCCCGGGTCGTTAGTCGCGCATCGGGCCCGGCGCCAGTACTTCGCGCGAGCCGTTGGTGTTCATGGCCGTCACCACCCCGGCCATTTCCATGGCTTCGATCATGCGGGCGGCGCGGTTGTAGCCAATTTTCAGCTTGCGCTGAACGGCAGAAATGGAGGCCCGACGGCTTTCCAGGACGAACTGCACCGCTTCGTCATAGAGCGCATCGGTTTCAGCATCGTCGTCACCGCCGCCACTGCTGCCCTCGAAACCGCTGCCGGCTTCTTCGACACCGTTGAGGATGTCGTCGTTGTATTCAGGAGCGCCACGCAGTTTCCAGGCCTCCACCACGCGGTGCACTTCGTCGTCGGAAACGAACGCGCCATGCACACGAATCGGCAGGCTGGTGCCCGGCGGCATGTAGAGCATGTCACCGTGGCCAAGCAATTGCTCGGCACCACCCTGGTCGATGATGGTCCGCGAGTCGATCTTGCTCGACACCTGGAACGCCATGCGGGTCGGGATGTTGGCCTTGATCAGGCCGGTGATCACGTCCACCGACGGCCGCTGTGTGGCGAGGATCAGGTGGATACCGGCCGCACGGGCCTTCTGGGCAATACGAGCGATCAGTTCTTCGACCTTCTTGCCGACGATCATCATCATGTCGGCGAATTCGTCCACCACCACCACGATGGTCGGCAGCTTGTGCAGCAGCGGCGCTTCGTCGTGGATATTTTCGCGGTGATACAGCGGGTCGCTCAACGGCGTGCCGGCTTCTTCGGCTTCCTTGACCTTGGCGTTGAAACCCGACAGGTTGCGCACGCCCATCTTCGCCATCAGCTTGTAGCGGCGCTCCATCTCGGCGACGCTCCAGCGCAGGGCGTTGGCGGCGTCCTTCATGTCGGTGACCACCGGGCACAGCAGGTGCGGGATGCCCTCGTAGATCGACAGCTCGAGCATTTTCGGGTCGATCATGATCAGCTTGGCGTCTTCGGGACCTGACTTGAACAGGATCGACAGGATCATCGCGTTCACGCCCACGGACTTACCGGAACCGGTGGTACCGGCCACCAGCAGGTGGGGCATTTTCGCCAGGTCGGTGATCACCGGCTTGCCGCCGATGTCGTGGCCCAGGGCCAGGGTGACCGGCGACTTGTGGTTGTCGTACTCAGGCGTCGACAACACTTCAGAGAAGCGCACGATCTGCCGGTCTTCGTTGGGGATCTCGATGCCCACGGTGGTCTTGCCGGGAATCACTTCCACCACCCGCACGCTGGTCACGGCCAGGGAACGCGCCAGGTCTTTCGCGAGATTGGAGATGCGGCTGACCTTCACGCCGGCGGCCGGCTGGATTTCGTAGCGGGTGATGACCGGGCCCGGGTGGATCGAATCCACCGAGACCTCGACCCCGAACTCCTTGAGCTTGATCTCCAGCAAATGGCCGACGGCCGCCAGGGATTCGGGGGAATAGTTGAGTTGTTTTTTCTCGGCCGGGTCCAGGATCGAGATCGGCGGCAAGGTGCCTTCCACCGCGCTGTCGACGAACAGCGGCGCCTGTTTCTCTTTCTGGACGCGCTTGCTTTGCTCGGGCGGCTTGGCCGGGGCCATGGTGATGACCGGCGGCACCTGCTTCTCGCGATCGGACATGTGCTTGCTCAACGCCTGCTCACGCTCGATCAGGCGCTCCTTGACCTTGGCCTGCTCACGCTTGTCCGGCGTCGTCGGGGCCACCACGTCGTGGACGCGGTCGTCGACTTCACGCAGTTGCGCCACCAGTTGCTTGCGCTCGGTACGTGCCGCCCACCAGCGGTTCATGGCGCCCTGGATCAGCTCGATCAGGTCGAGGGTGATCTTGCCGGTGACGTCCATGACCTTGAACCATGACAGGTCGGTGAACACCGTCAGGCCGAACAGGAACAGGGCGATGAACAGCAGCGTGCTGCCCTGGATGTTCAGGGCGTTCCGGGCCAGGTCGCCGAGGCTTTCCCCCAGCGCCCCGCCCGCCCCGGCCGGCAAGCCGGTGGGCGCGTGGAAATGGATATGGGCCAGCGCGGCCCCCGACAACACCAGGAACACCAGGCCGATCAGGCGCCAGGAGAACAGCCAGCCGCTCCACTGCCACGGCTCGTGGCGCTGGCGGAAGATCTGGTAGGCCTTGATCGCCAGCAGCAGTGGGAAGATGTAGGCGAAATAGCCCAGCACCATGAACAGGATGTCGGCGCTGTAGGAGCCGGCCGGACCGCCGAAATTCTGCACGTCGTCGATCTTGCTGTTATGGCTCCAGCCTGGATCGTCCTTGCCGTAGGTCAGCAAGGCCATCATCAGGAACAGGCACAGGGCGCCGATGGCGATCAATGCACCTTCCTTGAGCCGGTAGTGCAATTGCTGGCGCCAGAGCGGAACGACTGGTTTGGGTGCTGCGGTGGATTTCTTCAAAACGCTTCTATTCCTGCGCCAACGGCGCGTCCATCTGTTGAATGACTATAAAAAACTGCCCATGACGAGCAGGTAAAAAAGTGAATGTGCACAACCGGTACTACTTTTACCACTGTGGGATGCATCCAGAAAACCGCAGGTGTTGCCGAAGATTTTGATCTTTAGCCCATCCTGCGTTCAAAACTCAAGCATTGTACGGGTTTGTTGGCACCAAGGCATTGCCTGACAGCATAGCCGGATACAGGGTGCACACGCGCCAATTGGACCATGCATTCTCTTTTGTGACAAAGGCTTATGAGGTGTTTTTTATGAGCGAAGTGAAGCATTCACGCCTGATCATTCTCGGTTCCGGCCCTGCGGGGTACAGCGCTGCCGTCTATGCCGCCCGCGCCAACCTCAAACCCGTTGTCATTACCGGCCTGCAGGCCGGTGGCCAGCTCACCACCACGGTGGAAGTCGATAACTGGCCCGGCGATGTCGAAGGCCTGACCGGTCCGGTGCTGATGGAGCGCATGCAACGGCACGCCGAGCGTTTCGACACGCAGATCGTCTACGACCATGTCCACACCGCCAAGTTGCAGCAGCGCCCGTTCGAATTGATCGGCGACAGCGGCACCTACACCTGTGATGCGCTGATCATTGCCACCGGCGCCTCCGCCCAGTACCTGGGGCTGCCTTCGGAAGAAAGCTTTGCCGGCAAAGGGGTTTCCGCGTGTGCGACCTGCGATGGCTTTTTCTATCGCAACCAGGTTGTGGCGGTGGTCGGCGGCGGCAATACCGCGGTCGAGGAAGCCCTGTACCTGTCGAACATCGCCAGGGAAGTGCACCTGATCCACCGTCGCGACAAGCTGCGTTCAGAGAAGATCCTGCAGGACAAACTCTTCGAAAAGGCCGCCAGCGGCAATATCAAACTGCACTGGAACCAGAACCTGGATGAAGTCCTGGGCGACGCCAGCGGCGTGACTGGCGCGCGCCTGCGCCACAGCGAGACCGGCGAAACCAGCACCCTGTCCCTGGCCGGTGTGTTCATCGCCATCGGCCATAAACCCAATACCGAGCTGTTCCAGGGCCAGTTGAAGATGCGTGATGGCTACCTGCTCGTGCGTGGCGGCAGCGAAGGCAACGCCACCGCGACCGATATCGAAGGTGTATTTGCCGCCGGCGATGTGGCCGACCATGTCTATCGCCAGGCGATTACCTCCGCCGGCGCCGGCTGCATGGCCGCACTCGACGCCGAGAAGTATCTCGATGACATCCCGGCCGTTTGACGGTTAACCTTCCCGGCGGGCGCTCGCTGATGGGCGAGGCCCGCCACCTGCCGCCCTCCCCTTCTACTTAAGCCGGATCTCCATGCTGACCTGGTTACAACGCGACACCTTCGAGTTCCCGCCACTGGCAAAAGCCATGCGCGACCCCAACGGGTTATTGGCCGCTGGGGGCGATCTGTCCGCCGACAGGCTGGTCCAGGCCTATCGCCACGGATGCTTCCCATGGTTTTCCGAGGGGCAGCCGATTCTCTGGTGGTCGCCGGACCCGCGCACGGTGCTGTTTCCCGACGAACTGCACATATCCCGCAGCTTGGGCAAACTGCTGCGCAAGCAGCGCTATGAAGTGACGTTCGACCGGGATTTTGCCGCGGTCATCCAGGCCTGCGCCGCGCCGCGGGACTATGCCGAAGGCACTTGGATCACCGACGCCATGCAGACCGCTTATCTGGAACTGCACCGCCGCGGTTTCGCCCATTCGGTGGAAGTATGGGACCAAGGGACGTTGGTGGGCGGCTTGTACGGCTTGGCCATGGGCCAGCTGTTTTTTGGCGAGTCCATGTTCAGCCGGGCCGACAATGCGTCGAAATTTGGCTTTGCGAAGCTGGTCCAACACCTCAAGGCTGCCGGTTTCGTGCTGATCGACTGCCAGATGCCCACCGAGCATCTGCACAGCCTGGGCGCCCGCTCGATTCCACGGACTGAGTTTGCTGGCTATCTCAAGGCCCATCTGGATCAACCCAACCATGCGACCTGGGTTTGCTGAGCGACATTTGCGCTGTTGGCTTACACTTAAATTTAAAAGCTTATCCGAGGGTTGATCATGACCGAGTTGGCGCGCTTGAAGTTCTATGCCACTCAGCCCCACTCTTGCAGCTATCTGCCGGAGGAGCAGGCCACGACGCTGTTCCTCGACCCTAGCCAGCCCATGGATGTGCATGTCTACGCAGACCTGTCGGAAATGGGCTTTCGTCGTAGTGGCGATCACCTCTACCGGCCCCATTGCCAGCATTGCAACGCCTGCGTCCCAGCGCGCATCCCTGTGGCGCAATTTTTGCCTAATCGTCAGCAGAAGCGCATTTTCAAGCGCAACGCCGACCTTCAGGTCCGCCCAGCCAAGCCGCAGTTCACCGAAGAATATTTCGACCTGTACCAGCGCTACATCGAACAACGCCATGCCGATGGCGACATGTACCCGCCCAGTCGGGATCAGTTCTCGACCTTCCTGGTGCGTGACCTGCCGTTTTCTCGCTTCTACGAGTTCCGCCTCGAAGGGCGACTGATGGCCATTGCCGTCACAGACTTGCTGCCCAACGGGCTTTCGGCGGTGTACACCTTCTATGAGCCGGACGAGGAACGGCGCAGCCTGGGGCGGTTTGCCATCCTCTGGCAAATCAACGAAGCCCGGCGCCTGGGACTGGAAGCGGTGTACCTGGGCTACTGGATCAAGAACTGCAAGAAAATGAACTACAAGACCCAATATCGCCCCATTGAACTGCTGATTAACCAGCGGTGGGTTGTCCTGAGTTAGAACCTTCGGCTTATAAAGCTAGAACCCCTTGGCTTGACCCCCCTTTTTCGGGCACAATGCACGCCGCTTTTGCCTGGCGCAGTTGCACCGGGCCATTCACTGGATACCGAGGGCTTTACTGCATGTCGAAAGAAGACAGCTTCGAAATGGAAGGCACTGTCGTCGACACCCTGCCCAACACCATGTTTCGTGTGGAGTTGGAAAATGGGCACGTCGTAACCGCGCATATCTCCGGCAAGATGCGCAAGAACTACATTCGTATTCTTACCGGTGACAAAGTGCGCGTCGAGCTGACGCCCTATGACTTGAGCAAAGGGCGCATCACTTACCGCGCTCGCTAACAAGTCAATACAAAACGCCCGGCTGATGCCGGGCGTTTTTGTTTGTGGGAGCCAAGCTTGCTCGCGATAGCGGTGGGTCAGCTTGCATAAGTGCCAAATGGGCCGCCGCTTTCGCGAGCAAGCTTGGTTCCCACAGGGAATTGGCGGTGAGACTCAATCTTGCGCCTTGCCCAAGACAACTGTGGGAGCGAGCTTGCTCGCGAAAGCGGCGGGTCAGCTTGCATGAATGTTGAATGTGCCACCGCCATCGCGAGCAAGCTCGCTCCCACAAGGGATTGGTGTGGGGCTGGGATAGCAAAAAGGCGCCTTTCGGCGCCTTTTGCTTTGTTGCGACTAACGGTCAGGCCATTTCGGCCGTGGTTTCGAAGTCGAAGGTCAGTTCGCCGTCCTTGATGTCGATGTGCACCACACCGCCATGTTCGGCCAGTTCGCCAAAGAGGATCTCCTCGGCCAGCGGACGCTTGATCTTGTCCTGGATCAAGCGAGCCATCGGCCGCGCGCCCATCGTCACGTCGTAACCACCTTCGGCCAGCCAACTGCGAGCCGCATCGGTAACTTCCAGCAACACACGCTTGTCTTCGAGCTGCGCCTGAAGTTCGGTAAGGAACTTGTCCACCACGCTCTTGATGACTTCATGACTGAGGCGACCAAACTGGATAATGGTGTCCAGGCGGTTGCGGAATTCAGGCGTGAAGCTCTTCTTGATCACTTCCATCGCATCGGACGAGTGGTCCTGATGGGTGAAACCGATCGAAGCACGAGCCGCGGTTTCGGCACCGGCGTTCGTGGTCATGATGATGATCACGTTGCGGAAGTCCGCCTTGCGCCCGTTGTTATCGGTGAGCGTACCGTGGTCCATGACCTGCAGAAGCAGGTTGAAGACTTCCGGATGCGCCTTCTCGATTTCGTCGAGCAACAATACGCAGTGTGGCTGCTTGGTGATGGCTTCGGTCAGCAGGCCGCCCTGGTCGAAACCGACATAGCCCGGAGGCGCACCGATCAGACGCGATACGGTGTGGCGCTCCATGTACTCGGACATGTCGAAGCGAACCAGCTCGATACCCATTGCCTTGGCCAGTTGCCGCGCGGCCTCGGTCTTGCCGACACCGGTGGGACCTGCGAACAGGAACGAACCCACTGGCTTGTCCGGCGACTTGAGACCGGCGCGGGACAGCTTGATGGCGGTCGACAGCGAGTCGATGGCCGCATCCTGGCCGAACACCGTCAGCTTCAGGTCACGCTCCAGGTTACGCAGCAGCTCCTTGTCGGAACTGGTGACGTGTTTCGGCGGAATCCGCGCGATTTTCGCCACGATGTCCTCGACCTGAGGCACTTCGATGCGCTTGACGCGTTTCTCCACCGGTTGCAGGCGCTGGTAGGCACCCGCCTCGTCGATGACGTCGATGGCCTTGTCCGGCATGTGCCGATCGTTGATGTAGCGCGAGGCCAGCTCAGCCGCCGCGCGCAGGGCTTCATCGCTGTACTCGATGTTGTGGTGCAGCTCGAAACGCCCTTTCAGGCCGCGCAGGATGCTAATGGTGTCTTCCACCGAAGGCTCCGACACATCGACCTTCTGGAAACGCCGGGCCAGGGCACGGTCTTTCTCGAAGATCCCGCGGAATTCCTGGAACGTGGTCGAACCGATGCAACGGATATCACCCGACGACAGCAACGGCTTGAGCAGGTTCGACGCATCCATGACCCCGCCCGACGCCGCCCCGGCACCGATAATGGTGTGGATTTCGTCGATGAACAGGATCGCTTGCGGACGTTTTTTCAACTCGCCGAGCAACGCCTTGAAGCGTTTCTCGAAATCGCCGCGGTACTTGGTACCGGCCAGCAAGGCGCCCAGGTCGAGGGAATACACCACGCTGTTGGCCAGCAGGTCCGGCACCTGGTTGTCGACGATACGCTTGGCCAGGCCTTCGGCGATTGCGGTCTTGCCCACGCCCGCCTCGCCCACCAGCAACGGGTTGTTCTTGCGACGCCGAGCCAGGATCTGGGCAACACGCTCGACTTCCGCCTCGCGCCCAACCAGTGGGTCAATGCGCCCCTGGCGTGCCAGTTCGTTCAGGTTGCTGGCATAGGCATCCAATGGGTTGCCTGAAGAAGAAGACTCACCGCCCTCGTCGTCCTGCATATCCTGCTCACCCTCGGAATGATCGCCATGCCCCGGCACCTTGGAGATGCCATGGGCGATGTAGTTGACGACATCGATACGCGCAACGCTCTGCTGCTTGAGCAGGAACACCGCCTGGCTTTCCTGCTCGCTGAAGATGGCAACCAGCACGTTGGCGCCGGTGACTTCACGCTTGCCCGAGCTCTGTACATGGAAGACAGCACGCTGCAGGACACGCTGGAAGCCCAGGGTTGGCTGGGTTTCGCGATCCTCGTCATGAACGGGGATCAGTGGCGTGGTGGAGTCGATGAACTCCTGCAGATCATGCTTGAGTTTATCGAGGTTCGCGCCGCAGGCACGCAAAACGGTGGCGGCAGCCTCGTTATCCAATAGGGCCAGCAGCAGGTGTTCGACGGTCATGAATTCATGACGCTTCGAACGAGCCTCCTTGAAGGCAAGATTGAGGGTGACTTCGAGCTCGCGGTTTAACATAGCTTCACCTCATACCCAAGTGGTCGGCGTTAACCGTCCTTCTCGATTTCACAGAGTAGCGGATGCTGGCTTTCCCGGGCGTACTGGTTGACCTGCATGGCCTTCGTCTCGGCGATGTCGCGGGTAAACACTCCACATACTGCCCGTCCCTCTGTATGGACGGCCAGCATGACCTTGGTCGCCAGCTCGCGATTCAGGTTAAAAAACACCTCGAGCACTTCGACGACGAAATCCATCGGTGTGTAGTCATCGTTGAACAAAACCACCTTGTACATCGGTGGCGCCTGTAATGCAGGCTTTGCCTCCTGAACAGCAATGCCTGCGGAATCGTCGTCGTGTAGATCCGGGCGATCCTGATTGAATGTTAGTCGAATCTGGCTGACTGCATGCATGGAAAGAAAGGTTCGTTTAGTTGGCGAATACAGTGATGGGGGCGCTTGTGGGCGATTTCAACCACGACCACCCGGCCACCTTGACTATCGGCAAAACGGTGTTACAACCAATAGAGCCCATCGTGGGTTAAAAAGGTCCGTGGAATCTATCCTTACTTCAAGATTAGCCTGCGGATGGACTGGATGATACTCCAGTGATGGAGTGCGTTGCAGAGGGAAATGGGTTATGTCGGTCGTCAAGATGAATGGCAAGGTGAAATGGTTCAACAACGCCAAGGGCTATGGTTTCATTATCGCGGCCGGCAGGGATGATGAAGACCTTTTCGCCCATTACTCGGCCATCAACATGGAAGGCTATAAAACCCTGAAGGCCGGACAACCTGTGACGTTCGACGTCATCCAGGGCCCCAAGGGCTTGCACGCGGTCAACATCAGGGCCGTCACCGTCGAAGAAACGCCCGCCCCTCCTGTCCAGGCCAGGATCACCGAGACCCATTGACAGGCCGCCGCACCGGACAAATGAAAATGCCCGGCTCGATCACTCGAGCCGGGCATTCGCGCTGAGCGCCGATCCGCTTACATGTGCGAGATCAGGGCATCACCGAAGCCCGAGGACGACACCAGCTTGGCGCCCTCCATCAGGCGTTCGAAGTCATAGGTCACGGTCTTGGCCGAAATCGCGCCGTTGGTGCCCTTGATGATCAGGTCGGCCGCTTCGGTCCAACCCATGTGACGCAGCATCATTTCCGCCGACAGGATCAGCGAGCCCGGGTTGACCTGGTCCTTGCCGGCATACTTGGGCGCGGTACCGTGGGTGGCTTCGAACATCGCCACGGTGTCGGACAGGTTGGCGCCCGGCGCAATACCGATACCGCCCACTTCCGCCGCCAGGGCGTCGGACAGGTAGTCACCGTTCAGGTTCAGGGTAGCGATCACGTCATATTCGGCCGGACGCAGCAGGATCTGCTGCAACATCGCATCGGCGATGGCGTCCTTGACGATGACATTCTTGCCGGTCCTGGGGTTCTTGAACTGCATCCACGGGCCGCCGTCGAGCAGGGTCGCACCGAACTCCTCGGCCGCCACTTCGTAGGCCCATTCCTTGAAGGCACCTTCGGTGAACTTCATGATGTTGCCTTTATGCACGATGGTCAGCGAATCGCGGTCGTTGTCGACCACATATTGCAGGGCCTTGCGAGCCAGGCGCTGGGTGCCTTGCTTGGAAACCGGCTTGATACCGATGCCGCAGTCCTCGTCGAAACGGATCTTGGTCACACCCATTTCTTCTTTCAGGAACTTGATGACCTTGGTGGCTTCAGCCGAACCGGCCTTCCACTCGATGCCAGCGTAGATGTCCTCGGAGTTCTCGCGAAAGATGGTCATGTCCACTTCGCCAGGCTTCTTGACCGGGCTTGGCACGCCTTCGAACCAGCGCACCGGACGCAGGCACACGTACAGGTCGAGTTGCTGGCGCAGGGCCACGTTCAGCGAACGGATACCACCGCCCACCGGCGTGGTCAGCGGGCCCTTGATGGACACCACGTAATCCTTGACCGCATCCAGGGTTTCCTGGGGCAGCCAGGTGTCCTGGTCGTAGACCTGAGTCGCTTTCTCACCGGCGTAGACTTCCATCCAGGAAATCTTGCGCTTGCCGCCATAGGCCTTCTGAACCGCAGCGTCCACAACCTTGATCATGACCGGACTGATATCGACGCCAATGCCGTCGCCTTCGATGAAGGGGATGATCGGGTTGTCGGGAACATTAAGAGAATGGTCTGCATTGACGGTGATTTTGTCACCGACGGCTGGAACCTGAATCTTTTGATACCCCATGCTGAACTCCGTTGCTTGGATTGAACATCTGGCTGCGTTCGAGCGTACCCCACTTGAATCGGCGCGCAAACCCTACGTTAGGCTCATCCGGGGTAAAGCGTTGCAGTTCGCGATGTACAATCCTGAAAACCAAGGGAAAAGCGCCAAACATGAGCATAGCCTGCTCCTTCGGTACTGCGACGTTTAGACCAATGGACGTGTACGGAAGTCTATGAACCATCGGCAGATTGCCAGCTACCTATGTATAATGCCGCCGCTGACCACAGGGTCACGCTGGCTGAGCGCTCTATCACACGACTTTCCGCCAGTTTTAAAGCCGGACCGTTACCGCGGCCCAACCGCTTGACGCTCGACTGATGCACCCAACATCACCGCGAAGAAACCTCGACATTCGGTTCACGGAAGACTTTGAACGAACGCGCTTACCCGGCGCCCCTCGAGTTTCTGCGCATGCTTTAGCAAAGAAGAGAGTTAATCCGAATATGCCCACCCGCTCGAAGATCATCTATACCTTCACCGACGAAGCGCCCGCCCTCGCCACCTACTCGCTGCTGCCGATCGTCGAAGCCTTCACCGCTTCGGCCGATATCGCCGTGGAAACCCGCGATATCTCCCTCGCAGGGCGCATCCTGGCCAGCTTCCCCGAGCAACTGGGTGACAAAGCCGTAGCCGACCACCTCGCCGAACTGGGCGACCTGGCCGTTACGCCTGAAGCCAACATCATCAAGCTGCCGAACATCAGCGCCTCGGTGCCGCAACTGCAGGCCGCGATCAAGGAATTGCAGGCCCAGGGCTACGCACTGCCGGACTACCCGGAAACCGTGACCAGCGACGCCGAAAAAGACGCTCGTGCCCGCTACGACAAGATCAAGGGCAGCGCCGTGAACCCGGTCCTGCGCGAAGGCAACTCCGACCGTCGCGCGCCGCTGTCGGTCAAGAATTACGCCCGCAAGCACCCGCACAAGATGGGCGCCTGGGCAGCCGACTCCAAGTCCCACGTGGCCCACATGAGCAGCGGCGATTTCTACGGCAGCGAAAAAGCCGCCCTGATCGACGCCGCCGGCAGCGTGAAAATCGAGCTGATCGCCCAGGACGGCACTGCCACTGTCCTGAAGGAAAAAACCACCGTACAAGCCGGTGAGATCCTCGACTGCGCCGTGATGAGCAAAAACGCCCTGCGCGACTTCATCGCCGCTGAAATCGAAGACGCCAAGCAAAAAGGCGTCCTGCTGTCGGTTCACCTCAAGGCCACCATGATGAAGGTCTCCGACCCGATCATGTTCGGCCAGATCGTTGCCGAGTTCTATAAAGACGCCCTGGCCAAGCACGCCCAAGTGCTGGAGCAGATCGGCTTCAACCTGAACAACGGCATCGGCGACCTGTACGCCCGCATCAAGGCCCTGCCGGCCGAGCAGCAGGCGCAGATCGAAGCCGACATCCAGGCGGTCTACGCAGCGCGCCCATCCCTGGCGATGGTCAACTCCGACAAAGGCATCACCAACCTGCACGTGCCGAGCGACGTCATCGTCGACGCCTCGATGCCGGCCATGATCCGTGACTCCGGCAAGATGTGGGGCACCGACGGCCAGCTGCACGACACCAAGGCCGTGATCCCGGATCGCTGCTACGCCACCATCTACCAGGCGGTGATCGAAGACTGCAAGCAACACGGCGCCTTCGACCCAACCACCATGGGCAGCGTGCCGAACGTTGGCCTGATGGCCAAGAAAGCCGAAGAGTACGGCTCCCACGACAAGACCTTCCAGATCAAGGTCGACGGCGTGGTGCGTGTTTCGGACAGCAACGGTCGCACCCTGCTGGAGCAGCGCGTCGAAGCTGGCGACATCTTCCGCATGTGCCAGACCAAGGACGCGCCGATCCAGGACTGGGTCAAACTGGCCGTCAACCGCGCCCGCGCCAGCAGCACCCCAGCAATCTTCTGGCTGGACCCGATGCGCGCCCATGACGGCGTCGTGATCGAGAAAGTCCAGGCTTACCTGAAGGACTACGACACTGCTGGCCTGGACATCCGCATCATGTCGCCGGTCGACGCGATGAAGTTCACCTTGGCCCGCACCCGCGAAGGCAAGGACACCATCTCGGTGACCGGCAACGTACTGCGTGACTACCTGACCGACCTGTTCCCGATCATGGAACTGGGCACCAGCGCCAAGATGCTGTCGATCGTGCCGCTGATGAATGGCGGTGGCCTGTTCGAAACCGGCGCCGGCGGTTCGGCACCCAAGCACGTGCAGCAACTGCTGGAAGAGAACTTCCTGCGCTGGGATTCCCTGGGCGAGTTCCTGGCCCTGGCCGCCTCCCTGGAACATCTGGGCGTGACCTACAACAACCCGAAAGCCCTGGTGCTGGCCAAGACCCTGGACCAGGCTACCGGTGAGTTCCTGGACCGCAACAAGTCGCCTTCGCGCAAAGTCGGCGGCATCGACAACCGCGGCAGCCACTTCTACCTGACCCTGTTCTGGGCCCAGGCACTGGCCGCCCAGGACGACGACACAGCCCTCAAGGCCCAGTTCGCTTCCCTGGCCAAGACATTGACCGACAACGAAGAAAAAATCGTTGCCGAACTCAATGCCGTGCAAGGTAAGCCCGTGGACATCGGCGGCTACTACTTCGCCAACCCGCAGCTGACCAGCAAGGCCATGCGCCCGAGCAACACCTTCAACGCGGCGATTGCTGCGCTGGTGTAAGGTTGTAAGGAAGCACCACGAACCCCGGCCTAGTGCCGGGGTTTGTGTTTCTGGCATTTAGAACCCACCCCTGTGGGCTTGCTCGCGATTGCAATTCATCATTCAATTCAAATGTTGACTGACCCACCGCTATCGCGAGCAAGCTCGCTCCCACAATAAGATCGGGGTACGGTCGGAGAAATAGGCCGGCTGTCAGGCCGCCTCGCGAGCAAGCTTTGCTCCCACAGGTCCTGCTCAAACAGATCTGACGGGTGTACGACCGGGAGAGCCAGGTCGGCTGTTAGGCCGCCTCGCGGTGGATGTTGATCTCAGGCGCCCCGTTAACCACGATGGCCGAACGCAGGCATTGCGCAGTGGGCAACCCGGCATGGATGCCGGGTTAGCCGCGCTGGGCCATGGATGGCCCTTCGCGGCGGCCCACGGAGCAATGCCGGAGTGAGGGCATGCCGAGCCTAAGCGAGGCACCGAGTGGTGGGGCAGAAGCGCTTTGGTTACTTTCGCGCTTTTCGAAAGTGACCCGCTGTAAGAGCGGAACCATAGGCAGCCGTGACCGCAGCAACGGATATGTACTCAATCAACAAAACCCCAGCCAGCTGCAAACCCCCACATCCCAACCTGATAAATAGAAGAGCCTTATGAACTGGCAACCCCACATCACCGTCGCCACCATCGTCGAAGACAACGGCCGCTTCCTGATGGTAGAAGAATCCAAGGCCGGACGCGCAGTACTCAACCAGCCCGCCGGCCACCTGGACCCGAACGAAACCCTGATCGAAGCCGCCGTACGCGAAACCCTCGAAGAAACCGGCTGGGACGTCGAGCCCACCAGCGTGATAGGCATCTACCTGTACACCGCCCCGAGCAACGGCGTGACCTACCAGCGCGTCTGCTTCGCCGCCAAGCCCCTGAAACACCGCCCCGAGTATCAACTGGACGACGGCATCCTCGGCGCCAAATGGCTGACCCGCGACGAACTGCTCGAACAACGCGAGCACTGGCGCAGCGAGCTGATCATCCGCTGCATTGACGATTATCTGGCCGGCCACAGCCACAGCCTGTCACTGATCCGCCCTTCTCTTTAGCCTTGCGCGCCCGGGCCTGATAGAATCGCGTCCTTTTTCAAGACACTCATTGAACTCCTATGCGTGATCCAGCCTCTTCGAACACACCTAAGCAACGCGTCATAGTCGGCATGTCCGGCGGCGTGGACTCTTCCGTTTCCGCCCTTCTGCTGATCGAGCAGGGTTATGAGGTGGAAGGCCTGTTCATGAAGAACTGGGAAGAAGACGACGGCACCGAATACTGCACCGCCATGGACGACCTGGCGGACGCACAGGCCGTGTGCGACAAGATCGGCATCAAGCTGCACACCGCCAACTTCGCCGCCGAGTACTGGGACAACGTGTTCGAGCACTTCCTGGCCGAATACAAGGCCGGCCGCACGCCGAACCCGGACATTCTCTGCAACCGCGAAATCAAGTTCAAGGCGTTCCTCGACTACGCCATGATGCTCGGCGCCGACCTGATCGCCACCGGCCACTACGTGCGCCGCCGCGACATCGACGGCCGCACCGAACTGCTCAAGGGCCTGGACCCGAACAAGGACCAGAGCTACTTCCTGCATGCCGTCGGCGGCGAGCAGATCGCCAAGACCCTGTTCCCCGTAGGCGAACTGGAAAAGCCCGAAGTGCGCGCGATCGCCGAAAAACACCAGCTCGCCACCGCCAAGAAGAAAGACTCCACCGGGATCTGCTTTATCGGTGAGCGCCGTTTCAGCGACTTCCTCAAGCAATACCTGCCGGCCCAGCCGGGCGAGATCAAGACGACCGAAGGCGACGTCATCGGCCGCCACCATGGCCTGATGTACCACACCATCGGCCAGCGCCAGGGCCTGGGCATCGGCGGGCTGAAAGACGCCGGGGAAGAGCCGTGGTACGTGCTGGTCAAGGACCTGGAGCACAACGAGCTGATCGTCGGCCAGGGCAACGACCATCCCTGGTTGTTTTCCCGCGCCCTGCTCGCCTCCGACATCTATTGGGTCAACCCGATCGACCTCAGCGAACCACGCCGCCTGACGGCCAAGGTTCGCTACCGCCAGAGCGACCAGCCCTGCACCCTGGAAAAAACCGCCACGGGCTACCGTGCAACCTTCGATGACCCGCAGCGGGCGGTCACCCCCGGCCAGTCCGTGGTGTTCTATGACGGCGAAATCTGCCTGGGCGGCGGCGTGATCGAAGTCGCAGAGCCCTGGAGCAGCAAGGCATGAGCCCCATCCAGGAACAACTGACGGCATTGGGCGGCGTGTTTCTCGCCGCCGTGCTGGTGGACAGGATCGCCAAGACCGGCCAAGCCACCGAAGCGGGCGTGGCTTGCATGCTCGGCAGCCTGCTGGTTCGCGACCCCAAGGACACCCTGGAGGTCTACGGCGGTGACGACCTGAACCTGCGCGAAGGCTATCGTGCGCTGGTCGGCGCCCTGGAGCGCGACCCCAGCGCCCTGCAACGCGAACCGCTGCGCTATGCCCTGTCGATGCTGGGCCTTGAGCGCCAGTTGGCCAAGCGCGACGACCTGCTGGAAACCATCGGCAAACGCTTGCCGCAGATCCAGTCCCAGGTCGAGCACTTTGGCCCGTCCCACGAAAACGTCGTCGCCGCCTGCGGCGCGCTGTACCAAGACACCCTGAGCACCTTGCGCCAGCGTATCCAGGTGCATGGCGACATGCGCAACCTGCAGCAACCGAGCAATGCCTCGAAGATCCGCGCCCTGTTGCTGGCCGGGATTCGTTCGGCACGGCTGTGGCGGCAGCTGGGCGGCCATCGCTGGCAACTGGTGATCAGCCGACGCAAATTGCTTAAAGAGCTTTACCCGTTGATGCGCAACGAATAAGTCGCCTCAACCCGTTTTTTGTAGTTCGTTACGCGTAACACGCCGGTCAGTTGGCGACGGACCGGCGCTTGTTTTCATGTATGATACGCGCCCCATTTCGTTGCCCGACTGTCCGAGAACACCCCATGCAGCTCTCTTCGCTCACTGCGGTTTCCCCTGTTGACGGCCGCTACGCCGGCAAAACCCAGGCCCTGCGCCCGATTTTCAGCGAGTACGGCCTGATCCGTGCCCGCGTCCTGGTTGAAGTGCGCTGGCTCCAGCGCCTGGCCGCCCACCCTGCCATCAGCGAAGTGCCGGCGTTTTCCGCCGAAGCCAACGCGGTGCTGAACACCCTGGCAGAGAATTTTGTGCTGGAGCACGCCGAGCGCGTCAAAGAGATCGAGCGCACCACCAACCACGACGTCAAGGCCATCGAATACCTGCTCAAGGAGCAGGCGGCCAAGCTGCCGGAACTGGCCAATGTCAGCGAGTTCATCCACTTCGCCTGCACCAGCGAGGACATCAACAACCTGTCCCACGCCCTGATGCTGCGCGAAGGCCGTGACGAGGTGATGCTGCCACTGATGCGCCAGACCGCCCAGGCCATCCGCGAGCTGGCGATCCGCTTCGCCGACGTGCCGATGCTGTCGCGAACCCACGGCCAGCCGGCTTCGCCGACCACCCTGGGCAAGGAACTGGCGAACGTGGTCTACCGCCTGGAGCGCCAGATCGCCCAGGTGGCCGCCGTGCCGCTGCTGGGCAAGATCAACGGCGCCGTGGGCAACTACAACGCCCACCTGTCGGCCTACCCGGACATCGACTGGGAAGCCAACGCCCGCGCATTCATCGAAGACGAGCTGGGCCTGAGCTTCAACCCCTACACCACCCAGATCGAACCGCACGACTACATCGCCGAGCTGTTCGACGCGATCGCGCGCTTCAACACCATCCTGATCGACTTCGACCGTGACATCTGGGGCTACATTTCCCTGGGTTACTTCAAGCAGCGCACCATCGCCGGCGAAATCGGCTCCTCGACCATGCCGCACAAGGTCAACCCGATCGACTTCGAAAACTCCGAAGGCAACCTGGGCATCGCCAACGCGCTGTTCCAGCACCTGGCGAGCAAACTGCCGATCTCCCGCTGGCAGCGCGACCTGACCGACTCCACCGTGCTGCGCAACCTGGGCGTGGGTTTTGCCCACAGCGTCATTGCCTACGAAGCCAGCCTCAAGGGCATCAGCAAGCTGGAACTGAACGAGCAGAAGATCGCCGCCGACCTGGACGCCTGCTGGGAAGTCCTGGCCGAGCCGATCCAGACCGTGATGCGTCGCTACAACATCGAAAACCCGTATGAAAAGCTGAAAGAGCTGACCCGTGGCAAGGGCATCAGCCCTGAAGCGTTGCAGACTTTCATCGATGGCCTGGACATGCCTGCCTCGGCCCGCGCTGAGCTGAAAAAGCTCACGCCGGCCAGTTACATCGGCAACGCGGCGGCACAAGCCAAGCGCATCTGATACATCGCTTTACCTTTGAGACGCCCGGCCGCGCCGGGCGTTTTTATTCGCGTCTGAAAAGTATATTTTTTCAATAGGTTACACATGAATCCTGATATTCCTCTGCAACTCCTGGGCGGCATCACGGCACGGGAGTTCCTGCGCGACTACTGGCAGAAAAAGCCCCTGCTGATCCGTCAGGCGATTCCTGACTTCCAGAACCCGATCGATGCCGACGAACTGGCCGGCCTGGCCTTGGAAGAAGAAGTCGAATCGCGCCTGGTGATCGAGCACGGCGAGCGACCTTGGGAATTGCGTCGCGGCCCGTTCGCCGAAGACGAATTCAGCAAGCTGCCGGAGCGCGAGTGGACCCTGCTGGTTCAGGCAGTCGATCAATTCGTACCGGAAGTCAGCGAGCTGCTGGAGAACTTCCGTTTCCTGCCGAGCTGGCGCATCGACGATGTGATGATCAGCTTCGCTGCACCCGGTGGCAGCGTGGGTCCGCATTTCGATAACTACGACGTGTTCCTGCTGCAGGGCCACGGCCAGCGCAACTGGAAAATCGGCCAGATGTGCGACTCCGAAAGCCCGCTGCTGCAGCACGCCGACCTGCGCATCCTTGCTGAATTCGAAGCCACCGACGAGTGGATCCTGGAACCGGGCGACATGCTCTACCTGCCGCCGCGGCTGGCGCACTGCGGCGTGGCCGTGGACGACTGCATGACCTACTCGGTGGGTTTCCGTGCGCCGAGCGCCGCTGAAGTCCTGACCCACTTCACCGACTTCCTCAGCCAGTTCCTGCCGGACGAAGAACGCTACACTGACGCCGACGCACGTCCTGTATCCGATCCGCACCAGATCCAACAAGATGCCCTCGACCGCCTCAAGGGCTTGTTGGCCGAGCACATGAGCGACGAGCGCCTGCTGCTGACCTGGTTCGGCCAGTTCATGACCGAGCCGCGCTACCCGGAACTGGTGGTGGGCCCGGAACTGGAAGAAGACGACCTGTTGGCCAGCCTGGAACAAGGCGCCGTGATCATTCGCAACCCGAGTGCGCGCCTGGCCTGGTCGGAAGTCGATGACGACCTGCTGCTGTTCGCCAGCGGCCAGAGCCGTTACCTGCCGGGCAAGCTGCGCGAGCTGCTGAAAATGATCTGCGCCGCCGACGCCCTGCACATCGAGAACCTCGGTCCGTGGTTGGCCGACGAAGACGGTCGCGGCCTGGTCTGCGAGCTGGTCAAGCAAGGCAGCCTGGGGTTCGCTGATGAATAAAATTCACGTTCGTGTCGCAGACTGGCAAAAGGATAACGCCGAGATCCGGCGCATTCGTGAGACCGTGTTCATTGCCGAGCAGTCCGTTCCACCTGAGCTGGAATGGGATGCTGACGACCAGAGCGCGGTGCATTTTCTGGCGTTTGAAGGCGACTTTCCCATCGGCACCGCCCGCCTGTTGACCGACGGCCATATCGGCCGTGTCTCGGTCCTCAAGGACTGGCGTGGCCTGAAGGTGGGCGATGCGCTGATGCACGCCGTGATCGCCGAAGCCGAGAAACGCGGGCTCCAGCAACAGATGCTCAGCGCCCAGGTGCACGCCACGCCGTTCTATGAGCGGCTGGGGTTTGCGGTGGTCAGCGAGGAGTTCCTGGAAGCCGGGATTCCGCATGTGGACATGGTCCGTCACTCGGCCTGAAACCCGCTGGAGCAGCACCACAATACCCTGTGGCGAGGGAGCTTGCTCCCTCGCCACAAAAGCAGCATGCAAACGCATTATCATCACCACAAAACGCCCCGCCATCCACCGATGCCGGGGCGTTTTGCCGTCTAACATTCAACTTGCGCCACCCCAGGCCGACAAACTGGCAATATCAAGCCTTTGTCTCGCGGAGAAATGGACATGTCCTTACGCACCCTGCTCACCACCCTGCTGCTAGGCTGCAGCCTGTCGGTGATGGCCGATACGCAAATCGTGCCACTGAACTACCGCACCAGCGCCGACCTGCTGCCGGTGGCACAGAACTTCATCGGCAAGGACGGCCAGGTCAGCGCCTATGGCAACCAACTGATTGTCAACGCCGAGCCGGGCAAGATCGAAGAACTCCGGCAATTGCTGGCCCAGTTGGACACTGCGCCCAAGCGCCTGCTGATCACGGTCGACACCAACGAAAACAACCTGCAGGGCGACCAGGGTTACTCGATCAACGGCGCCGCACCCAGCCAGACCCGCATCATCAACCGCAGCACCGCCAGCCGTGACGGCGGCGTGCAGCAGGTGCAAGCCAGCGAAGGCCAGCCGGCGCTGATCCAGGTCGGTCAGAGCGTGCCCTTCACCAGCAGCCAGACCGACAACTACGGCCGCCTGCAAAGCCAGACCGAATACCGCAACGTCACCCAGGGTTTTTATGTCACGGCGAGCGTCACCGGCGAGACCGTTCATCTCAGCATCAGCACCAACCGTGACCGCATGAGCCAGGAACGTCCCGATGTAGTGAACGTTCAGAGTACCGACACTACCGTCAGCGGCCGCCTGGGCGAATGGATCACCCTGGCCGGCGTCAATCGCCAGACTCAAGCCGACAAGCAGGGCCTGACCCGCAGCTACTCTACCCAGGGCCGCGACGACATGATTCTGCGGGTCAAGGTCGACACCCTGAACTGAAGCACCAAAAACCGACTGATGAGTCGTATTAGACCAAAGATGTAGTGCTATAAAAAAAGCACTACAAAACGTTTGACGAGGCAAAAAACCGAAGGCATGATGGCCTCGCTCCCGCTAATCAGGGGCCCTGGCAAGGGCCTTCGGGTCGACGCTTGCAACTACCCTGCGAGCCGATTCGTGTCTGTACCGCCCACAAGGTGTGTTTGACGAGGTTGCGACTGGAACGAAGTTGTCCCGAGGGACGGAAGCGTAACTAGGTAACCCGGCATCACTCTGAGTTCGTATGGAGGCCCACGACGCCCGAATGCGCCCGCAGTTCGCCCCTACCTGCTCACTTTCCCCTCGAGCCCATCGTTCATCCCGTCGCCGCCCCGCCTGAACCGACTTGTACGCCAACCCCTGATCGGCAGGAGCAGGAATTTTCCACCAAGACCTATGCGACGAGGTTTATCTCCATGGCACTGACACGCGAACAGCAAATTGCAGCCCTTGAAAAAGATTGGGCTGAAAACCCGCGCTGGAAAGGCGTGAAGCGCAATTATTCCGCTGCTGACGTCGTCCGTCTGCGTGGCTCGGTTCAACCTGAGCACACCCTGGCGAAAATGGGCGCCGACAAGCTCTGGAACCTGGTCACCCAGGGCGCCAAGCCAGCCTTCCGTCCCGAGAAAGATTTCGTCAACTGCATGGGCGCCCTGACCGGCGGCCAGGCTGTGCAGCAAGTCAAGGCCGGCATCCAGGCGATCTACCTGTCGGGCTGGCAAGTGGCCGCGGACAACAACTCCGCCGAGTCGATGTACCCCGACCAGTCGCTGTACCCGGTGGATTCGGTTCCAACCGTGGTCAAGCGCATCAACAACTCGTTCCGTCGTGCCGACCAGATCCAGTGGAAAGCCGGCAAGAACCCGGGCGACGAAGGCTACATCGACTACTTCGCGCCGATCGTGGCTGACGCTGAAGCCGGTTTCGGCGGCGTCCTGAACGCCTACGAGCTGATGAAGAGCATGATCGAGGCTGGCGCCGCCGGCGTTCACTTCGAAGACCAACTGGCTTCGGTGAAAAAATGCGGCCACATGGGCGGCAAGGTACTGGTTCCTACCCAGGAAGCCGTGCAGAAGCTGACCGCTGCCCGCCTGGCCGCCGACGTTGCCGGTGTACCGACCATCATCCTGGCCCGTACCGACGCCAACGCCGCTGACCTGCTGACCTCCGACTGCGACCCGTACGACCAGCCGTTCGTCACCGGTACCCGCACCCAGGAAGGCTTCTACAAGGTGCGCGCCGGTCTCGACCAAGCCATCGCCCGTGGCCTGGCCTACGCGCCGTACGCCGACCTGATCTGGTGCGAAACCGCCAAGCCGGACCTGGACGAGGCTCGTCGCTTCGCCGAAGCGATCAAGAAGGAATACCCAGACCAGATCCTGTCGTACAACTGCTCGCCTTCCTTCAACTGGAAGAAAAACCTGGACGACGCGACCATCGCCAAGTTCCAGCGCGAACTGTCCGCCATGGGCTACAAGCACCAGTTCATCACCCTGGCCGGCATTCACAACATGTGGCACAGCATGTTCAACCTGGCGCACGACTACGCCCGCAACGACATGACCGCCTACGTGAAGCTGCAAGAGCAAGAGTTCGCCGACGCCGCCAAGGGCTACACCTTCGTGGCTCACCAGCAGGAAGTGGGCACCGGCTACTTCGACGACATGACCACCGTGATCCAGGGCGGCACTTCGTCGGTGACCGCACTGACCGGTTCCACCGAAGAAGAACAGTTCCACTGATCCACGCCGTAAACGGCCCTTGCGGACCGAGTAAAAGCTAACCGCAAAGCCGATGATCTGAAGCCCCGACTGGTTCGGGGCTTTTTTTTGCCGGTTTTTCCAGCTCCGTTTTTCACACCTTGAAGTGACTGACCAACTGCTGCAACTGGTTACCCAGGCGCGCCAGTTCGATGCTGGAGGCTGCGGTTTCTTCGCTGGCCGAGGCGGTCTGTTCGGATACATCGCGCACGCTCAGGATACTGCGGCTGATTTCCTCGGCCACCGAGCTTTGTTGCACCGCGGCGGCGGCAATCTGTTGGTTCATGGCCTGAATGCCGGAAACCGCCTGGGTGATGTTGCCCAGGGAGGTGCCGGCTTTACCTGCCAATTCCACGCTGCTGTCGGTCAGTTCGCGGCTGTTTCGCATGATGCTCGATACCTGGCGCGTGCCGTTCTGCAAGCCCGCCACCAGGCTTTCAATCTCTTCGGTGGAATGCTGGGTACGCTGGGCCAACCCTCGCACTTCATCGGCGACCACGGCAAAACCACGCCCGGCATCACCCGCGCGAGCGGCCTCGATGGCGGCGTTAAGGGCCAGCAAGTTGGTCTGCTCAGCCACCGCCCTGATCACGTCCATGATTTTGCCGATGCGTCCGCTTTCCTGTTCCAGCTCGTTCATGGCTTCGACTGAGCGCCCGACCTCACCGGCCAAGCGCTCAATCTGAACGATGGCTTGCGCAACCACTTGATCACCCATACGGGCTTGCGCATCGGCCTCTGATGCGGCTGCCCGAGCTTGTTCGGCATTACGCGCGACCTCATGCACGGTGACCGACATTTCGTGCATGGCGGTAGCTACCTGATCGGTCTCGGTCTTCTGGCTATTGACCCCGGCACTGGTCTGCTCGGTGACAGCCGATAGCTCTTCGGCGGCACTGGCGATTTGGGTGACGCCGTCGCGGATGCCACCGATCAGATCGCGCAAGGTGATGCCCATGCGCTGAATGCCCTGTTGCAAGGCACCCAACTCATCACGGCGGGTCACTGTTACGTGTTGCGTAAGGTCGCCCGCTGCAATTCGATCGACCACAGCCAATGTTTCCCGCAACGGCCGTGTAATCTGGCGGGTGATGATCAAGGCGGCAAAAATCCCCAACAACATCGCCAAGGCAGTACAACTCAGTTGCAGGATGCGAGCCTGGGCGCTGTCTTCGTCCCGGGAGACCAACTGGCTGGCATACATTTCGTCAGACAGGCGAGTGATGGTTTCACCCAAATCGACAGTGTCCTGCACGGCCTTGCCAATGGCCTGATTGCTGGCAGTGAAGTCCTGCACCGAACGGCGGTAAGCAATCACCGCAGTTTCCAGTTGCTTGATGGTGTCGGCATAGGTCGGGCCGAAGGCGCTGTTGAGGGCCTCGATGCTCTTGAGCGCATTTTCCAACTGGCGGGCGGCGGCTTGTTCGGTGGCGCTGTTGGGGTTGCCGGTATAGCCGCGCACTTCATAACGCACCAGCGCCAAGTCCTCCTTGGCCTTGAGGATGATCCTATACAGGTCAAAGCGGCGTTCATCCGAGGCGGGCATTGCCTCTACATCACTGATGACCTTGGCAATCAGCGCGGCGCCTTTGACCGCATTGACGCCCATCTCCTTGCGCATCGCTGCGTCGTTGCGATAAGCCTCGCGCATCGTATTCAGCGCCACTTGATACTGCGTGCTGGCCTGCTCGATCAGCGCTAGTTTTTTCTGGTTTTCAGCTTTTCTCAACTCGTTTGCGAGGCTTTTTTGCTGGGCGACAAACTGGTCCAGCGACGCCTGGATCAATGCCCCCTTTTGTTCGTCCCCCCTGTCCAACTGGTATTGCAAACGAGCCCTGCGCAGGTGATCAAGACGGTTGCCGAGCTCAGTAATGCTGGACATGCGATCAGTACGCTCGATCATTTTTCCCAGGCTGAACCAGCCGGTCGCGGCGAGGATGGCGGTCAGCAGCAGCACAACGGCAAAGCCCAAAGCCAGCTTGAGCATAACGCTCATATTCGCGATCCAAGAGTTCATGACATTCCTTATGGTAATCAGCCACGAACAATGAAAACGGACGTAGCTATCTAAGAAGGGGCGCTAGCCTAATCAAATATTGGTATAGATGATTAGATGAATGAACCGCAAAGATAGCCATTTGCCATCATTTCTTCAAGGGAAGTCGACGATGTATAGATTGGGCGGGAGGCTAGCGAGCAAAAATCGGCACGAGACCGCCTGAAGCATCAACGTGGCGTGCCCATGCAGCACCACCCTCACCGAGCCCTCACAAAACTTCGGGGCGCACGGGTAGAAAAATTGATCGAACGCAGTATTGGGCAGTCTGAAAAGGAGTAAAACGTTCGGCGCTGACAATTGCAGTAGCGGCGATGTAAGACAGTCTCTTGGGCACAACACTAAGTGCACCGTAGAAAGGTCGCCACAGATAATAATAATTATCATTTGGAAGCCATTATCATTGTTACATTCCGCACGAAATATTATTGCTGAACAAACGGTCAACGCCCGCCCGGCCTGGGCCGCGGGGTCATGGAGGCGCGCTATGTCCTTATTCCAATAAATAATTTCGCTATAGGAATTTTACTTGCCCGGTGTTTAGCCATAAAATCACCGCGATTGATTGCTGCGACATATCGTCACTGCGTTATTTCTTTTCAAGCTCAGAGACCTTTGCTCTCTGTTAAGGATTTCCAGCATGCCCGAAGCGACAGGACTCATGGCCCACAACTGGGGCTTTGCCATTTTCCTTCTGGGTGTTGTCGGCCTGTGTGCCTTCATGCTCGGGGTATCGAGCCTGCTCGGGTCAAAAGCCTGGGGCCGCAGCAAAAACGAACCGTTCGAGTCCGGCATGCTACCTACCGGTGGCGCCCGCTTGCGGCTCTCAGCCAAATTCTATCTGGTCGCGATGCTCTTCGTGATCTTCGATATCGAAGCCCTCTTTCTCTTTGCATGGTCTGTGTCCGTCCGCGAAAGCGGCTGGACCGGATTCGTCGAAGCTCTCGTTTTCATAGCAATTCTGTTGGCAGGTCTTGTCTACCTTTACCGAGTGGGGGCGCTTGATTGGGCTCCGGAAGCTCGGCGCAAGCGGCAAGCGAAGCTGAAACAATGAGGCTTTGGCAATGCAATACAATCTCACCAGGATCGACCCCGATGCTCCTAACGAGCAGTATCCGATTGGCGAACGGGAAACCGTCGCCGATCCGTTAGAAGATCAAGTCCACAAAAACATCTTCATGGGCAAGCTCGAAGACGTGCTGAACAGCACGGTCAACTGGGGTCGCAAGAACTCCCTGTGGCCGTACAACTTCGGCCTTTCGTGCTGCTACGTGGAAATGACCACCGCCTTCACGGCGCCCCACGACATCGCGCGCTTTGGCGCCGAGGTGATCCGGGCATCGCCACGCCAGGCGGATTTCATGGTTATCGCCGGTACCTGCTTCATCAAGATGGCGCCGATCATCCAGCGTCTCTACGAGCAAATGCTCGAGCCCAAGTGGGTCATCTCCATGGGTTCGTGCGCCAACTCCGGTGGCATGTACGACATCTACTCCGTCGTTCAAGGGGTGGACAAGTTCCTGCCCGTGGACGTCTACGTGCCCGGCTGCCCGCCTCGCCCTGAAGCTTTCCTGCAAGGCCTGATGCTGTTGCAGGAGTCGATTGGCCAGGAGCGTCGCCCACTGTCCTGGGTCGTTGGCGATCAAGGCGTCTATCGCGCCGACATGCCATCGCAAAAGGAACAGCGCCGCGAACAGCGTATCGCAGTCACCAACCTGCGCAGCCCCGACGAAGTCTGATCCAGCTCTGCTCTGCATAAGAAACGAGAACCTGGCTTCATTCTTTACGTTGACCGAAAGCGATAAATAACCATGACTACAGGCAGTGCTCTGTACATCCCGCCTTACAAGGCAGACGACCAGGATGTGGTCGTCGAACTGAACAACCGTTTTGGCCCCGAGGCGTTCACCGCCCAGCCGACCCGCACCGGCATGCCGGTGCTGTGGGTTGCCCGCGCCAAACTCGTCGAAGTCCTGACTTTCCTGCGCAACCTGCCCAAGCCGTACGTCATGCTCTATGACCTGCACGGCGTGGACGAGCGCCTGCGCACCAAGCGTCAAGGGCTGCCCGACGGCGTCGACTTCACCGTGTTCTATCACCTGATGTCGATCGAGCGTAATAGTGACGTAATGATCAAGGTCGCCTTGTCCGAGAGCGACCTTAGCGTGCCGACCGTGACCGGCATCTGGCCGAACGCCAACTGGTACGAGCGTGAAGTGTGGGACATGTACGGGATCGACTTCCCCGGCCACCCGCACCTGACCCGCATCATGATGCCGCCGACCTGGGAAGGTCACCCGCTGCGCAAGGACTTCCCGGCCCGTGCCACCGAGTTCGACCCGTTCAGCCTGTCCCTGGCCAAGCAACAGCTCGAGGAAGAAGCCGCGCGCTTCAAGCCTGAAGACTGGGGCATGAAGCGTTCGGGCGCCAACGAGGACTACATGTTCCTCAACCTCGGCCCGAACCACCCTTCGGCCCACGGTGCATTCCGCATCATCCTGCAGTTGGACGGCGAAGAGATCGTCGACTGCGTGCCTGACATCGGCTACCACCACCGTGGTGCCGAGAAAATGGCCGAGCGCCAGTCCTGGCACAGCTTCATCCCGTACACCGACCGCATCGACTACCTCGGCGGCGTGATGAACAACCTGCCGTACGTGCTTTCGGTCGAGAAACTGGCCGGGATCAAGGTACCGGAGAAGGTCGACGTCATCCGCATCATGATGGCCGAGTTCTTCCGTATCACCAGCCACTTGCTGTTCCTGGGGACCTATATCCAGGACGTGGGGGCCATGACCCCGGTGTTCTTCACCTTCACCGACCGCCAGAAGGCCTACACGGTGATCGAAGCCATCACCGGTTTCCGCCTGCACCCGGCCTGGTACCGCATCGGTGGCGTGGCTCACGACCTGCCGCGCGGCTGGGAAAAGCTGGTCAAGGACTTCGTCGAGTGGATGCCCAAGCGCCTGGACGAATACACCAAGGCCGCCCTGCAGAACAGCATCCTCAAGGGTCGGACCATCGGGGTCGCCGCCTACAACACCAAAGAGGCCCTGGAATGGGGCGTCACCGGTGCCGGCCTGCGTTCCACCGGTTGCGACTTCGACCTGCGCAAGGCGCGTCCCTACTCCGGCTACGAAAACTTCGAATTCGAAGTACCGCTGGCGGCCAATGGCGATGCCTACGACCGCTGCATGGTTCGCGTCGAGGAAATGCGCCAGAGCATCAAGATCATCGACCAATGCATGCGCAACATGCCGGAAGGCCCGTACAAGGCGGATCACCCGCTGACCACGCCGCCGCCCAAAGAGCGCACCCTGCAACACATCGAGACCCTGATCACGCACTTCCTGCAGGTTTCGTGGGGCCCGGTCATGCCGGCCAACGAGTCCTTCCAGATGATCGAAGCGACCAAGGGCATCAACAGTTATTACCTGACGAGCGACGGCGGCACCATGAGCTACCGCACCCGGATTCGCACCCCAAGCTACCCGCACCTGCAGCAGATCCCTTCCGTGATCAAAGGCAGCATGGTCGCGGACTTGATCGCGTACCTGGGTAGTATCGATTTCGTTATGGCCGACGTGGACCGCTAAGCATGAATAGCACGCTTATCCAGACAGACCGTTTCGCCCTGAGCGAAACCGAGCGCTCGGCCATCGAGCACGAGCTGCATCACTACGAAGACCCGCG
Organism: Pseudomonas brassicacearum; assembly: GCF_918698105.1. Taxonomy (GTDB): domain Bacteria; phylum Pseudomonadota; class Gammaproteobacteria; order Pseudomonadales; family Pseudomonadaceae; genus Aquipseudomonas; species Aquipseudomonas brassicacearum_F. The sequence goes on along the minus strand of NZ_CAKKMI010000009.1, from coordinate 52,274 downwards.
CGCGGCGTCGATCGAAGCCCTGAAGATCGTCCAGAAGGAACGTGGCTGGGTGCCTGACGGCGCGCTCTACGCCATCGGCGAGATCCTCGGCATCCCGGCCAGCGACGTCGAAGGCGTGGCCACCTTCTATAGCCAGATTTTCCGCCAGCCAGTGGGCCGCCACATCATTCGTGTCTGCGACAGCATGGTCTGCTACATCGGTGGCCACGAATCGGTGGTCGGCGAGCTCCAGAACAAGCTGGGCATCGGCCTGGGCCAGACCACCGCCGACGGTCGCTTCACCCTGCTGCCGGTGTGCTGCCTGGGTAACTGCGACAAGGCGCCAGCGCTGATGATCGACGACGACACCTTCGGTGACGTCCAGCCTGACGGCGTCGCCAAACTGCTGGAGGGCTACGTATGACCCTTACTTCCTTCGGGCCCGCCAACCGCATCCAGCGTTCGGCCGAAACCCATCCCCTGACCTGGCGTCTGCGTGACGACGGCGAAGCGGTATGGCTGGACGAGTACCAGGCCAAGAACGGCTACGCCGCCGCGCGCAAGGCGTTCGCCGACATGGCCGGCGACGACATCGTCCAGACCGTGAAAGACTCCGGCCTCAAGGGCCGCGGCGGCGCGGGTTTCCCCACGGGTGTGAAGTGGGGCCTGATGCCCAAGGACGAATCCATCAACATCCGCTACCTGCTGTGCAACGCGGATGAAATGGAGCCCAACACCTGGAAGGACCGCATGCTGATGGAGCAACTGCCCCATCTGCTGATCGAAGGCATGCTGATCAGCGCCCGCGCGCTGAAAACCTACCGTGGCTATATCTTCCTGCGTGGCGAATACACCACCGCCGCCAAGCACTTGAACCGTGCCGTGGAAGAAGCCAAGGCCGCAGGCCTGCTGGGCAAGAACATCCTGGGCAGCGGCTTCGATTTCGAGCTGTTCGTCCACACCGGTGCCGGGCGCTATATCTGCGGTGAAGAAACCGCGCTGATCAACTCCCTGGAAGGTCGTCGCGCCAACCCACGTTCCAAGCCGCCCTTCCCTGCCGCTGTCGGCGTGTGGGGCAAGCCGACCTGCGTGAACAACGTCGAGACCCTGTGCAACGTGCCGGCGATCATCGCCGACGGCGTGGACTGGTACAAATCCCTAGCCCGCGCCGGCAGCGAAGACATGGGCACCAAGCTCATGGGCTTCTCCGGCAAGGTCAAGAACCCTGGCCTGTGGGAACTGCCGTTCGGCGTCACCGGCCGCGAGCTGTTCGAAGACTATGCCGGCGGCATGCGCGACGGCTACACGCTCAAGTGCTGGCAGCCTGGCGGCGCCGGTACCGGGTTCCTGTTGCCGGAACACCTGGACGCCCAAATGTACGCCGGCGGCATCGCCAAGGTCGGCACCCGCATGGGCACCGGCCTGGCCATGGCGGTGGACGACAGCGTCAACATGGTCTCGCTGCTGCGCAACATGGAAGAGTTCTTCTCCCGTGAGTCGTGCGGTTTCTGCACCCCTTGCCGCGATGGCCTGCCCTGGAGCGTCAAGCTGCTGCGGGCCCTTGAAAACGGCGAAGGCCAGGCCGGCGACATCGAGACCCTGCTGGGTCTGGTGGGTTTCCTCGGCCCAGGCAAGACCTTCTGTGCTCACGCACCGGGTGCCGTGGAGCCGTTGGGCAGCGCGATCAAATACTTCCGCCCTGAGTTCGAGGCCGGCATCGCGCCAACCCGCGCGGGCGACCTCAATCAGGTGGTCACGCCGACCATGGTCGGCGCGTAACGACGCTTTGAAAGGCGCAGGGTCCGTGCCCTGCGCCTTCGTCCGATGACGCCTTTTACCAGGCTGTTTGGATTCGGACGAATAACAAGATTCCATTAGCCACGCCCGCTGACACCGGGCCAACGAAGAACTTTGAACCATGGCCACTATCCACGTAGACGGCAAAGAGCTCGAAGTCGATGGCGCAGACAACCTGTTACAGGCATGTCTGTCGCTGGGCCTCGACATTCCTTATTTCTGCTGGCACCCCGCCCTTGGCAGCGTTGGCGCTTGTCGCCAGTGCGCGGTCAAGCAGTACACCGACGAAAACGACAAGCGTGGTCGGATCGTCATGTCCTGCATGACCCCTGCCACCGACGGCAGCTGGATCTCCATCGACGACGAAGAAGCGAAAGTGTTTCGCGCCAGCGTCGTCGAATGGCTGATGACCAACCACCCTCACGACTGCCCGGTCTGTGAGGAAGGCGGCCACTGCCACCTGCAAGACATGACGGTGATGACCGGCCACAACGAGCGCCGCTATCGCTTCACCAAGCGCACCCACCAGAACCAGGACCTCGGCCCGTTCATTTCCCACGAGATGAACCGCTGCATCGCCTGCTACCGCTGCGTGCGCTTCTACAAGGACTACGCCGGCGGCACCGACCTGGGCGTATTCGGTGCCCACGACAACGTTTACTTCGGTCGCGTTGAAGACGGCACCCTGGAAAGCGAGTTCTCCGGCAACCTCACCGAGGTCTGCCCGACCGGTGTGTTCACCGACAAGACTCACTCCGAGCGTTACAACCGCAAATGGGACATGCAGTTCTCGCCGAGCATCTGCCATGGCTGCTCCAGCGGTTGCAACATCTCCCCGGGCGAGCGCTACGGTGAACTGCGTCGCATCGAAAACCGCTTCAACGGTTCGGTGAACCAGTACTTCCTGTGTGACCGTGGCCGTTTCGGCTATGGCTACGTCAACCGCACGGATCGCCCACGCCAGCCGCTGCTGGCAAACGGTGCCAAGCTGAGCCTGGACCAAGCCCTGGACAAGGCCGCCGAGCTGCTGCGCGGTCGCAACATCGTCGGCATCGGTTCGCCACGGGCCAGCCTGGAAAGCAACTACGCGCTGCGTGAACTGGTCGGCGCCGAGCACTTCTACAGTGGCATCGAGGCCGGTGAGCTGGAACGTATCCGCCTGGTGCTGCAAGTGCTCAAGGACAGCCCGCTGCCCGTGCCGAACATGCGCGACATCGAAGACCACGACGCAGTGTTCGTCCTCGGTGAAGACCTGACCCAGACTGCCGCCCGCATGGCCCTGGCCCTGCGCCAGTCGGTCAAGGGCAAGGCCGAGGACATGGCCGACGCCATGCGCGTCCAGCCATGGCTCGACGCCGCCGTGAAGAACATCGGCCAGCACGCGCTGAACCCACTGTTCATCGCCAGCCTTGCTGAAACCAAGCTCGACGACGTGGCCGAGGAATGCGTCCACGCCGCCCCGGACGACCTGGCCCGCATCGGTTTCGCCGTGGCCCACGCCCTGGACGCCAGCGCCCCGGCCGTAGAAGGCCTGGACAGCGAAGCGGCCGCCCTGGCCCAACGCATCGCCGACGCCCTGCTGGCGGCCAAGCGTCCACTGATCATCGCCGGCACCTCGTTGGGTTCCAAGGCGCTGATCGAAGCCGCGGCCAACATCGCCAAGGCCTTGAAGCTGCGCGAGAAGAACGGTTCCATCAGCCTGATCGTGCCGGAAGCCAACAGCCTTGGCCTGGCCATGCTCGGTGGCGAATCGGTGGATGCGGCCCTGCAAGCGGTGATCGACGGCAGCGCCGACGCCATCGTGGTGCTGGAAAACGACCTCTACACCCGCACCGACAAGGCCAAGGTCGATGCCGCGCTGAACGCCGCGAAAGTGCTGATCGTCGCCGACCATCAGAAAACCGCCACCACCGACCGCGCCCACCTGGTGCTGCCGGCGGCGAGCTTCGCCGAAGGCGACGGTACGCTGGTCAGCCAGGAAGGTCGCGCCCAGCGCTTCTTCCAGGTCTTCGACCCGCAATACCTGGACGCCAGCATCCTGGTTCATGAAGGCTGGCGCTGGCTGCATGCCCTGCGCTCGACCCTGCTGGACCAGCCGATCGACTGGACGCAACTGGACCACGTTACCGCCGCTGTCGCTTCGAGCAGCCCGCAACTGGCCCGCATCGTCGACGCCGCACCGTCCGCCTCGTTCCGCATCAAAGGCCTGAAGCTGGCGCGCGAACCGCTGCGCTACTCCGGTCGCACCGCCATGCGCGCCGACATCAGCGTCCACGAACCGCGCACCTCCCAGGACAACGACACCGCGTTCTCGTTCTCCATGGAAGGCTACTCGGGCTCGACCGAACCACGTTCCCAGGTGCCATTCGCCTGGTCGCCGGGCTGGAACTCGCCGCAAGCCTGGAACAAGTTCCAGGACGAAGTCGGTGGTCACCTGCGTGCCGGTGACCCGGGCACCCGCCTGATCGAAAGCCAGGGCGATCGCCTGAGCTGGTTCGCCAGCGTGCCGCGCGCCTTCAACCCGGCACCGGGCACCTGGCAGGTCGTGCCGTTCCATCACCTGTTCGGCAGCGAAGAGAACTCTTCCAAGGCCGCACCGGTGCAGGAACGCATCCCGGCCGCCTACGTGTCGCTGGCCAAGTCCGAAGCCGACCGCCTGGGCGTTAACGACGGTGCCCTGCTGAGCCTGAACGTGGCCGGCCAGACCTTGCGTCTGCCACTGCGCATCAATGAAGAACTGGGCGCCGGCCTGGTGGCCCTGCCGGCCGGCCTGGCAGGCATCCCGCCAGCGATTTTCGGCAAAACCGTCGACGGTCTGCAGGAGGCAGCGCAATGAGCTGGTTCACCCCTGAAGTGATCGCTGTGATCCTGACGGTCCTCAAGGCCATCGTGATCCTGCTGGCCGTGGTGGTCGCAGGCGCACTGTTGAGCTTCGTCGAACGTCGCCTGCTGGGCTGGTGGCAGGACCGCTACGGTCCGAACCGCGTCGGCCCATTCGGCATGTTCCAGATCGCCGCTGACATGATCAAGATGTTCTTCAAGGAAGACTGGACGCCGCCGTTTGCCGACAAGGTGATCTTCACCCTGGCACCGGTGGTGGCCATGAGCGCCTTGCTGATCGCCTTCGCGATCATCCCGATCACCCCGACCTGGGGCGTGGCGGACCTGAACATCGGCCTGCTGTTCTTCTTCGCCATGGCTGGCCTGTCGGTGTATGCGGTGCTGTTCGCCGGCTGGTCGAGCAACAACAAGTTCGCCCTGCTGGGCAGCCTGCGGGCCTCGGCCCAGACCGTGTCCTACGAAGTGTTCATGGGCCTGTCGCTCATGGGCATCGTGATCCAGGCCGGCTCGTTCAACATGCGCGACATCGTCGAGTACCAGGCACAGAACCTGTGGTTCATCATTCCGCAGTTCTTCGGTTTCTGTACCTTCTTCATCGCGGGCGTAGCCGTGACTCACCGTCACCCCTTCGACCAGCCGGAAGCGGAGCAGGAACTGGCCGACGGTTACCACATTGAATATGCCGGCATGAAATGGGGCATGTTCTTCGTCGGTGAATACATCGGCATCATCCTGATCTCGGCGCTGCTGGTAACGCTGTTCTTCGGTGGCTGGCACGGTCCGTTCGGCATCCTGCCGCAACTGTCCTTCGTCTGGTTCGCCCTGAAGACCGCGTTCTTCATCATGCTGTTCGTCCTGCTGCGCGCCTCGATCCCGCGCCCACGCTACGACCAGGTGATGGACTTCAGCTGGAAATTCTGCCTGCCGCTGACCCTGATCAACATGCTGGTGACCGCTGCGATCGTTTTGATGAACGCGCCTGCGGCCGCGGTTCAGTGAGGATTTGACCCATGTTCAAATATATTGGCGACATCGTTAAGGGTACCGGTACCCAACTGCGAAGCCTGGTCATGATCTTCGGCCATGGCTTTCGCAAGCGTGACACCCTGCAATACCCGGAAGAGCCGGTCTACCTGGCTCCACGCTATCGTGGCCGCATCGTCCTGACCCGCGACCCCGACGGCGAAGAGCGCTGCGTGGCCTGCAACCTGTGCGCCGTGGCGTGCCCGGTGGGTTGCATCTCGTTGCAGAAAGCTGAAACCGAAGACGGTCGCTGGTACCCGGACTTCTTCCGTATCAACTTCTCGCGCTGCATTTTCTGCGGCCTCTGCGAGGAAGCCTGCCCGACCACCGCGATCCAGCTCACGCCGGATTTCGAAATGGCCGAGTTCAAACGTCAGGACCTGGTGTACGAGAAAGAAGATCTGCTGATTTCCGGTCCCGGTAAAAACCCTGATTACAACTTCTATCGTGTTGCAGGTATGGCCATTGCCGGTAAGCCAAAAGGCGCCGCGCAGAACGAAGCCGAACCGATCAACGTGAAGAGCTTGCTGCCTTAAGGAAGAAAGATGGAATTCGCTTTCTATTTCGCATCGGGTATCGCGGTGGTGTCCACGCTTCGTGTGGTCACCAACACCAACCCCGTGCACGCCCTGCTCTACCTGATCATTTCGCTGATCGCCGTGGCCATGACTTTCTTTGCCCTCGGCGCGCCGTTCGCCGGTGCCCTGGAAGTGATCGCCTACGCCGGCGCCATCATGGTGCTGTTCGTGTTCGTGGTAATGATGCTCAACCTCGGCCCGGCCGCGGTCCAGCAGGAGCGCTCCTGGCTCAAGCCCGGCATCTGGGCGGGACCGGTGATCCTGTCCGCCCTGCTGCTGGGTGAACTGCTGTATGTGCTGTTCGCTCACCAGAGCGGCCAGGCCATCGGCCACACCACCGTAGACGCCAAGGCCGTGGGCATCAGCCTGTTCGGTCCGTACCTGCTGGTGGTCGAACTCGCCTCGATGCTGCTGCTTGCCGCAGCCGTCACGGCGTTCCATTTGGGCCGTAACGAGGCGAAGGAGTAATCACATGCCTGCTATCCCTCTCGAGCATGGTCTGGCGGTTGCCGGCATCCTGTTCTGCCTCGGTCTGGTTGGCCTGATGGTCCGCCGCAACATTCTGTTCGTGCTGATGAGCCTGGAGGTCATGATGAATGCCTCCGCCCTGGCTTTCATCGTCGCGGGCGCTCGCTGGGCGCAGCCGGATGGACAGATCATGTTCATCCTGGTGATCAGCCTGGCAGCCGCCGAGGCCAGTATCGGCCTGGCGATCCTGTTGCAGCTGTATCGCCGCTTCCACACCCTCGACATTGACGCTGCCAGCGAGATGCGCGGATGAACCTTCTCTTCCTGACTTTCGTATTCCCCCTCATCGGTTTCCTGCTGCTGTCGTTCTCCCGTGGACGCTGGTCGGAAAACCTGTCGGCGCTGGTTGGCGTGGGTTCCATCGGCCTGTCTGCCATCGTCACGGCCTACGTGATCTGGCAATTCAACGTCGCCCCACCGGAAGGTGGCAGGTACGTGCAGGTGCTGTGGCAGTGGATGGCCGTTGAAGGCTTCACGCCGAACTTCGCCCTCTACCTGGACGGCCTGTCGGTGACCATGCTCGGCGTGGTGGTCGGCGTGGGTTTCCTGATCCACTTGTTCGCCTCCTGGTACATGCGCGGTGAAGCCGGTTACTCGCGCTTCTTCGCCTACACCAACCTGTTCATCGCCAGCATGCTGTTCCTGGTGCTCGGCGATAACCTGTTGTTCCTGTACTTCGGCTGGGAAGGCGTGGGCCTGTGCTCGTACCTGTTGATCGGTTTCTACTACAGCAACCGCAACAACGGGAATGCTGCACTCAAGGCGTTCATCGTCACCCGGATCGGCGACGTGTTCATGGCCATCGGCCTGTTCATCCTGTTCCAGCAACTGGGCACGCTGAATATCCAGGAACTGCTGGTCAAGGCACCCGAGCACTTCAAGGTCGGTGACTTCTGGATCGTCCTGGCGACCCTGATGCTGCTGGGCGGCGCCGTCGGTAAATCCGCGCAACTGCCGCTGCAGACCTGGTTGGCGGACGCGATGGCCGGCCCTACCCCGGTCTCGGCACTGATCCACGCCGCGACCATGGTGACCGCCGGTGTCTACCTGATCGCCCGCACCCACGGCCTGTTCGCCCTGGCGCCGGACATCCTGCACCTGGTCGGCATCGTCGGCGGCGTGACCCTGGTACTGGCCGGTTTTGCCGCTCTGGTACAGACCGACATCAAGCGCATCCTCGCCTACTCGACCATGAGCCAGATCGGCTACATGTTCCTGGCCCTGGGCGTTGGTGCCTGGGAAGGCGCGATCTTCCACCTGATGACCCACGCCTTCTTCAAGGCGCTGCTGTTCCTTGCTTCCGGTGCGGTGATCGTTGCCTGCCACCACGAGCAGAACATCTTCAAGATGGGCGGCCTGTGGAAGAAACTGCCGTTGGCCTATGCCAGCTTCATCGTTGGCGGCGCGGCCCTCGCGGCCCTGCCCCTGGTCACCGCCGGCTTCTACTCCAAGGACGAGATCCTCTGGGAAGCGTTCGCCAGCGGTAACCAGGCACTGCTTTATGCCGGCCTGGTGGGTGCGTTCATGACCTCGCTGTACACCTTCCGCCTGATCTTCATCGCCTTCCACGGTGAAGCCAAGACCCAAGCCCATGCCGGCCATGGCATTGCCCACTGGCTGCCACTGTCGGTGCTGATCGTGCTGTCGACCTTCGTCGGCGCCATGATCACCCCACCGCTGGCCGATGTGCTGCCGCAAAGCGTCGGCCATGCCGGCGGCGAAGCCAAGCACAGCCTGGAAATCGCCTCGGGTGCCATCGCCCTGGCGGGTATCCTGCTGGCCGCCCTGCTGTTCCTGGGCAAGCGTCGTTTCGTCACGGCGATCGCCAACAGCGGCATCGGGCGATTCCTTTCGGCCTGGTGGTTCGCCGCCTGGGGCTTCGACTGGATCTACGACAAACTGTTCGTCAAGCCATACCTTGCGATCAGCCACATTCTGCGCAAAGACCCGCTCGACCAGACCATTGGCCTGATCCCGCGCATGGCCAAGGGCGGCCACACTGCCCTGAGCCGTACCGAGACCGGTCAACTGCGTTGGTATGCGGCTTCCATGGCGGCTGGCGCCGTGCTGGTTATCGGCGCCATCGTGCTGGTAGCGGTCTGATATGAACCTTGCGAACTTGCGAAAGGAAACGAGCCCGTCATGATTCTGCCCTGGCTAATCCTGATCCCCTTCATCGGCGGCCTGCTGTGCTGGATCGCGGAGCGCTCCAGCTCCACGCTCCCGCGCTGGATTGCGCTGCTGACCATGTCCCTGGAACTCGCGCTCGGCCTCTGGCTGTGGGCGACCGGCGACTATTCATTTGCTCCGGCACCTGGCGCCGATCCAACCTGGGCGCTTGAATTCAAGCACGTCTGGATCGCGCGCTTCGGCATCAGCGTGCACCTGGCCCTCGACGGCCTGTCGCTGCTGATGATCCTGCTGACCGGCCTGCTGGGTATCCTCTCGGTACTCTGCTCCTGGAAAGAGATCCAGCGTCACGTGGGCTTCTTCCACTTGAACCTGATGTGGATCCTGGGCGGCGTCATCGGCGTGTTCCTGGCGCTGGACCTGTTCATGTTCTTCTTCTTCTGGGAAATGATGCTGGTGCCGATGTACTTCCTCATCGCGCTCTGGGGTCACAGTTCTTCGGACGGCAAGAAAACCCGGATCTACGCGGCGACCAAGTTCTTCATCTTCACCCAGGCTTCCGGCCTGATCATGTTGGTGGCGATCCTTGGCCTGGTGCTGGTCAACTTCAACAACACCGGCGTGATTACCTTCAACTACGCCGACCTGTTGAAAGTGCAGATGTCCAAGACCACCGAGTACGTGCTGATGCTCGGCTTCTTCATCGCCTTCGCGGTGAAGCTGCCGGTGGTGCCGTTCCACTCCTGGCTGCCGGATGCGCACGCCCAGGCGCCGACCGCAGGTTCCGTGGACCTGGCCGGTATCTTGCTCAAGACCGCGGCCTACGGCCTGCTGCGCTTTGCCCTGCCGCTGTTCCCCAATGCGTCGGCCGAGTTCGCGCCGATCGCCATGACCCTGGGCCTGATCGGGATTTTCTACGGTGCGTTCCTGGCGTTCGCCCAGACCGACATCAAGCGCCTGATCGCGTTCTCCAGCGTTTCGCACATGGGCTTCGTGCTGATCGGGATCTACTCCGGCAGCCAGCTCGCCCTGCAAGGCGCGGTGATCCAGATGTTGGCTCACGGCCTGTCGGCGGCGGCGCTGTTTATCCTCAGCGGCCAGTTGTACGAGCGCCTGCACACCCGGGACATGCGTGAGATGGGCGGCATCTGGTCGCGCATTGCCTACCTGCCGGCCATCAGCCTGTTCTTCGCAGCCGCTTCCCTGGGCCTGCCAGGCACTGGCAACTTCGTCGGCGAGTTCCTGATCCTGATCGGCACGTTCGCCAGCGCTCCGTGGATCACCGCCATCGCCACTTCCGGCCTGGTGTTCGGTTCGGTCTACTCGCTGATCATGATCCACCGTGCCTACTTCGGCCCGACCAAGTCGGACGAAGTGCTGCGTGGCATGGACGGTCGCGAACTGATCATGGTGCTCGGCCTTGCGGTGCTGCTGGTTTACCTCGGCGTTTTCCCGCAACCGTTCCTCGACACCTCTGCCGCCACGATGCATGGCGTGCAGCAGTGGCTCGGCACCGCCTTCTCTCAACTCGCTTCGGCCCGGTAAGAGCGCTATGGAATTCACGATTCAACACTTTATCGCGCTTGCGCCGCTGTTGATCACCAGCGCCACGATCATCGTGGTGATGCTGGCGATCGCCTGGCGGCGCAATCACTCACAGACCTTCCTGCTGTCGGTGGCGGGGCTGAACCTGGCCCTGCTGTCGATCTTGCCGGCCCTGAAAGTCGCGCCACTGGCGGTCACCCCGCTGATCCAGATCGACAGCTTCGCCTGCCTGTACATGGCGCTGATCCTGGTCGCCACCCTGGCCTGCGTCACCCTCGCCCACGCCTACCTCGGCGATGGCGGTTCGGGTTACCCGGGCAACCGCGAAGAACTGTACCTGCTGATCCTGATGGCCGCCGCCGGTGGCCTGGTCCTGGTCAGCGCGCAGCACCTGGCCAGCCTGTTCATCGGCCTGGAACTGCTGTCGGTACCGGTCTACGGCCTGGTGGCCTACGCCTTCTTCAACAAGCGCTCCCTGGAAGCCGGCATCAAGTACATGGTGCTGTCGGCGGCCGGTTCCGCGTTCCTGTTGTTCGGTATGGCCCTGCTCTACGCCGAAGCCGGCACCCTGAGCTTCGTCGGCATCGGCCAGGCCCTGGCGGCCACCGGCCTGCCTAGCCCGATCGCGCAACTGGGCCTGGGGATGATGCTGATCGGCCTGGCGTTCAAGCTGTCGCTGGTACCGTTCCACCTCTGGACCCCGGACGTCTACGAAGGCGCCCCGGCGCCAGTGGCGGCGTTCCTGGCCACCGCGTCGAAAGTGGCGGTGTTCGCGGTCATGGTGCGCCTGTTCCAGATATCGCCAGTGGCCAGCAGCGGTGTGCTGAGCAACGTACTGACCATCATCGCCATCGCGTCGATCCTGTTCGGTAACCTGCTGGCGCTGACCCAGAGCAACCTCAAGCGTCTGCTGGGTTACTCATCCATCGCCCACTTCGGCTACCTGCTGATCGCCCTGATCGCCAGCAAAGGCCTGGCCGTGGAAGCCATCGGCGTGTACCTGGTCACCTACGTGATCACCAGCCTCGGCGCCTTCGGTGTGATCACCCTGATGTCCTCGCCGTACAACGGCCGCGACGCCGACGCCCTGTACGAATACCGCGGCCTGTTCTGGCGCCGTCCGTACCTGACCGCCGTGCTGACCGTGATGATGCTGTCCCTGGCCGGCATCCCGCTGACCGCCGGCTTCATCGGCAAGTTCTACATCATCGCCACCGGCGTCGAGGCTCACCAATGGTGGCTGGTCGGCTCCCTGGTGCTGGGCAGTGCCATCGGCGTGTTCTACTACCTGCGCGTCATGGTCACCTTGTACCTGATGGAACCGAACCTGCGTCGCCACGACGCCGAGTTGCACTGGGAACAGAAGGCAGGCGGTGTGATGCTGCTGGCCATCGCCGTACTGGCGTTCTTCCTCGGTGTATACCCGCAGCCGTTGCTGACCCTGGTTCAGCAGGCTGGCTTGACGGGCTGATCGTGTAGCGGTAGATCGTAGAAAACAGAAACGGCACCTTTGGGTGCCGTTTTTTTTGGCCAGTGCCATGGACGGTAGCCCTGGAACACTATTTATTCAGTTACCCGATTTAGCTTATGACTCAGCTCCGCCACGGTGGCAGCGCCCCTTCGAAAAGTGAAAAGGCTCGATGCAGGAAACGGTTGAAGCGAACGGCATCACGCCGCAACCCTGCCTGCTGACCACCAATCAGGCACAGATGGGCCATTTGACCCATCACTTCTGCTTGCCCTGGCATATGGGCCACGCGGCGGCAGGTCCGTATCGCGAAGTCCAGTCGTCTTGTGTCGACACGCTGTTGAAACTCGCCTACCAACGGATCGTGCAGCGACCAGGCTCGGATGGAAACTTCCCGCCCAGGTTGTTTCTCAGCGGCAATACTCAAATAGCGTTTCAGGATTTCGCCCGCGCTACTGCCCTGCCCCGCATAAGCGAGCATGCGCTCGGTGTAGTCTTCTTCCCAAGCGGCCAGCAAAGTGCGGACAAAATCTTCGCGATTGCGGAAATGGTGATAGAACGATCCGCGGGTCACATTCAATCGGCGCGATAGACTCTCGGCCGAAACGCCGGTATGCCCTGTTTGGTCGAGGGCCTCAAAACCCGCCGCGATCCAATGGTTACGCGTTAATTTTTTCACCGGTCATTTCGCTCCCTATTTGGCGCCATACAGACTGTGTATGGTGCGTAACCGATCGGTACGCTGCGAACACCAGCAAAGATGGCCGTTGCGTTTTGCACGCCAGCACTTTTCATGGAGTTCGCCTTGAAGAAAATCGTTCTGGTTGCTTTCGACCAATTCACTGATATCGACCTGTTCCTGATGTGGGACATCTTAGGCCGCAACACTGAGGACTGGCACGTCCGAATATTGGGTTCCAGCGCTATCGTGCGATCGGCGCACGGCCTGCCTGTTTCGGTACACGGTCCGCTTTGCGAGGCCAACAGTGCCGATGCGGTATTGTTCGTCAGCGGCAAGGAAGGGATACCCGCTGCACTGGCCGCCCCGGATTTCCTGCCGTCGTTCGAACTTGACGCCCGGCGCCAGCGAATCGGCTCCATATGCGCCGGAGCTTTCATTCTCGAACGGCTTGGGCTGCTCAGCGGCCGAGCCACCACCCACCCGGATGCACGATCGAGCTTGCAAGCGCTGGGACTTGAGTCCATGGACCAACCTCTTGTATGCCAGGGAAACGTTGCAACCGCTGGCGGATGCCTTTCGGCGCTCTATCTGGTGGGGTGGTTGGTTGAATCCTGGTTCGATGCCGACAAGCGCCGTGCGACGTTGCTCCCTGTTCTACCGGCTGGGCAGCAAGCGCTCTATGATGCCTTGATCGGGCTCAGTATCCGACAAGGAGAAGTGGGCGCCGCCCAACAAGAAACGCGACATGGCATGTCGTCTAATTGGTAGTTAGGACTCAGGAGAGCCCCCCGATGCCCCGCGAATTTGAGATTATTATGGCCGTGCCAGTCCCCTCGAGGTCCGGCATCACCCACCTTTACCAGTCGATGAACCTGGCGGACGCTTTTGCGATTCGGCTTCCTGCGGGCACATCCAGCAATCCAGATTTGCTGGCTCGATTCATCTTTTCCCACCAGCCATCCTGGATCGGATGGCTCCTGAAAGTCCGAGACACTGTCGTTGCCTGTTTTGGTCTCAAGACCGCCAAGCATTTGGCAACCCTGGCTAATCGGGTAGGTGTCTTCAAGGTCTACAACACGAACCCGACTGAAATCGTGTTGGGAGAGGACGACAAGCACCTCGACTTCCGGATATCGATCCTGTGTTCTGGAGAGGCAGAGCCAGAAGGCAATCGCCAACTGGTTCTTTCAACCGTGGTCCACTGCCACAACCGTCTAGGCCGGGCCTACATCTTCGTTATTGCCCCATTCCACCGCTTGGTTGTCAAAGCCAGCCTCCTGCGTGCAGCACGCGTCGGTTGGCCTCTGGCTACCAGCCCCTGAGGCTGAGAGCGCTGTATGGCCCACGCTACATCCACTTCCCAAGCAGGGCTATCCTCAACCCGTCAACCTGCAAGCCCTGAAGGAGGAACAACGTTGAGCGTCGATATCGAATGCGTCGTCGTGGGCGCGGGGGTCGTCGGCCTTGCCGTGGCACGGGAAATGGCTCAGGCCGGTCATGAAGTGCTGGTGATCGAAGCCGCCGAAGCCATCGGCATGGGCATCAGCTCGCGCAACTCCGAAGTCATCCATGCGGGCATCTATTATCCGCCAGGCAGTCTCAAGGCGCAGTTGTGCGTCGAAGGTCGACACCGGTTGTACACCTTTTGTGAAAGCCACGGCGTCGCCACCCGCCGGCTCGGCAAGTTGATCGTTGCCACGGATCAAGCGCAGGTGGCCGGACTCGAAACATTGCTTGAGCGGGGCTTGATGAACGGCGTGGATGACCTGCGCCTGCTCGATCAACAACAGGCGTTGGCATTGGAACCGGCCCTGGCCTGTGTCGCCGCGCTGTATTCACCTTCCACCGGTATCGTCGATTCCCACGCTCTGATGCTGGCCTTGCTCGGTGACGCCGAAGCGGCCGGGGCGAACATTGCCTTCCACACGCCTTTGCTGGGCGCTCGCGTCATCACTGGGGGGTTCATGCTGGAATTGGGCGGCACGGCGCAGATGACCTTGTCCTGTCGCCTGCTGATCAACGCCGCCGGCCTCCAGGCACCGGCCCTCGCCCGCCGCATCGAAGGCCTGGAGATGCAATCGGTGCCCGAGGACTTTTTGTGCAAGGGCAACTACTTCAGCCTTGCCGGGCGAGCACCGTTCCGGCACTTGGTCTACCCCGCCCCGGAAGCCGCCGGCCTGGGCATCCACATGACGCTGGACCTGGCCGGCCAGGCGCGTTTCGGCCCGGACACCGAATGGGTCGAGTGCGAGGACTACCGAGTCGACCCGGCCCGGGCCGAAGCGTTTTACCCGGCGATCCGCAATTATTGGCCGGGCCTGCCGGACCAGAGCCTGCAACCGGCCTACAGCGGCATCCGCCCGAAGATCTCCGCCCCCGGCAAAGCGGCCCGCGACTTTGTCATCAGCGGCGATGCCGAACACCAGGTGCCAGGGTTGATCAACCTGCTCGGGATCGAGTCGCCCGGGCTGACGTCCTGCCTGGCAATCGCCAGCCGGGTCCGGCAACGGATCGAAAACGCCTAGCCACCAGCGCAAAGTGCAACGCGTTTTGCCCCCCGCTCATGCAGCTTGCACGACGCCGGAAATTATTAGCGTTTCAACTCATTGTTTTTAAAGTGTTTTAAATCGATCGTCGACTGGCACAACTGATGCAATTGAGCTCTTACGCGGCGCAGGCGTTTCCAAGCCCGTCCGCATCCGTGTATTGCCGAGGAGCTACCCATGAATGCCATCGATCTGTTGAAAGCCGACCACGAACGCGTCAAAGCCATCCTGACTCAACTGAGCGAGTCGACCGAACGCGCCGTGAAAAAACGCACCGACCTGTTGGCGAAACTGGAAATGGAAATTTCCATCCACACCCGCCTGGAAGAAGAAATTCTTTATCCGGCTTTCAAGCAGGCCGGTGGCAAGGACGAGGCCGAAATGTATTACGAGGCCAAGGAAGAACACCGTACCGTCGACTCGCTGGTGCTGCCAGACCTGAAAACCACTGATCCGACCCAGCCGGAATTCGCTGGCCGGGTGAAAGTGGTCAAGGAACTGCTTGAGCACCACATCGAGGAAGAAGAAAAGGAAATGTTCCCCCAGGCGAAAAAACTGCTGGGCAAGGCAAAGCTCGATGCCTTGGGTGCAGACATGGAAACCATGAAAGCGCAGTATAAAAAAGAACTGAGCAGCGCTAATCTCGCCGCCTGATCAAAGCGCCGTGGATGCTTCAGCCGTCATGTGACGGCTGAATGCGTTGCGGCGCTTTATTGCATTTGTTCACGCAAGAATTCCACCAACGCCTGCACCGGGCGCGCACTTTGCCGATGCTGGGGATACACCGCCGACAGCGCCAGCGGTTCGGTTTCGAAGCCTTCCAGGACCTTGATCAGCCGCCCATCCTTCAAGGCATCGCCGAGGATGAAAGCGGGCAGATAGGTGATGCCCATGCCGGCGATGGCTGCGTCCCTGAGCAAATCGCCGTTATTGGCGCGCATGCGTCCCGTGACCTCCAGGGTCAACGGTTTGCCGGCGCCCACGAAACGCCACTGCACTTGACGACTGTGACCATAGGGCAAGCAGTCGTGATTGCGCAGGTCTTCGGGCCGCGCGGGCGTGCCTTTTTGCGCCAGGTAGGCGGGGCTGGCGCAGTACACCCGCTCGATGGTCGCGATGCGCCGGGCAATCAGCGTCGAATCCTCCAGCACGCCGATGCGCAGCGCCAGGTCATAGCCCTCCCCCAACAGATCCACCGAGCGGTCGCTCAGGTCCACCTCGACGCTGACGCCCGGATAGCGCTGCAGAAACAGCGGCAGCAGGCTGCCCAGGTGCGCCACGGCGAAGGACAGCGGTGCGCTGAGGCGAATGGTGCCGCGGGGCTCGCTGGTCTGGCCGCTGATGCCCTGCTCCACCTGTTCGACTTCATTGAGCAGGCGCAGCGCCGCTTCGTAATAGCGCTGGCCCAGGGGCGTGACGTCCAGCCGCCGGGTCGAGCGATTGAGCAGGCGCACGCCCAGGCGTTGTTCCAGTTCCATCAGCTTGCGGCTGACGAACTGCTTGGACAGCCCCAGTTTTTCCGCTGCTGCGGTGAAACTGCCCGACTCCATGACCTGGGCAAAGATGCGCATTTCTTCGAAGGGGTTCATTGTCATTCCTGGGGTGGACAGTCATGGGGATTGGCTGGGCATTGTGGTCTTGGTAAGTCAGATTGACTAGCTGTTGAATGTGCCACCGTCATCGCGAGCAAGCTTTGCTCCCACAGTGGATCTGTGGGAAAACCTGTGGGAGCAAAGCTTGCTCGCGATAGCGGTGGCACTGCTTGAGAGGTGTTAACGCCAGACACAAAAACACCCGCACAAGGCGGGCGTCGTTCAGCATGACCCCGCTTACTTGGCCGTCAGCGCCGAGTAGCTGTTCATCAGGTTGCGGTAGTTTGGAATGCGCTGGGACAGCAGGTTGCCCAGGCCTTCGATGTCGTTGCGCCAGTCGCGGTGCAGCTCACAGGCCACCGAGAACCAGTTCATCATCTGCGCGCCGGCAGCGGTCATGCGTACCCAGGCGGCCTGTTGCACGGTTTCGTTGAACGTCCCCGAGGCGTCGGTCACCACGAACACGTCAAAACCTTCAGCCAGCGCCGACAAGGTCGGGAACGCCACGCAGACATCGGTGACCACGCCAGCGATGATCAATTGCTTGCGGCCCGTGGCCTTGATCGCCTTGACGAAATCTTCGTTGTCCCAGGCATTGATCTGGCCTGGACGCGGGATGTACGGCGCATCCGGGAACATTTCCTTGAGCTCCGGCACGATCGGGCCGTTGGGGCCTTGTTCGAAGCTGGTGGTCAGGATGGTCGGCAATTCGAAGAACTTCGCCAAGTCGGCCAAGGCCAGCACGTTGTTCTTGAACTCGTTGGGCGAGAAATCCTGGACCAGGGAAATCAGGCCGGTCTGGTGATCGACCAGCAGGACGACCGCGTCGTCTTTGTTCAGACGGTTGTAGGCGGGAACGTTGCTCATGGGATGACTCCTTTGGGATGGGTGTTACAAAACCTTGTGGGAGCGAGCTTGCTCGCGATAGCGGGGTGTCAGCTTGCGGCGATGTCGGGTGTGCCGACGTCTTTGCGAGCAAGCTCGCTCCCACAGGGGATAGATGTTTGTACTCAGTTAGAAGGCAAAGCAGGAACAGCCAAACGCGCCCCAGAAGCCTTGGAAATCGCTGACCGGGACGTTCGACAACCGCGCCCGTTCATGGCTGTGGGAATGCACCGTGCACGGACCGCTGCATTGGTGGACCTGGGCCTGCAATGGCGACGTCGGGCGCCAGTGCCCTGGGACCTTGACCACCGGCGACCAGTCGGGCAGCACCGGGACGCTGGCCGGCCCGAGTTTTTCGAAGTCGCCGGCGGCGTACACCACCTTGCCGTCGACCACGGTCAGCACCGACTCGATCCACTTGATGGCTTCTTCCTCGACGCTGAAGAAGTCCGCGCTGAGGGCCGCCAGGTCCGCCAGTTGGCCAACCTTGATCTGGCCTTTCTTGCCCTGCTCCGATGAGAACCAAGCGCTACCGTGGGTGAACAGCTCCAACGCGGTCAGGCGCGGCAGGCCCTCTTCGTGCAACGAAAGGCCACCGACCGTGCGCCCGCTGACCATCCAGTACAACGAGGTCCACGGGTTGTAGCTGGAGACGCGGGTGGCGTCGGTGCCGGCGCCCACCGGCACGCCTTCGGCGAGCATGCGCTTGATCGGCGGCGTGGCTTCGGCGGCCTTGGCGCCGTAGCGGTCGACGAAGTATTCACCCTGGAAGGCCATGCGATCCTGGATCGCGATGCCACCGCCCAGCGCTCGCACACGCTCGATGTTCTTCGGCGTGATGGTCTCGGCGTGGTCGAAGAACCAGGGCAGGCCGTTGAACGGAATGTCGCGGTTCACTTTTTCGAACACATCGAGCATGCGGCTGATGGATTCGTCATAGGTGGCGTGCAGGCGGAACGGCCAGCGCTGCTCCACCAAGTGCCGGACCACCGGCTCCAGGTCTTGCTCCATGCCCGGCGGCAGGTCCGGGCGCGGCTCGAGGAAGTCCTCGAAATCCGCCGCCGAGAACACCAGCATTTCCCCGGCGCCGTTGTGCCGCAGGAAGTCATCGCCCTGGTGCAACGTGACGCTGCTGGTCCAGTTCTTGAAGTCGCTGAGTTCTTCCTTGGGCTTCTGGGTGAACAGGTTGTAGGCGATGCGCACCGTCAACTGCTGCTCGCGGGCCAACTGCTCGATCACCGCGTAGTCGTCCGGGTAGTTCTGGAAACCACCACCGGCGTCGATGGCGCTGGTCAGGCCCAGGCGATTGAGTTCACGCATGAACTGGCGCGTGGAGTTGACCTGGTACTCCAACGGCAGCTTCGGCCCCTTGGCCAAGGTCGAGTAAAGGATCATCGCGTTGGGCCGCGCCACCAGCATGCCGGTGGGTTCACCCTTGCTGTCACGCACGATCTCGCCACCCGGCGGGTTCGGCGTGTCGCGGGTGTAGCCGGCCACCCGCAGCGCAGCGCGGTTGAGCAAGGCGCGGTCATACAGGTGCAACACGAACACTGGCGTGTCGGGAGCGGCCTGATTGAGTTCTTCCAGGGTCGGCATGCGCTTTTCGGCGAACTGGAATTCGTTCCAGCCGCCCACCACGCGTACCCATTGCGGTGTCGGCGTGCGGTCGGCCTGGTCCTTGAGCATGCGCAAGGCGTCGGCCAGGGACGGTACGCCCTCCCAGCGCAGCTCCAGGTTGTAGTTCAGGCCGCCGCGGATCAGGTGCAAGTGTGAGTCGTTGAGCCCGGGAATGACGGTGCGGCCCTTGAGGTCGATGACTTGGGTAGCGCTGCCGCGCAGGGCCATGGCCTCGGCGTCGGTGCCGACCGCGACGAAGCGCCCCTGGCTGATGGCAACCGCGCTGGCGCGGGGTTTTTCACGGTCGACGGTATGGAACTGGCCATTGAACAGAATCAGATCGGCGTTCATCGGTTTTTCCTTCAACAATGGATGTGCGGACAAATCCGTGGCGAGGGAGCTTGCTCCCGCTGGGCTGCGAAGCGGCCCCAAAAAGAGCGGACGCTACGCGTCCAGCGGGAGCAAGCTCCCTCGCCACAACAGTGCTAGTCACAAAAGTTCGGCGCTGCCTAGGGCTCCAGGTGCTCGTGAGCTTTCGAGTCCTCAAGCCACGGCGCGAACAGACGGGTCGCCAGCGGCATGCACACGTACACCACCGAGAGCACGATGGTCAGGGTGATCAGGAACGTGGCCACCACGTAGTTGGAAAGAAAGCTATTGAGTTGCAGTAAAGGCCCCCAGATCAGCGGCACCAGCAAGGTGTGCGGCAGGATCACCAGCAGCGTCACCACGGCCTGCTTCCAGCGCGGCGGCGGTGTGGCCGCATCGGCCAGCGGGGTGAACCAGAACTCCTTGTGCGCCCCGACTTCGGTCTGGTCACCGTCGGCCAGCAACGGCATGGCCTCCTCCACCAGTTCGCGGCGCTCGGGCGAGTCCAGCCAGCGTTGCATGGCTTCGGTGGAACAGAAACGCAGCACACAAGTGAACAGCGCCAGCCCGTCCTGCTTGCCCCTTACCACATCCACCCCCAGGTGCCCTGGCCATTGACCGGCCACGCGCACGATGCGGCGCAACCAGGCCTCATACGCCGCGTCCTGGCCGGCCTTGATCCGGTGCTTGACCACCAGGGTCACGATTTCATCGAAGCCGGGTTTGGCCGGGCTCGCGGTGGATTCCACGGTTTGAGACTCAGACATGGCGAAGCACTCCAACAAAACGCGTATTGATTGCCAGGCGTCCCGGCCCGGCGATCAACACACTGGTAAATACGATCAGCAGCAGCCAGCCGAACTGGCCTTCTTCCAGGCTCCACTGCGGGTGCACCACCAACAGCGCCACGGCCAGCAGAAACAGGATCGGCAAGCACGCCAGGCGCACCAGCACACCGGCCATGATCAGCAACGGACACAGCACCTCGGCGAAAATCGCCAGGATCAGCGTCGGCGCCGCGCCAAGGTGAAACGGGTCCTCGATGCGGGTCAGCTCGACGCTGTAGTGCAACAGCTTCGGCAGCCCATGGACCCACAGCAAAAACAGTCCGCCGCTCAGGCGCAGGAACAACAAGCCCAGATCCTGCAGCGGGCGTTCATCAGTCATGTTCATCGGTGGGCTCCATCCGCGGCGACCGAGGCCGCCGCTGGCAGCGGTTGGGACATGTGGCTGGCAATGCGTGAACGCAGCCAGCGCTCGGCCGGGTCGTTGTCATGCACGCCGCTCCAGACCATCGACAGTTCAGCGGCATTGATCTCGAACGGCGGGTCCTCGGCGCGCAGCGCGCAGCCTTCCACCAGCGCGCAGGCGGCATAGTCGGGCACGGTGGCGATCAGCTCGGTGCCGGCCAGCAAGGCCCGCAGACCGCTGAACTGCGGCACCGCCAGCACCACTTTGCGGCGGCGGCCGATGCGGGCCAGGTCCAGGTCGATGTTGCCGCTCAGGTCGCCCGAAAACGAGACCATGGCGTGGGGCCGCGAGCAGTACTCGTCCAGGGTCAAGGGCCCCGGGCGCTTGTCGCCACGCAAGACCTTGCAAGGGATGTCCCGCAGTTTCTTGCGCTTGGCATTGGCCGGCAGATCGGTGGTGTAGCTGACACCGACGCTGATTTCACCGCTGGCCAGCAGCGACGACATCAGCAGGAAATTGGCCCGGCGCACCACCACGATGATCCCCGGCGCTTCTTCGCGCAGTTGGCTCAGCAACGGTGGAAACAGGCCGAATTCGGCATCGTCGGACAGACCGATGCGAAACACGTCGCAACTGGTGGACGGATCGAACGCCTTGGCGCGGCTGACCGCGCCAGAAATGGTGTCCATGGCCGGTTGCAGCTCTTGCAGGATCGCCAGGGCCCGCGGCGTCGGCTCCATGCCGCGACCGTGGCGGATCAGCAACGGATCATCGAACAGATCCCGCAGCCGCCCCAGCGCCGCGCTCACCGCTGGCTGACCCATGAACAGCTTTTCGGCAACGCGGGTCAGGTTTTTCTCGAACATCAGCGCCTCGAAGATCACCAGCAGGTTCATGTCGAGACGGCGTAGATCGTTGCGGTTCATTGAAGTGAGGTCCTGTTTTAACTGTGGGAGCGAGTCTGCTCGCGAAAGCGTTGGGCCAGCAGGCACTTATGTCGAATGAGCCACCGCCTTCGCGAGCAGGCTCGCTCCCACAGGTCTTAGCGTGCTTGCGTCAACCCTGGATGAACGCCAGCAGGTCCGCGTTCAGGCGGTCCTTGTGAGTGTCGGTCAGGCCGTGGGGCGCGCCGGGGTAGATCAGCAGCTGCGAGTTCTTGAGCAACTTGGCGGCGGCGATGCCGGCCGTTTCGATGGGGACCACCTGATCGTCATCGCCATGGACCACCAGGGTCGGCACGTCGATGTTGCGCAGGTCTTCGGAAAGATCGGTCTCCGAGAACGCCTTGATGCAGTCATAGGTGTTCTTGTGGCCGGCGAGCATGCCCTGCATCCAGAACCAGTCGATCATGCCTTGGGAGACTTTGGCGCCCGGACGGTTGGCACCGAAAAACGCGCTGGCCACATCTTTGTATAGCTGAGAACGGTCGGCCAGCGAGGCCTGGCGGAAACCGTCGAACACTTCCACAGGCAGGCCGCCGGGGTTGGCCGGGGTCTTGAGCATCAGCGGCGTCACCGCCGAGATCAGGCCAAGCTTGGCGACACGGGCGGCGCCATGACGGCCGATGTAGCGCGCAACTTCGCCACCGCCGGTGGAGAAGCCGAGCAACACCGCGTCCTTCAAATCCAGGCGCTCGATCAGTTCGGCCAGGTCATCGGCGTAGGTGTCCATGTCGTTGCCGTCCCAAGGCTGGCTGGAGCGCCCGTGCCCACGGCGGTCATGGGCGATCACCCGGTAGCCATTGGACGCCAGGAACATCATCTGCGCCTCCCAACTGTCCGAGTTCAACGGCCAGCCGTGGCTGAAGACCACCGGTTGACCACTGCCCCAATCCTTGTAGTAAATCTCGGTGCCGTCGCGGGTGATGAAGGTGCTCATGACATGACTCCTTGAGGTGGGTGGATCGCTTTATGGTCCGGCCATGGAGGGCACCTGCGTGAGTTAAACGTTGTTAATTTTTTCGGGACCGGCGTGTTAAAAGCCCGCTTCCGTGGCGAGGGAGCTTGCTCCCGCTGGGCTGCGCAGCAGCCCCAGGACTGTCACCTCGGTGTGCCAGAGTGATTAGGAATGGGGCCTTTGGGGCCGCTGCGCGGCCCAGCGGGAGCAAGCTCCCTCGCCACAGGGTCCGGCGGCTGGAAGGCAGGGAGTAGAGCCTGCGCCGTTGCGCTTGAAGCCAAACCTGAGGAATATGCTCGGGTAAAGCCCAGGCACCGGGACCAGAACATTGAGAGCAACATGAGCCAATACCTCAGCCTGCCCGTCGAACAGACGGTGCATTTCGGCCCTTACCGGGTCCATCCTCGCCAACGCCTGGTGCTCGAGGGTGGGCAACCGTTGCGCCTGGGACGGCGGGCCGTGGAGATTCTGCTGGTGCTGCTCGAGCACGCTGGCGAGGTGGTGAGCAAGCAGCAACTGATCGCCCGGGTCTGGCCCAGGAGCGTGGTGGAAGACACCAACCTGCGCGTGCACGTCGCGGCGCTGCGCAAGGCCCTCGGCGATGGCCAGGCCGGGCAGCGCTACATCGTCACCGTGGCGCAGCGCGGCTACAGTTTTGTCGCGCCGCTGTCATTCGAGCCGTTCGACCAATGGGCGCATATTCCTCATCCATCTTTGACGCGCAACCTGCCGCTGCAACGCACGCGCCTGATCGGACGCCAGGCCCTGGTGGAAAACCTGGTGGCCCAGCTACCGCGAAAACGCTTCATTACCCTGGTCGGGACCGGCGGCATCGGCAAGACCACCGTTGCCCTGCGGGTCGCCGAACGGCTGATCGGCCAGTACCGTGACGGCACGCATCTGCTGGACCTGGCATCGCTCAACGACGCGGCCATGATCGCTCCCAACCTGTGCGCGTTGCTCGACCTGCCATCGCAGGACGGTGATCCGCTGGACGCCATCGCCCGGCAGCTCAGGGAGCGGCATCTGCTGCTGGTGATCGACAACTGCGAGCACCTGATCGACGCCATCGCCCAGCTCAGCGAAACCCTGCTGCGCGGCGCCCCCCACCTGCACATCCTGGCCACCAGCCGCGAAGGCCTGCGCGCCGAAGGTGAACACGTGCAGCGCCTGGACGCCCTGGCATTCCCGCCCCGGGAAATGCCCATCGAGGGCTACCCCGCGCTGGAATACCCGGCGCTGCAACTGTTTGCCGAACGCGCGCTGGCCAGCCGTGACGACTTCGAACTGACCGACCGCGAGGTGCCGTTGGTGGTCGACATCTGCCAGCGGCTGGACGGCATTCCCCTGGCCATCGAGCTGGCTGCCGCGCAAATCGGCCGATTCACCCTGGAGGCGCTTCACCGACAACTGCAAGACAGCGTCGCCCTGCTTCACAACGACACCGACGCCGCACCACGCCAGCAGACCCTGCGCGCCACGCTGGACTGGAGCTTCAAGTTACTCACGGCCTGCGAGCAGACCTGCCTGCGGCGGCTGGCGGTGTTCATGGGCAGTTTCAACCTGGCCTCGGCCGCCGCGGTGATCGTCGGCCAGCACGTCGCGCCCGAGCAGGTGCTGGTGTCGGTCAGCCAGTTGGTCGCCAAATCGTTGCTCAATGTCGAGATCGGCGATGAGGAGGTGCGCTATCGCCTGCTGGACACCACCCGCCGCTATGCCTTGGAAAAACTGGCCGAAGCCGGGGAATTGGCGGCCAGCCAGGAACGCCACGCCGAGCGCTGCCTGGCGCTCATGGGGCAAGCGGAAAACGATTGGGAAAACACCCCTACCCGACTGTGGATCGCCCGCTACGCCGACTATCGCGACGACATCCGCGCGGCACTCGACCGCGGCTTGGGCCCACAGGGTTCACACGCCGTCGCGATCCGCCTGACCGCCCGTACCCTGCCCCTCTGGCAGGAGTTGTCGCTGCTCAAGGAACACGGTCTCTACGTCAACAAAGCGCTGCAATTGTTGCGAGCCAGCCCCGCGCCCTGTCCTCGCCTGACCCTGGCCCTGGAACTGGCCCACGCCAGTTTCAGCTACCACACCGAGGGTGGCACGCCGGCCACCGTCCGCGCCTTTGCCACGGCCCGGCAACTGGCCCGGCAATGCCAGGACCTGGCCGGCGAGCTGCGGGCCGTGTCGGGGCAAATGACCGTCGACCTCAGTTGCGGCAACTACCACCAGGCCCTGGCACACAGCCTGGATTTCGACCGGTTGGGCTTGCAGGGTGATCCGATCCTGTCCTTGAGCGCTCAACGCCTGCGGGTGCTGGCGCTGCATTTCACCGGCGACCAGGGCGCGGCGCGGCGCGAAGCCGAGCAGGTGATCCAGCGCCTGGCCCAGAGTGGTCACCGCAGCCGTTTCACCCACGGCTTCGGCGTGCAATACGATCAAAGCGTAGCCGCGCTGACGATTCTGGCGCGCATCCTCTGGCTGCAAGGTTTCGCCGAGAAAGCTCGGCGCACCGCCGACCTGGCGTTGCAGATCGCCGTGCAGATCAACCACGGTATTTCGATCTGCTATACCCTGGCGCTGGCCGGTTGCGTGATCGCCCACTACAACGGCGATTATCCGAGCGCCCGGGAAAGGCTCGAGTTGCTGAAGCAGCAGGCCAAGAAACATTCGATGATGCTGTTCCATGACTGGGCGTGCCATTACGAGCGCGCATTCGATGACCAGCCCCTGACAACGCGCCCGCCAGACGGGTTGATCCAGGACATCGCCGTCACCCTGCGCAGCGACTTCGTCAGCCCGGCGCAAATCGAACGGGCCCGCAGTGGTGCCGCGCACTGGTGTTCGGCGCAGATCCTGCGGGCCGCTGCCGAGACCTTGCTGGCCCGGAACGACCCCTCCCTAGAGGAAGCCGCCGAAGCGCAACTGCTGGCTGCCCTGGGCATCGCCCGTCGTCACCAGGCCCTGGCCTGGGAACTGCGCAGCGCCACGTCCCTGGCTCGTCTGTGGCAGCGCCAAGGGCAAGTGCATGCCGCGCAGGCTCTGCTCGGGCCTGTCTATCGACGCTTTACCGAGGGTTTCGAGACCCCCGACCTATTGGAAGCCGGCGCGCTGCTCCAGGCGCTGGCTTGACGGTTGGGGCCTTGAACGCCGGGCGCCCCAAGCACCTTGCAGCACGTAACGCCGATGAAACACAGGCCACTGACCACTGCGCCGCAGTTTGTCCATGGCATAGGCGCGAGTGGTATGGAGCAGATGGAAGCGCCCCCCTTCGGCAAGCGGCTCGACCATCAGCAGTGACACGCTCACCAGCCGCGACAGCAGCCAAGGTAATTGCCCGATACTCAGTTCAGCGCAACTGATTACGGCCAGCGCCGCCTTGAGCGTAAACGGCCCCTCGAACACCGCCAGGCGCTGGAATGCGGTTTGTTCGTCGGCGCTCAGACGCTCGAAACTCGAGTCCAGCACCGCGTCCAGGCTGCGGTGCCGGGCCACCGCCGTACGCCGCCCGTGGCTCAAGAGTGATAAACCGTGATCCAGTTGTTCCAGGACCCCAGCCACTCCCAAGGCATCGACCTGGGCCGCCGCCAGTTCCAACGCCAGCGGCAATCCGTCCAGACGCTGGCAGATCCGGGCAAGCGTCGGCCAGTCGCGACCGCCCGGTGTGAAGCCCTGCTGCCGGGCGCCAACCCGCTCGATCAGCAACTGCACCGCCGGGCATGCCTCGATCTGGTGCGCAGGTTCCAGGGGCGACGCCACAGCCAGGCCCGGCAGTGACACAATCCTTTCATCCGGCAAGTCCAAGGGCTCACGACTGCTGAGCAGCAGCGACACCCCGGGCGCCGCCGCAGCCACTGCCTGGACCAGTTCCCGACAGGCCTCAAGCAGGTGCTCGCAACCGTCGAGCACCAGCAACATCCGAGAGTGTTCGAGGCGGCGGGCCAAAGCGCCCTGCTCCACGCCCAGCACGCCGGCCACATGCGCCGCCACTTGTGAGGCATCGCTGACGGTCGCCAGGTCAACGAACCAGGCACCGTGTTCAAAGTGTTCGAGCAGCAGCTCCGCCACCCGCAACAACACGGTGGTCTTGCCGACCCCACCGGGGCCGGTCACGGTGGTCACGGCTTGACGGGGCACTTGCGCCAGCAACCGCCCCAGGACTTTGTCGCGACCCACCACCGGGCTCAAGCGTGCGGGCAGATTGTGCCGCTCGGCTTGGGGACTGACAGGCGACTCAACGCGCTCTTGCACCATCAGCGGCACTGCAAGGCAATAACCTTGCCGAGGATGATTGAGGATGTAGCGAGCGCCGCCCCGCCCATCACCGAAGGCCCGCCGCAGCGCCGCGATGTGCACCCGCAGGTTGATGGCCTCCACGATGCTGTCAGGCCAGACGTGGGCGATGAGTGTTTGCGTGCTGACGTAGTGGCCGGCGTGCTCCACCAGCACCTGCAGGACGTCCAGGGCACGGCCGCCCAGCGCGAGGGGCTGGCCATCACGGGTGACCAGCCGCTGCTGCCGGTAGAAGGCGAACGGACCGAAGCCCACCGCCGGCTCGCTATCGGGTTTGACGAAACTGTTCATGGGCGATCCAGCGCCGGATAACCGGTGCGGGCGTCAGTGTGCGGATCACCGAACACGTCTGCCCTGGCTCCTGCGCATCCTTTCCAAAGGGTTCGCCGTTATCTTGGCAGGCGCGGGCCTCAGGACAATGCTGGCACAGGGAGCGCCACGGACATCACAGTGCCCTGGACGGACACCGATGGCTCAACTGAACTGCTGGCGATACTGCACCGGGGTCAGGCCGAGCTTTTCACCGAACAAAAAGCGCATGTGCCGCACACTGCCGAAGCCACTGCGAAATGCCACGGTCTTGAGCGGCAGGTCGGTGGTTTCCAGCAGATGACGCGCCCGGTCGATGCGCGCGCCTTGCAGGAACTCCATGGGCGTCATCTTCACTTCACGGGCGAAGACCCGAGCGAAATGCCGCGCGCTCATGGCGGCCAACGCGGCCATGCGCTCGATGGTAAAGGGTTCCTCCAGACGTTCCATCACATGATTCTGCACTCGGGTGATGGCCGATTCCTGCGTCGACACCGCCGCCACCGAGGGGCTGAACTGCGCCTGTCCACCCTGGCGTTTCATCACCACCAGCAACACCTTGGCCACGTCCAACGCAACTTTGCGGCCGTGGTCCTGGGCCACGATGGACAGGGCCAGGTCGATCCCGGCGGTGACGCCGCCGGAAGTGATCAAGCGCCGGTCCTGCAGGAAGATCTTGTCGGTTTCCACCAGCGCCTTGGGAAAACGCTGGATCAGGCGTTCGGTGTAATGCCAGTGGGTGGTGACCCGGTAACCGTCGAGCAAGCCCGCCTCACCGAGCACAAAGGCGCCGGTGCAGATGGAACCGTAGCGCGTAGCCCGTTGCGCCGCGGCCCGCAGCCAGGTATGCAGCCCCGGATGCTGGTCGTTATAGGCCCCCGGCCCGCCCGGCACCAACAACACGTCATAGGCCGCCCAGGCCTGGTCGATATGGATATCGGCCTGCACCGTCACGCCGTTGGACGCCCGCAATGGCCCGCGCTCGGTGCCCAGGGTCAGCAACTGATAACGCAGGTCCCCTGCGAGGTAACGATTGGCGATGGAAAACACCTCCAGGGGCCCGGCCATGTCGAGCAGCAAAAAATCCGGGAACAGCACCATTGCAATGGTTTTCATCGGGAAGACGCCAAAAATCCAGAAACTGTGAGACCTCTTGTGGGAGCGAGCTTGCTCGCGATAGCGGCGGAGCAGTTGGAATTGATGTGACTGACACACCGCTATCGCGAGCAAGCTCGCTCCCACAGGGTTTATCGTCAGCATTATGTCGAAGCGAAGCATTGGCCGGTAGGGTTCTGTATTGTCCACCCAAAGCGGACAGTCTTTCGTTTTTCAACTGCTTATTGAACATATGGATAACCATTAACCTTCTTCTGTACCCGGCGAACGGCCCAGCCGCCGCCCATAGACATCAGGAGAATCATCATGCTGACCCTTCGCAAAGCTTCGGATCGCGGCATTGCCCGCCACGGCTGGCTGACCTCGTTCCACACCTTCTCGTTCGCCAACTACCGCGACCTCAACCAACAGGGCTTCTCCGACCTGCTGGTCATCAACGATGACCGGGTCGCCGCCGCCAAGGGTTTCGGCCAACATCCCCACCGGGACATGGAGATCTTTTCCTATGTGCTCGAAGGGGCGCTGGAACACAAGGACACCCTGGGCACAGGCTCGGTCATTCGCCCGGGTGACGTGCAGTTGATGAGCGCCGGCAGCGGCGTGGCCCACAGCGAGTTCAACCATAGCGCGGACGAGCCGGTGCACTTCCTGCAGATCTGGATCGTGCCTAACGTCAGTGGTGCCAAACCACGCTACCAACAGGAGCATTTCAGCAGCGAGCAGAAACGCGGCCGCCTGCAATTGATCATCTCTCCCGACGGTGCCGACGGCTCGCTCCA
Organism: Pseudomonas brassicacearum; assembly: GCF_918698105.1. Taxonomy (GTDB): domain Bacteria; phylum Pseudomonadota; class Gammaproteobacteria; order Pseudomonadales; family Pseudomonadaceae; genus Aquipseudomonas; species Aquipseudomonas brassicacearum_F. The sequence continues at coordinate 23,113 of NZ_CAKKMI010000009.1, read as the reverse complement.
CGTGCGCCAGGATGCGCGGGTCTACGCCGGGTTGTTCGATGGCCAGCAAAGCGCCACCTTGACCTTGGCGCCGGATCGCTATGCCTACGTACACGTGGCACGAGGCGCTGCCGAGCTCAACGGCATACCGTTACAGGAAGGTGATGGCGTGCGGGTGCGCGAGGAGCAAGTCCTGACCTTCAGTAACGGCCAGGATGCCGAAGTGCTGGTGTTCGATCTGCGGGCGCAGGAACTGCCACAGATGCCGTGACACAACCGTGAACCCTTGTGGGAGCGAGCCTGCTCCCACATTGCTTATCTCCCCGCAATGAGTGAAAAACACTCGAAAGTCCTGAAACCATGATCAATGACGAATTTCAGGCGAAAAACATCTAAAAAAAGTCAGGCAACCTGACAAATCCAGGCTTTGATAAATGGAGAGCGGCGCACTGGGAACGATTCACTGGCCGCCGCAATACGCTCGTCTGTTGCCACGTGCCGGGTCGACCTATAAAGTTCTCGAAACAACCTCGTTTCTGAGCAATGGTCGTTGGGTGCTACCGAAGGCAAAATGAATTGCCACTGACTCTCCTGACTCGTTTATTCACGGAAGAAAGCATGAAAAACGTTATATCCCTCACGTTACTTTCTCTTGCGTGCAATGCAGCCGCGGACGATCTGAACATCAATTATTTCTACGATGATTCGGACGCCGTGTACTCCATCGTCTCGTTTATCGACAGCGGTTCAGCCATCCAGGCCACCATACAAAGATCGGGCAGTTACTTCACCAACTACACAAAGATTGAACTCGACTGCGCCAACCGCAATGTTCGGCACATGGGGATGTACAGCAGTCTTTCAGGAGTGGAAGAAGCCCAATTCGACCCGATGGAAGGGCGAATCGTCGACGGTTCGATAGCCGACGAAGTTGGAAAACTGCTGTGCAAGGACACCACCTTGACCGCTTTGAAAACCGCGCCAAAAACAGAAGACCTGCCCACCGAAACACAAACAGACGATAACACCTGATTTATGTCCGTAGCGCGGGGAGCTGTGGGGGGACAAGGCTTACTCTCACACAGCTCGCGCTACGGCGCGGCAGCGCCCTCTCCTCACTCTGAAAACTCATCTCTGATCTGCCAGCATCTTCATCGCATGGTTTGTTTGCGCTCCGATTTCGAGCGATAGCTACCCGGCGGCACACCAAAAAAATCCCGGAAACGACGCTGGAAGTGCGGGGAGCTGACGAAGCCCGTCGCCACGGCGATTTCGGTCACGGATCGATTGGTTTGCTGGATGAGCTGGCGGGCACGCGTCAAGCGCAGTTCCAGGTAATAGCGTGTGGGAGTCGCACCGAGAAAACTGCAGAACCGCCGCTCCAACTGCCGCTTGGAAATCTTGACGCACGCCGCCAGCTCATCGATGGTCAACGGCTCTTCTACGTTTTGCCACATCAGTTCCAGAGCAAGCTTGAGGCTTTCCGGCAGTGTCGGGTCGGTTTCGACGAAAACCGGCGGCAAGTCCGTCGCATCATCGCCGGACTCATCACAGCGAAGAATTTCCTCGATGGCGCCCACCAGCGCCGCCCCGCCCGTCTGGCGAATCAATTGGAGCATCATGCGCAGCGAACTGTTGGCGCCCGCGCAGCTGACCCGCTCCCGATCAACCACATAGGCCCGGCTGGACACCTTCACATGGGGAAATACCTCCGCCATCATGGCGCGGCTTTCCGGGTGGACAGCGCATTCGAAACCATCCAGCAGATTGGCATCGGCCACGAAGAAGGCACCGTTCCACAGCCCGCCCAGTATCGCCCCGCACGCCCCATGGGCGCGCAGCTTGCGCCGCAGCAAGGCATGGCCTTGCAACTTCACGCGAAAGCCCCCGGCGACAATCAGCACGTCCTGGTTTTCTGGCATCTGCGCCAGTTCCATGTCGGTCGAGATGACGATGCCCAGGTCGCTCGTCACTTGCCCACCTGAAACCCCCACCGTCAGCACTTCATAGAGGGGCATGTCGCTCATCAGATTGGCGGTCACCAGCGCGTCCACCGCGCCGGTGAAGGACATCATCGAGAAGTTGTCCATCAATACGAACGCGACGCGGATCGGCGCCTGGCTGGCTGGCGCTGATCCGAGCGGTCGATAAGCCATGTTCTTGTTTTTGAGTACGCTCTCGAATGCGCTTGGCATAGGGCCTCGTTAATACATTAAAGACGATGAGGATTTGCTGCACGAGCGTGCCTTGAACCCCAGGGCGAAGGCGCAGGGCAAACCACGTTATCTTCCAGGCTAGTGAAGCCGGCTGCAATCGCGCCTGCGCCGTCTACCGATCATCCCGCGCCAAAATGGCAAGCCTCAAGTGCCTACGACTTTGGTCGATACACTGGCAGTAGGCATGGGTGCTTTTCCCTTCAAGAGACTCGCAACGCCAACCACAGCTGTTTCCGCCATTCCAACACTTAAAACATTTCGCGGGAGAAGTCATGAATATCAAACAGAAGCTGACATGGGCGTTCGCGACCATCGCCTGCCTTCCGGTTATCCTGGTGGCGGTGCTTGTCGTGCTGAACCTGCGCGATGCCGCAAAGGCCAATTTCCTGGACAGCAGCGGCCGAGAAATCCGTCAGATCGACAACGGCATGAAGCAGTTCTTCGATGGCATCATGCAAAACGTCGAATTCTTCGCCAAAGATCCGCGGATCGTCGCAGCCAAGGACCTGAAAAACTATTCCGGTGCCGACGCCGCACAAATTCCTCTCCCCGAAAACAACAAACAGCTTTTGGATATCTTTGACAGATTCGCCAAGAGCCACCCGACCACAGCCTATCTTTCCCTGGGCCTGGAGGACGGTGGCTACGCCAGTTGGCCGGATGATCCGAAGATTTCCAACTACGATCCACGCGTGCGCCCCTGGTACAAGGCGGCCGTCGCCAATCCTGGCACCACCGTGAAGACCGATGCCTATTACTGGGCACCGGATGATGTGTCATTGATCGGCATCGTACATACGGTTTCAGACGCCGCTGGCAAGGTGGTGGGCGTGGTCGGCCTCGACGTATCGCTCAAGCAACTGACCGAACTGGTCAAGAACATCAAGCTGGGCGAGAGCGGCTACCTGATGCTGGTCGAAGCCAACGGCAACGTCCTGGTGGACCCTGCCGATGCCAAGCACAACTTCAAGCCCCTGGCCGACTTGGGCCCCAACTATGCCGAGCTGGCCAAAAGCAGCGATGGTGTGACCCAGATTGAAATCGACGGCATGCCCTACATGGCCAACGTAGTCACTTCCAAAGGCTTGGGCTGGCGCTTCATCGGCCTGATCAAACGCGATGAAGTGATGGCCGAGGCCTCGAGCCTGACTTGGTTGATCGCCGCCATCGCCGCAGCGCTGGCCGTGGTCTTCGCCGTGGTGGGCGCCAGTTTCGCCAGCGTCATCGTGCGGCCGATCCGCGGTGTTGCCAACGGCCTGCAGGAAATCGCCGAAGGTGAAGGCGACCTCACCCGCAAGCTCTCGGTACAGGGCAAGGACGAAACGGCCACCCTGGCGGGCTGGTTCAACCAGTTCCTGGGCATGATCGCGCAACTGATGCAACGCATCGGCAGCGCCTCTTCCGACCTGCAAACCGCCGCAGCCGATACCAGCCAGGTGGCCCAGAACATGAACGACGCTGCCGGGCGCCAGCGCCAGGCCGTGGAGCTGGTGAGCACCGCGTTCAACGAAATGGTCGCCACCGCCAACGAAGTGGCCCGTTCGTGCAGCCAGGCGGCCTCCAGTGCGGACGAAGGCTATCGCGATGTTCACGATGGCCAGCACCACATCGGCGAAGCCACCGGCAGCGTGCTGAAACTGAGCGACGACCTGCAAAAGTCGACCCAGACCATGCAGGCGCTGGAACAGGACAGCAAGAACATCAACACCATCCTCGACACCATTCGCTCCATCGCCGAACAGACCAACCTGTTGGCCCTGAACGCCGCCATCGAAGCTGCACGGGCCGGCGATCAAGGTCGCGGGTTCGCCGTGGTGGCCGACGAAGTCCGGGCGCTGGCACGGCGTACCGCCGACTCCACCGGCGAGATCGACAGCCTGCTGGGCAACCTCGCACGGCGCACCCAGGAAGTGACCCAACAGATGCAAAGCAGCCTGCAGGTGTCGCAAACCAGCGTGGAACGCATCCAGCAGGCCCGCGACAGCTTCGACAAGATCCGTCACTCGGTGGACTCGATTCGCGACCAGAATACGCAGATCGCCACGGCGGCAGAGGAGCAGCACCAGGTGGCCGAAGACATCAACCGGCACATTGCGCAGATCCATGCCGATGCCCAGTTGGTCGAGGAATTCGCCCACTCGGCGCAAACCGGCTCGGGGCGTCTGACCGATATTTCCGGGCAGCTCAAGGGACTGGTTGGGCGCTTCAAGTTCTAAACTGAGGCCAGCGCAAGTTCACATGTGGGAGCGAGCTTGCTCGCGATGGCGGTCTCACAGTCGACAGGTAGGTTGACTGTGCCGGCCTCTTCGCGAGCAAGCTCGCTCCCACATGAATATGCGTTCGATGGGAAACAGGCCGCGTTGGGCAGGAACCAGTAGCCAGTTCGCTGGGTATCCGCCAGACCGCTACCCTTTCGCCTTGATCGCATACATGCCACCGGCAATCACCAGACACGCCCCCACCACCGTCCAGGTGTCTGGCAGCTCACCGAATACCAGCAGGCCAATCAGCGTGGCAAACACCAGCAGCGTGTAGTTGAACGGCTGGAGTGTGGCCGCCGTTGCATACTTCAGCGCCTGGAGAAATAACAGCTGGGCCACCACGCCTGTCGTGGAAAGCACCGCAATCAGGCCCCATTGCATCGGGCTCGGCGCCATCCATCCGGGAAGGCCCAACAAGGTGCTGGTGATCGCGCCGAAGAAGCCCATGTAAAGCATGTTCGTGGCGAACGAATCATGTTGGCTGATCCGACGGGTCAGCACGCTGAAGACAGCGAACCCCAAGGCAGACAAAAGCGGGATCAGTGCTACAAGCTCGAAAACACCGGTGCCAGGCCGAAGGATGACCAGCGTCCCCGTGAAGCCTATGGCCGCGGCAACCCATCGACGCACACCGATGAACTCCCCCAGAAATACCCCGGCCAACGCCAGTGTCATCAACGGGAACACCGCATACAGTGCATGCATTTGCGCCAACCCCAGATAGCGCAACCCCAATCCAAACAAGACAATTTCGCCCACCCCAATCAGGGCACGGATGACCTGCTGATAAGGGTGGCGGCTTCGACAGGCCGTGCGCAGGCTTCCCTGGTAGACGCTATAGCCGACAGCAAAAGCCAGGAATACCCAATATCGCACCATCACCAACTGCGCGATTGGGAGGTCTTTGACCAGCACCTTGGTGATCCCATCCTGGCTTGCAAACACCAGCATTGAGAGGAGACACAAGAGAATGCCGAACTGGGGCCTGGGAACATTGTAAGCACGTACCACGGTGTCCAATTGATCGCTCATGGCTCATTCCATTTCGATGGGACTTGCGGCTTCGTGACAACGTCATTCGCGCCCGGCACGCCATTCGCGTAATCGTAAGTCAGCTTTCGCGCCGATGCTCAGGAACGGCTGCGGGGGAAGATTTTTCGGCGATTCATAGTTCGAGAACACTTCAACCAGAGGCGATTTCAGCCCCACTACTGCCTCAGCGGCTGCAATCCCGGCCGCCGTGGATTTCGATGCGCCCAAGCCATTGCAAGCACAGGCAGCAAACAGCCCTGGTTCGATCTCTCCGAAAATCGGTACGCTGTTCCAGGTCAGCGCCATCGGACCACCCCATCGATACTGCATCTTCACGCCGGTGAGGTTGGGGAATCGATCAGCGAATTTTCCATCGTGAACGCGCCCTGCACTTCGCACGTGCCCCTCATTGATTTCCAGCCCGGCGTGATAGGAATAACGCGAACGGATCAGGATGCGATCACCATCAGCGCCACTGACCCGGCGCACGGTGGTGCCCATGGGCAGCGCCGGCGTGGCAGCCCAGTCGCGTTTACCGTTCAGGCGTCGTGGGTCGAAAGGCTCCGACATCGACGCATAGGTGAAGACATGCAGCAGTTGCCCAGGAAACAGGCCAAAGCTCTGTGCATGACCGTTGTTGGCCAAAATGATGCGTTTGGCCGTTACGGTGCCCTTGGATGTTTTAACTGACCAGCCTCCTGGCTGCCTGTCGAAAGACCGGACCGCAGAGTTTTCATACAGCGTTACCGGATTGCGCAGACTGTCTGCAACCGCTCGTATGTAGGCCGCTGGCTGCACCATCACCGTACCGGGCATGTAGAGTCCGGAGGTATAGAGTTGGCTGCCCGTCACCTCATGAATGCCTTTGGCATCCAGGATTTCATGGGACTCATTGAGCCCCTGCAGTTGTCGGGCATAAGCCTTGATGTGAGCATCGCCCTTCTCGCTGATAGCCACACTGTAGCGACCGCATGGGTCAATGATATCGCGCCCCCAGCCGTACTCCTGCGCCATGTCCGTGGCCAAGCCGATCGCCGTCCGGTAGAGCGTGATATCCCGTCGAGCTCGGTCGGTTGACGAGCCGCCGAAATCTTCCGAGCTGACCTCATGGGGCAAATCAATGATGAAGCCTGAATTGCGCCCGGTGGCCCCCTCTGCGACAGCACCGGCTTCCAGTATTGCAACCCGCAATGTTGGATCGAGCTGGGATAACCGCCGTGCGGCAGAGAGGCCGGCAAAGCCCGCGCCGATGATCGCCACGTCAGCGGTCACTGCGCCCTCCAGCGGTGCGCTTGGCATACGCGCTGCAAGCATGGCGACCCAAGCGCAAACACTGCTGTTTTTTGGAAACTTGTTGGCCACGTACATGACTGTTGCTCCCAATGTCGTCAGGCAAGGTCAGACTCGAGAGCGATCAACGGCTCAAGGGCAACCTTGAGCACATCGGTTTTATCGGCGGACAAACGCGCCAGTGGCCGACGCGGATTCCCCGCCCCATAACCGCTGATCTCAGCGCCGGCATAGACCGACTGCACATAGTCACCCTGCCAGATCAACGACATCGCCGGCTCGATCGACCGCCAGATCTCCCGGACACGTGTCCAGTCCTGTTTCATGGCGGCATCCACCACGGCAACGCACGATCGCGGCGCCATGTTCGCCCCGCCCCAGATCAGGCCCGCGGCACCGGCAAAGAGCGCGTAGGGCACCAGCGGGTCGGCGCCATTCATCGTAGGCAGCCCAGTGCGAATCAACGAGGCGTGGGCGGCAAGGTCGCCACTGCTGTCCTTGACCGACACGAAGTTCGGAATCTCGCTCAACTGGCGAAACAGCGACGGGGTCACTTCTACGCCCACGGCCTGAGGCACGTTGTAGCCAATGATTGGCAGCCCGGCTTCCGATACCGTGGAGTAGAAGTCAACGATGCCCTGGTCGTCGGTTGGGCCTTCGAAAAACGGTGGGAGCACCATGACGCCATCGGCTCCACATTCGGCAGCATGGCGGGTGCGCTCCACCACCTCGTCGGCCAATAACGCAGAGGTCTGCACGATGACGCGAGCACGCCCATTGATGACTTTGGCGCCGAAGGCAACCAATTGCCTGGATTCCTCCTTGCTCAGGTACACATGCATGCCGGTCCCGGAACTCAGGACAAAACCCTGTACGCCGGCAGCCAGGTAGCGCTCAAGCAATGTCTCGAAACGCGGATAGTCGATCTTGCCTTGGGCATCGAAAGGCGTCGTAACGGCCAGGTTGATACCGGAAAAAGCGAATGCGGACATTGAATCTTGCCCCTTATTCCTCGCTGGACAGGTCCAGCCAGATGGTTTTCAACTGGGTGTACTGATCGTGGGCATGCAGCGAGTTGTCGCGGCCACCGAAACCTGATTGTTTGTAACCGCCAAAGGGTGTGGTGATATCACCTTCTCCAAACGAGTTGACGGTCACTGTCCCGGCCTTGAGGGCGCGGGCGACACGCATGGCTCGCTTGCCGTTGTCCGTGAACACCGAGGCGGCGAGTCCGTAGTCCGTGTCGTTGGCCACAGTCACCGCTTCTTGCAGGCTGCTGACGGTGATGACCGTGAGGATCGGGCCGAAGATTTCTTCGCGCGCAGGTCTCGCGTCATTGCTTGAGGCCTCGATGATGGTCGGGTGTACATACCGCCCCTGGCTGGTCTGCCCGCCGAAGAGCACCGGCTCACCCTGGCCCAGGTAGGAGCTGACCTTGCTGAAATGTTCGGTGGACACCAACGGGCCAACGCGGTTGGCCGGATCGAGTGGATCACCCACATGCCAGTCGTTGGCGAAGTGCTTGATGCGCTCGACCAGGGCATGCTTGATGTCCTCATGCACGATCAATCGAGAGATGGCGGAACAGTTCTCCCCCATGTTCCAGAACGCACCATTGACGATGTGCGAGGCAACACTGTCCAGATCAGTGACATCGTCCAGGACGATGCAAGGGTTCTTTCCACCCATCTCCAGCACCACTTCCTTGAGATTGGTCTCGGCGGAATATTTCAGGAAGCGACGCCCGGTATCGGTCGAGCCCGTGAAAGAGATGACATCGATATCAGGGTGACGGCCAATGGGCTCACCGACCTCAGCCCCGCCGCCGGTCACGACGTTGAACACCCCGGCGGGGATGCCGGCGTCCAAGGCCAACTGGGCAACGCGCAGGGTCGTCAACGAGGTTTCTTCCGCCGGCTTGACCACCAAGGAGCAACCCGCGGCCAGCGACGGGCCGATTTTCCAGGCCAGCATCAACAGCGGGAAGTTCCAAGGCAAGACCAGGCCAACCACGCCGATAGCCTCACGCACCACCAACGCGAGATGACCGTCGCAAGCTGGTGACACCTGGTCATAGATCTTGTCGATGGCTTCGGCGTGCCAGCGCAGGCAGTTAATGGTTTCCGGCACATCGACGGTCTGGCAGTCGAAAATGGTCTTGCCGCTGTCCAGGCTTTCCATCACCGCGAGTTCCAGCGCATTTTCTTCGATCAACGCAGCCAGGCGCAGGATCGCCTGCTTACGCGCACTGGGATGAAGCTTTGACCAACGACCATCATTGAACGCGGCCCGCGCGGCGGTGACGGCCACGTCCACATCGGCTGACGAACAAGCGGCCACATCGGCGAGGTGCTCGCCATTGGCGGGATTGACGGTACTGAAGGTTGCGCCGGAAAGTGCCGAGCGTATTTCACCATCGATCACAGCCTTACTTGGCAAGGACAGTTGCCGAGCAATCGACTGGTATTCTTCTGTTGTTTTCAACTGAGTCATTATGGTCTTCCCCGCATTCTTTTTTTGAGCGACAGATACCGACAACGTGACCGCTACAACGGTTACCGGATCGGCACTGATGGGCAACTGATTACTTATTCGAATGCTGGTGATATTCGACGCTGAATAATCAACGCCAGCGGAAACTGAATTTCCGGGAAGGCGAATACGACACGAACCGCGCCGATATCAACCAGCACTCGTATTTGTTCGTTCAGGAAAGAGTGGTCATTCCTTCACCTTGAGACACGCGTTGGTTCTTGGCTCTCAAGGTGAAAGAATAAAGACAGGCGGGAACAGCACACAGCGACTTTTATGTGGAGCAACTGATGATCTGCGGTTATGCAAGGGCTACGTCCGGCTCCTCCAACCCCTCCGTATCGAACTGCGCCAAGAGCCAGTCGCGCAGCTTGCAGCAGCTTGCATCGCGCGCTTTGTCTTCATTGAAATTCAAATAGTGAAGGGTTTCCTTGTGCACCAGCTTTTCCTCGACCGGACGCACCAGCAGCCCCTTCTCAATCAGCGGCGCTACCAGATGATGCCAGCCCAACGCGACCCCCTGACTGCCCAGCACGAGCTGGATCAAGAGGCTGTAGTCGTTGGCGTTGAAAAAGTGAGACGCCGTGCTGGATCGCGCCTTGAGGTCGATATCGTAGTGAGCGAGCCATCCATACCAGTCCAGATGCTCGGCCACTTGCGAGCGCCCGAAGGGGCTGAGGTTCAGTAACGCGCTGTCGCGAAGGCCATGTATGGATTGCAGCTCCGGATGCTGCTCCAGATAGAGCGGTGTGCACACGGGGTAGATGACGTCGCACATCAGAGGCTCGCTGTGATAGCCGTCGTGACTCTTCATCATCTTGCAGATGATGATATCCGGATGCACCCCCGTATCCATGGACAGGAAGTTCTGGGTCACCACCAGGTTGAGATCAATCTCAGGGTAGGCTTCGAAAAAAGCCGGCAGTCGCGGCCCGAGCCAAAAGTTGGTAAAGGCCGGCGAACAGCACAGCGTGACCACATGCTTGGAGACAGCGTTATTGCGCATGCGCTCAGCGGCCTGAGCGATGCTGCTGAATGACAACTGCACCACATCATAGAAGTTGGAGCCGGCGTTGGTCAGCTTGACGGCACGCCCTGCCCGATCGAAAAGCTCGGTCCCGAGATGCTCTTCCAAATCCCGTATATGGCGACTGATGGCGGCCTGCGTCACGCAGAGCGCTTCAGCGGCCCGGGTAAAATTCTGATACCTGGCCGCAGCCAGGAAGGCCTTGACCGCGCGCAGCGAGGGCATCTTGATCAGTGCCTGATCGGGTTCGGTCTGCTTAACCATGACAGTAGATCATCATTACCCCATAAAAAATGTCGATTCTTCAGGCCTATGGCCTCGTCCTAGACTGTTTGCAAGCAGTAGCGACCGCAATCCGGCGCATCCATGCCGTAAGGCTAGCTCAATTGGACACAGCGTTGAAACAAGTTCGCAGCGTTGCCAAGTCAGCGATTTATCTGGGCGACCAGAAACGCTGCACTAAGCCCCGATAATAAGGAGTGCATGAAAGAAATGCCTAAGTACACCGATGTATTAGACCTGATCAAGCAGCGTAAACCGCAGCATGGTCTTCCTGGCGCCGCTTATTCTGATGCCGATCTGTATCGCCAGGATCTGGAGCAGATTTGGCATCGGGAGTGGATTTTTGCGGGGCACACGTTTGAACTGGAGAAGCCAGGCCAGTACCTGACCTTGCAGATCGGTGATTACCCGGTAGTCGTAGTACGAGGAAAAGACGGTGACGTCCGCGCGTTCCACAACGCTTGTCGCCATCGTGGCTCGAAAGTCTGTACCGAGGAAAAAGGCAAGGTGGCGAAACTGGTCTGCCCCTACCACAAGTGGACGTTCGAACTCGATGGCAAGCTTCTCTACGCCGGCAACATGGGCCCGGACTTCAACGCGGCCGACCATGGGCTTATACCGGCGCATTGTGAAGTGGTGCACAGCTACATTTATGTCTGCGTCGCCAAGGCGGCACCGGATTTCGAGAAGTTCCGCAGCGCTGTTTCGCCGTTCATTGGCCCTCACCATCTGGAAGACTGCAAAGTTGCCTTCGAAGCGCACCTGGTCGAGAAAGGTAACTGGAAACTCGTCTTCGAGAATAATCGCGAGTGCTATCACTGTGACGGGACCCACCCAGAACTGCTGAAGTCGTTTGTAGAAAACGTATCCGTCCAGGGCATCGGCGGTGACGAAGATCCCGAGCTTGCCGCCCACTGGAGCACTTGCGAGGCAGCAGGGTTGGCCAGCCGGATCAACATGGATCCCGAAGGTCAATATCGGATGACCCGGATTCCCCTCAGTGATGGTGCCAGCAGCTACACCATGGACGGCAAGCCTGCCGTCACCGGACGCCTGGATCGCAGTGGCGTCGATAATATCGGTGCGCTGCTGTACTTCAACTATCCATCGACCTGGAATCACTTTCTTGGCGACCACGCACTGAGCTTCCGAGTGTTGCCTCGTGGCCCGGGCGAGACCGTCGTCACCACCCGCTGGTTAGTGCACAAGGATGCGCAGGAAGGGGTGGACTACGATATCGAGCGCCTGACCAAGGTCTGGATGGCGACCAATGACCAGGATCGACGCCTGGTAGAAGGCGCCCAGGTCGGCGTCACGTCACCCGCTTATCAACCGGGCCCGTACTCACCGCTGGTAGAGAACGGCGTAAACCAGTTCGTTGACTGGTACTGCGAGGTCATGACCCGGCGCCTGACGGAAGCGGCTTCAAGCGTTCTATAAGCAGCGCAAACCGAGACGGGCCGGACATAAATCGTCCATTTGATTTAACAGTTTCCATACATAAATAAGAACATGGCATTGGACGCCTCATGAAGGTGACTAACGCCATAACGGGTGCGCATGAGCCACGGGATGACTCAACAGTTCAAGGCAGAACTATGGCGCACCGCAATGACTCACGTTCGGTATTCGAACGGACTGCCAATATGCGCTTGCCCTCCAGCTGTAATAGCGACTGAGACAAGTTAAATATTTGGTCATAAAGATAAGAAGAGGGTCGTATGAGCCATGACGATGAAATTCTTTCGGTAAAAAACATTTTTAAGGTCTTTGGTTCTAATCCAGACATCGCCATGAAAATGCTGCGCAATGGCGCCGACAAGAACGAGATTTTTGATAAAACCGGCCACGTGGTCGGTGTATTTGATGCAAGTTTCTCGGTCAAGCGAGGCGAAATTTTCGTGATCATGGGACTGTCAGGTTCTGGCAAATCAACCATGGTGCGCCTGTTCAATCGCTTGATCGAACCCACCTCGGGAAGCATTCACCTCAACGGCCGCGAAATTACCGGGCTTTCGGATAAAGCCTTGCTCGACGTGCGGCGCAAGGAAATGGGCATGGTGTTTCAGTCCTTCGCCCTGATGCCCCACATGAGTGTGCTGGAGAACACCGCTTTTGGCCTGGAAATCGCCGGCGAGCCGGAGAAAGAACGCCATCTGCGCGCTCGGGAAGCCTTGAGCCAGGTTGGCCTGGCGGGCCAGGAGCACAGCTACCCTCATCAACTGTCGGGCGGCATGCAACAACGTGTGGGACTGGCCAGGGCATTGGCCAACGATCCGACGATCCTGCTGATGGACGAGGCATTTTCGGCCCTCGACCCACTGATCCGCAGCGAGATGCAGGGCGAGCTGATCCGCCTGCAGGCTGAACAACAGCGCACCATCATCTTCATCTCCCACGACATCGAAGAAGCCATTCGTATCGGCCACCGCATCGCGATCATGGAGGGTGGCCGGGTCGTCCAGATCGGTACTCCGCAGGAACTGATCAACCAGCCGGCGACGGACTATGTGCGCAACTTCTTCAAGGGGTTCGACAGTTCGAGAGTGCTGACTGCCGGAGATGTGGCTCAACTGGATCCGCAAATGATCTGCCGGGTGAATGGTAAAGCCCCCAGTTTCAAGGCAGGCACCCCCTATGGCTATCTGATCGACGAGCAAGATCAATTGCTGGGTGTCGTTGATACCGATGGCAACGGTGGCGTAGCGCCGGACGTGGCGGGTCAACGCTACAGCCTGCACGAACAACGCCCCGTCTACCTCGATACACCGCTGCATGACGTGCTGGATATCGCCGCGACGCTTCCTTATCCAGTGCCGGTGCTTGACCGCGCAGGCGCCCTCAAGGGGACGCTTTCCAAGAGTCAGCTACTTCAAACCCTGAGTCGCCATTAAGCGTCGGTGAAAACAAAAGAGGTAGCCACCATGTCAGATTTCAGCTTTTTAGACCCCTTCCAGTCGGCGATCATCCCGTTGGGTGAATGGGTGCAAAACGCCCTCAACTATCTCGTCCACAACTTCCGGGACGTGTTCAGGGCGGTCCGCTGGCCGATCGACCAAGTTCTCAACAGCGTTGAGTACGTCCTGCAAAGTATCCCCCCGACTATCGGGATCCTGCTGTCGTCGCTGTTGGGTTGGCAACTGGCTGGCAAGCGCATGGCGCTGCTGTGCCTGGTGACCTTGACCTTGCTCGGTTCGATCGGCGTGTGGTCCGAATCCATGACCACGCTGTCCCTCGTCCTGACCTCAGTGTTCTTCTGTGCGTTGTTCGGGGTACCCCTGGGAATTATCAGCGCCCGGAACGACCACCTGGAACGGGCCATAAGACCCGCGCTGGATGCCATGCAGACGCTGCCGGCCTTCGTCTATCTGGTACCGGTGGTGATGTTATTCGGCATCGGTAACGTCCCCGGCGTTCTGGTGACCATCGTCTTTGCCCTTCCGCCACTGGTGCGCCTGACCAATTTAGGTATCCGCCAAGTGCCGGAGGACAAGATCGAGGCTGCCCGCGCTTTCGGCTGCACGCCGCGGCAGATGCTCATGCGCGTGCAATTGCCATTGGCCACGTCAACCATCATGGCGGGCCTCAACCAAACCCTGATGCTCTCCCTGTCGATGGTGGTCATCGCTTCGATGATCTCTGTCGGTGGGCTGGGGCAGATGGTCCTGCGTGGTATCGGCCGCTTGGACATGGGCTTGGCCACCGTAGGGGGAGTCGGGCTGGTGTTACTCGCAATCTTCCTTGATCGCCTCACACAGGCCATGGGGGAACGCAGCAAAGCCGACCCAAGTTTACGCTGGTACCACACCGGTCCGGTCGGGCTTGTCATGCGCCTCTTTGGCTCACGCCAGCCTCCAGCGCAGCGCAAGACTGCTTGAAACTTCGATTAGAACTGCCGCACTTCAATAAAAAAACAGCGAAAGGTATGTGAAATGTGCGAATTGAAAGTCTCCCGCAACATCCGGCGGTGCATCTCGGCTGTCGCCCTGACCGTCTTGTCATTCCATGCTATCGCCTCGGCGGATAAGCCAGGCGATGGTGTATCGGTAACGCCGATCTTTCCTTCCATCGCCGAAGAGCGCTTTCGTGGTGAGATCGCCATGGAGGGTCTGCGTGAGCTGGGGTACAAGGTCAAGGAGCCGAAGGAAACCGAGTACTCCGTCATGCTGGTGGCCTTGGGCAGCGGCGACGCGGATTTCACTGTGCACGTGTGGGACAAGCTCCACGACTCCTTCTACCAGAAAGCGGGCGGTGACGAGGACATGGTCAAGGCAGGCGATGTCATGCCTGGGGTACTGCAGGGCTATCTGATCGATAAAAAGACGGCTGACGCCTACAACATCAAGTACCTGACTGACCTCAAGAAGCCAGAGATCGCGAAGCTGTTCGACGTCGACGGCGATGGTAAAGCGGACCTGACCGGCTGCAACCCAGGTTGGGGCTGTGAGCTCACCATTGACCATCACCTCAAGGCCTATGGTCTTGAGAAAACGGTCAACCACAATCGCGGCTCCTATTTCGCGTTGATGGCAGATACCATCACCCGCTACAAACAGGGCCAGCCGATCCTCTATTACACCTGGGTACCTCAGTGGATCGCCGGCGTGTTGGTCGAAGGTAAAGACGTGGTGTGGCTCGAAGTGCCGTACACCGACCTGCCAGGCGGCAACAACAAAGTCGACACCTCGTACAAAGGCAAGAATCTCGGTTTCGCCGTAGACAAGGTAGAGGCGGTACTCAACAGGGACTTCGCCAACAAGAATCCAGCAGCCCTGAAGTTTCTTTCGCAAATGCAGATCAGTACTGACGACGAAAGTGCGCAGAACCTGAGAATGCAAAAGGGTGAGAACAAGCCAGCAGATATCACCCGGCATGCCAAGGAGTGGATCGCTGCTCACCGTCAGCAATTCGACGCCTGGCTCCAAGCTTCCCGGGCGGCGACCCAAGCCAGCAAGTAACGGCCCTCCCCCTTCGCCAGGCGCACTTGTCGCCTGGCCACCCAGCCTGGCCTTGAATGACTGACGTGCTGTGTCCGATGGTTATCCAGTCATCGGCACAGTTGTCCTCAAGGCTGGGTGAAGTGGCGATGTATCCCGGTACGTTGATTGCGGTATTCATGCTGGTTTTTTCTTTGCGCCGCTGCTCGACTATCACTCGCTTGAGCAGCCCCTTCTGTAATGAAATCAGGATGGGATTCATGACGACTTCACCTTTTTCAGTTCCGGCCGGCGCTCGCCGTATCGACCCAGCCAGGCAGCGCGCAGCTGCGCTGAAAGCCGACGGCTCCATCGACGACAACAATCGCGTCGAGATAGGACCTACACCACTGGCTTTCGCGGAGTGGGCCCAATTGGGCCTGCAAGCGCCTCATCTACCGACCATGCGCCAATATCGACTGCAGCGGATAGTCGACCAACTGGTAGCCCGTGACCTGGGCGGCATCCTACTGTTTGACCCGCTGAATATCCGCTACGCCACCGACACCACGAACATGCAATTGTGGACAACTCATAATCCCGCGCGAGCGTGTTTCGTGGCTGCCAGCGGCCACGTCGTATTGTGGGATTTCCATGGCTGTGATCACCTCTCTGCCCACTTGCCATTGGTTACCGAGTTACGCAGCGGCGCGTCTTTCTTCTTTTTCGAGACCGGTGAGCACACCGATCGCCATGCCCGGCATTTCGCAGGTCAAATCGACGAGCTGCTGCGTCAACACGCCGGAACCAATCGGCGCCTGGCGGTAGACCGGATCGAGGTCGCAGGCGTACGCGCACTGGATGCACTCGCGGTGGAGATTTGCAGCGGCCAGGAAGTAACCGAGTTTGCGCGGATGATCAAAGGCCCCGACGAAATCAAGGCAATGCGCTGCGCAGTGGCTTCATGCGAAGCCTCCATCGCCGAAATGCATCAGGCCTTGCGGGCAGGAGCGACGGAAAACGATATCTGGGCCGCCCTGCACTCCGGCAACATCCGCCGGGGCGGAGAGTGGATCGAAACGCGAATACTCAGCTCCGGCCCACGCACCAATCCGTGGTTCCAGGAGTCGGGCCCACGGGTATTGAACGATGGCGACTTATTGTCGTTCGACACGGACCTGATTGGCACCTACGGCATGTGCGTGGACATGTCCCGCAGTTGGATCTGTGGGGGACTCGAGCCAACAGCCGAACAAAAGCGCCTCTATCGAATTGCCCATGACCACATCATCCACAACACCGAGTTGATAAAGCCAGGCGTACGCTTTACCGAGCTGACCGCCCAGGCGCACCGCCTGCCCGAGCCCTACCGGGCGCAACGATACGGCGTGCTTTACCACGGTGTAGGCCTGTGTGACGAGTACCCAAGCATTCGCTACCCGGAAGACTTGGAATCCTACGGATACGAAGGTGAGCTACAGCCAGGCATGGCCCTTTGTGTCGAGGCGTATGTGGGTGAAGTGGGTGGGCAGGATGGCATCAAATTGGAGAACCAACTGCTGGTCACGCAAACCGGTTATGAACTGCTCACCCACTACCCTTTCGACGACAGTTTCCTGCTGGATACGAAGCCCAAGTCATGAGTCAATCGATTGAGGCCAGCAAAGCATCGAGCGTAGGGTTTCTCCTGCTCGATAACTTCTCCCTGACGTGCTTCGCTCAGTGCCTGGACGTGCTGATGACTGCAAACCTCATCCAGCCCGGGTCGATAAAAGTCCATACATTCAGTCGCAACGATTGCGAGGTCATCAGCGACCTGGCAATACCCATCAGACCCGACACGCCCCTGACCGATATCAGGATCGCGGCCCTGGATCTGATGGTTGTCTGCGGCGGGCTACGCACGCCCAGAGTCGTCCCGGAAGGGCTGACAAAGCTTCTGAACAAACTCGCCAGCATGCCCATTGTGCTCGGTGGGTTGTGGAATGGTGCCTGGTACCTGGGCAAGGCAGGACTGCTGGATGGCTACCGATGCGCCATCCATGCAGAGCAACGCATCGCCTTGTCGGAGTTTTCACCTAACACGACCGTAACCTTGGACACAGGTGTATTTGATCGTGACCGACTCACGGCGTCCAACCCCGCTGGCGCCTTTCAAATCATGATGAAATGGCTTTACGCAGCCCTCGATCCTAAAGTCGCAGACGCTGTGTTTGATCTATTGGATTATCACCAGTCTCGGCTCCGGACCTCGGCCAAGGTTCAAGGTCGTAACGTGACTGCGCCGCTGCAAGAAATAATCAAGCTGATGGAGTGCAATGTGGAAGAGCCGTTGGGCCTGGATCTGCTCGCAGAATGCGTTCGACTTTCCAAGCGTCAGATCCAACGCCTGTTTCGAGAACAAATCAACACGTCCCCTCAACGCTACTACCTGGAGCTACGACTTAGAGAAGCGCGTCGCTTGATACAAAACTCCAAACTGTCAGTCACTGACGTCGCCATTGCCTGCGGTTTCGTCTCGACCCCTCATTTCAGCAAATGCTATAGCACCTTCTTCGACTGTCCCCCCTCGAAGGAAAATCGCTACGAAATATAGCGTTTACTGACAGATTGCACGGCCGTGGCCCAGGCTGCCTGCCTGCACTTTGATCATGAGTGGTGTGAGTCACGAGTCCAGCAGCGATCCCTATTGGCCCGGCGACAACTTATAACGCAGGGTCATGTATTGACGTTAATAAATGTTACTTTTGCGCCAGCGTTGCCCCCCGTAATCTGCATACAAACCAAAACCGCAACTATTTTAATAACAGGGCACTGTATGAACTTTGATGGCGTGTGGACTCCCGTTGTAACTCCCTTTAATACGTCGGGCTCCGTGGACTTCAGGTCGCTGGAAAACATCATTGACTCACTTATCGAACAAGGTGTGCATGGCCTGATCGTCGGTGGTACGACGGGCGAATACTATGCCTTGTCCCACGATGAACGGCTGGCGCTTTTCGATTTCATCGCCGACTACACCAAATCGCGTATTCCCTTGATGGCGGGTATCAACGCCACCACCACCCAGGAAAGCCTCACGCTGGGCCTTCATGCAAAAAAAGTGGGCTTCAATGCCATTCTTCTTGCCGCGCCCTACTACTGCCAACCGACACAACAAGAACTGCTGGTCCATGCCTTGAGCGTCGATAACGCGCTCGACATGCCCATCATGCTCTACAACTTTCCGGCCCGGACCGGAACTGAAATGTCCTGGGCGTTCATCAACGGGCTCAAGGGTCGTCCCAACTTCCAGGCCATCAAGGAAAGCACCGGCTCGATTGAACGCATGCACGGCCTGCTCAACGAACACACCGATCAGTTGCAAGTGAGCTGCGGCATGGATGACCAGGTGCTGGAATTTTTCACTTGGGGCGCCCGTAGCTGGGTCGCCGGCGCGTCCAACTTCCTTGCGCCAGAACATGTCGCGCTGTACCAGGCGTGCGTCGTGGAAAAGGACATGATCAAAGGTCGTGAACTGGCTACCCGGCTGCTGCCGATGCTCAACCTGCTCGAACAAGGCGGCAAGTTCTGCCAGTACATCAAGCACGGCTGCGAATTGGCCGGCCAGCCGGTGGGTGTGACCCGCCTGCCTTTGCAACCGCTCAGCGATGCAGAGAAAAGCGCATTCAAGATTGTTTATGAACAGCTGACGGCTCATCGCGCCTGACATATACGGCGGAGGCGTTTGCCATGCAGCTTCAATGTAATTTCCTACCTCAAAACGATGGTCAACCCGGTTGGTACGAAACGCTGTCACCCCCCGCGCCCAGCAACCCGCTCAAAGGCGCCGTCAGGGCCGACTGGGCGGTGCTCGGCGCAGGCCTGGCGGGTTTGGCTGCCGCCCGGAGACTGGCCGAACTTCTACCCGAGGCGTCGATTGCGTTGATCGACGCCAAGCGGGTCGGTTTCGGTGCGGCCGGACGCAACTCCGGCTTCATGGTGGACTTGCCCCATGACCTGACGTCCCACAGCTACACCTCCGACCGGACCGCCGACCAGCGAATCATCCGGTTGAGCCGTGGCGGCATCGATTTCATGCGCCAGATCGTCCAGCGCGAAGGCATCGAGTGTGATTGGCGCGAGCAGGGCAAGTTGCATGGTGCCGTCAATCCACAAGGCATCGCCGCTCTTGAGTCCTTTGCCAAAGGGCTGAGCGGATTGGGGGAGCCCTACACGATGCTCGATGCCGCGCGGATGAAAGCGATCACCGGTACCGACTTCTACAAATCGGGGCTGCATGCCCCCGGTTGCGTACTCGTTCAACCTGCCGCGTTATGCAGGGGCCTGGCGCAATCGTTGCCGGCGAACGTCACGTTGTATGAAGACAGCCCGGTATTGAACATTGAGCTTGGCAAACCTCATGCGCTGACGACCGCCCAAGGCGTGCTTTGCGCGCCACGCATGGTCATGGCCAACAATGCCTACGCGGCACCGTTCGGCCAGCTTGGACTCAAGGGTCGGTTGCTGCCCGTCTACACCTACGCCAGCCTGACCCGAGAGCTGACCGCCGAGGAGCAGGCTCGCCTGGGCGGCGAGCAAAGCTGGGGGCTCATTCCCGCCGACCCGCTGGGCACCACCGTGCGCAGGCTCGCCAATGGCCGGATTTGCATCCGCAATTCCTTCACTTACAACCCTCGCCTGGCAGCGAGTCCCCGTACGCTTGAGCGTGTACGTCGCGCTCACCGCCATTCCTTCGAGGCACGTTTTCCGATGTTGCCGGGCGTGCAGTTCGAATACACCTGGGGCGGCGCGCTGTGCATTTCGCGCAACTCCGGATCGGTCTTCGGCGAGATCGCCCCGGACGTGTTCAGCGCCGTGTGCTGCAACGGCTTGGGCCTGACCCGCAGCACCGTGGCAGGCAAACTGATCGCCGAATACGCCGTGGGAATGGACAGTGAGCTGCTGGACATCATGCTCGATCAACCCGACCCCAGCTGGAATCCACCGGAACCCTTCCTGGGCCTGGGGCTGCGCTCTTCCATTGCCTGGAAGGAGTGGCATGCAGGTGCGGAACTCTGATTGCCTGAACGCTTGGATATGCCCCCAAGAGGAGCACAATACCGTGTCCACTTCGCAGGGCCCTGCCCCACGATCCATCGGATTCCTTTTGTTGGATGATTTCACGTTCATCTCGCTGGCATCGGCCATAGAACCCTTGCGCATGGCCAATCAGCTCTCCGGCAGAGAGTTGTATCGATGGCTAACCCTGGGCAAGGACGCAAAACCTGTGCGTGCCAGTGCCGGCTTGCAAATAACGCCCGACGCGAAAATGGAAGATGCCTCGGCGTTAAGTACCGTGATCGTGTGCGGTGGGATGGGTATTCAGAACAGCGTAAGCCCTGAACAGGTGCTTTGGTTGCAGCACCAGGCCCACCTGGGCGTCCGACTGGGGGCCATCTGCACAGGAAGCTGGGCCTTGGCCAAGGCCGGACTGCTGGAGGGACACAGGTGCAGTGTTCATTGGCAATGCCTGGCGGCGATGCGCGAAGACTTTCCTGGAGCACAGACCACTTCGCACCTGTTCTCCATCGATAGAAATCACTTGACCTCTGCCGGTGGCACGGCGCCGATGGACATGATGTTGCACTTGATCAGGAGCGAACACGGTCGTGAATTGGCAGCCGCAATCTCCGATATGTTCATGTACGAACGCATGCGAGATGATCAGGATCACCAACGGATACCGCTCAAGCACACACTTGGCGAAAATCAACCCAGGCTACAAGCGGCCATCCTGTTGATGGAGGCCAATCTGGATGCGCCCCTCGAACTCAATGCGCTGGCGTTCAAGGTCGGTGTTTCACGTCGCCAGCTGGAGAGACTGTTTCATAAGTATTTGGACCTTTCTCCGGCGCGCTATTACCTCAAGCTGCGTTTAGTCCGGGCACAACAGTTGTTGAAGCAGACCTCATCGCCCGTCCTGAAAATTGGCACGCTGTGCGGCTTTGGTTCAGCTGCACAGTTCACCAGAAGCTATCGTGGGTATTTTGGTGTGGCACCTCGTGACGAACGTACTTCGTCGAATACCTATGGGTAACCCCAACGCCTCCCGGGACAATCACCGTCTCTAGGCAGACGGTGACCGGGTCCACCCATGGTTGGCGTCAGACGGCCTCGACAGCCTGCAGGTGGGTGTAGCTGGCGACAAAGCGACTGTATTTGTGTTGTCCGCAAGTGTAGGGCGTGTATTTGGCCGGGTTGCTGACGCTGATGCACGTCGCCACGGTCTCGACAGTCGCATCGAAGTCCAAGTCGATGAAGAATGGAATGGAATACCGTTCGACACCGCTGGTATTGATGACGCGGTGCATCGTCGACGTGTAGCGATCATTCGTCAGGGTTTGCACCAGGTCACCGATGTTGACAATGAACGTATCTTCCACCGGTGGGGCGCTTACCCATTCACCCGCGCGATTGCGTACTTGCAAGCCGCCGACCTTGTCCTGGAAAAGGATCGTCAGAAAACCATAGTCCGTGTGCGCTCCGATCCCGATCTCCTTTTGTGAGATTTCGCCACTCTGCGAGGGGTAGTGCAACAAGCGCTGGATGGTGATCGTTTGGCGTTGCAGTTTTTCGAAGTAGTCCGCTGGCAGATCAAGGCTCAGTGCAATGGCACTGATGAGCTGGCGCGCCAGGTCAAGCATCGCATCATGGTAGGCGTCGCAGACATCCGAGAATTTCGGAAGCTCGGTCGGCATCAAGTTCGCCCCGAAGAAAGGCGACACTTCGTCGTAGTGGGCGCCGTAGTCGAAGCATTCCTTGAAATCGCGGGTATTTTCCGGATCGACGTTTTCCGCGTACATGGGAATGTAGCCGCGAAGCGTGGGACCTGAATTGACCACGTTCAACTTATTCTTTTTATCAAAAGGCATGGCAAAGAAGCCTTTCGTCTGAGCATACATCGCGTCGATCAATGCGCGAGAAACGCCATGATTCTTAATATAGAAAAAACCAACTTTCTCACACGTTTCGCCAATCTGTCGCGCCACTTTTCGCGGATCGCTCCCGTCGAGTAACGGCGCGATATCAATAAATGGAATTTCTTCGAACGTGGTCTGCTTGCTTACAAGCCGGGTATCGTTCACCTGAATCATCGGTCGATCCTCAACAAAAAGTTGTATTTTAATTATCCTGAAGCAAGTTTTAGCTTTTGCGGTCAGGTCAATTCATCAGTGCTGCAATTTTTGCGAAGCCGTCGTGCGATGCTGTGGCGCCTCGTATCTTTTTCCAGAAGTTCATCCGCTATAAACGCTTCGATACCAGCCCCGCCTTCAACTCTTTCAATAAAATTCAGGATTGCCTTTTTCATGAACCAATGGGAGGTGCGATCCAACTTAGCCGACGCCGACTTCAGCCTGGCCCGCGTTTCTTCGTCCAACTTGATGCCCTGCGTGGTCACCGCCATATCTCATCCCTCAATCATTATCCGAGCTCATTTGCTCTTATAACGAGGCACTAATGCATCAAGCCCCACAGTGCCAGTAGTGGGACATCCGTTGACCTCATTGCATGAACACAGGACGGAGGGTTGAAAAC